>JAUNTY010000096.1 GCA_030538415.1 Neisseria sp. | reverse complement strand
CGCAGACAGTACAGATAGTACGGCAAGGCGCAGCAACGCTGTATCAAACTAAATTAGAACGACTATACATTATTAGAACGACTATACATTTCTGAAAACAATAAGAATATCCCAAATGCTTATCCAGAACTCTCGTTACAAAAATCATGTGTCGGCATGATTCGATCATATGAGGATTTGTTGTTACACAAGCCTGTACTGCATTGTCTCAAAGAGAATGATTCACGCAGTGCCCGTATCAAGTTTGGTTGCAAGCCAGGAATGTTGCCGACAATCCAAGGCCGTCTGAAAGCTTTCGCGAAACGGAAGCATGTCGGGCATCACGGTCTGAGCCTGCAGCGAAAATGGTATCGGGCATGCCGGCCAAAACACGCGCTTTTGGGGTGTAATGTGGCACAACAAAGAATATCGGCAAGCAGCCCGGTTTTTCAGACGGCCTCTTGCTTGTCCAACCATATCACGCTGAGCATGCGGCCGGTTTGGCCGTCACGGCGATAAGAAAAAAAGCTGTCCCGCTCTAATACGGTGCAATGTGTGCCGCCGTAGATTTCGGTTACCCCTTCCCGCTGCAGCATCAGGCGCGCCAAAGCATAAATGTCGGCCAGATATTTATGCTGGCCGATCGGTTCGAATGCCGCGGCTGCCTGTGGCAACGGCAGACAGAATGCATCAAACACATCCTGTCCCACTTCAAATGCATCCGGCCCGATGGCAGGCCCGAACCAAGCCATGATTTCCGCTGCAGGCGTATTCATGGCCGATACCGTGTTTTGCAGCACACCCGCCGCCAGCCCGCGCCAGCCCGCATGTGCCGCCGCCACCACCGTACCGGCGCGGTCGCACAGCAGCACCGGCAGGCAATCTGCCGTCATCACGGCACAAGCTGCCTTGCCGCTGCAATCAACGCTGGCGTCGGCATCCAACACTTTGGGCACGCTGTCTTCAGCACGTACCACATCAGGGCTGTGGATTTGATTCAGATACGCAATCGGTATGCCGACCTGCTCCTGCACCAATGCCCGGTTTTGCGCCACATGCCCGCTGTCGTCACCCACATGCGCACCCACATTGAGGCTGCGGTAAACGCCTTCGCTTACCCCGCCATTGCGGGTGGTAACCAAAGTACGCACGTTTTTTGGTGCAGGCCAGTCTGCATGTAAAAAAACAGCCTGGCTTCCGCCCAGGCCGATGGCCGCATTCAAGTCCAGATTGATTGCTTTGTTCATCAATGCCTCCTCAGGCTTTCATACCAATTCATAAAAACTATAGTGGAAAAACTTACTCTACTACTGCGTTACTGCGCCTAGCCGTACTACTTATACTGTCTTCGGCTTGCTGCCTTTGTATTAAAGTAAGTTTTTCCACTAGTTAAGATAATAAGACAGAGCTGGTTTATCTGCTACGTCGGCGCCCAAGTCTTGCTTCTTTCTTTGAATTCAAGCGCACCAACGCAGTCAGGTTGTTTTTATGAATGGGTATTCAGACGGCCTCAACAAACGCTTCAGTCACGCACATACATGACTTCAACATCATAATCATCGTCGTCCCAATCATCATCGTCATTTTTGCCGAGTTTTTCCTGCCATTCCGTTTCGTTGCTCAGAGAAGAATCCAAACCCGCTTCCAGACGCAGCACAGACAACAGGTGATACATATCCTGTGGAATCGGTGCTTCGAAAGACACCGTCTCACCACTCTGCGGATGCACAAAGCTCAAGCGATAAGCATGCAACGCCTGCCTGGGCAATGCTTTGACCGCTTCCTTGACCACTTCCGAACAAGGATGGCGGGGATTGCCATATACCGGATCACCGGCCAACGGATGATTGGCTTCGCGCATGTGTACGCGAATCTGATGGGTGCGCCCTGTTTCCAGTGCGCATTCTATATAACTATGCGCCAGATAACGCTCCAGCACCTTCACATGCGTGACCGCCGGTTTGCCGCCAAATTTGACCACCGCCATTTTCACCCTGTTATGGGGATCGCGCCCAATCAACGTTTCGATTTTACCGTCAAACGGCACGATGCCGTTGGCCACGGCGCGGTAAATCCGCTTCACCGTGCGCGCCTGCAATTGCTGCACCAGATGATTTTGTGCCGGTAACGTTTTCGCCACCACCATCAATCCGCTGGTGTCTTTGTCCAGACGATGCACGATACCGGCACGCGGAATCTGTCCCAAAGCCGGACAATGAGCCAAGAGGCCGTTCAATAACGTGCCCGACCAGTTGCCGGCCGCCGGGTGCACCACCAACCCCGCAGGCTTGTTCAAAACAATGACAAAATCATCCTCATAAACAATATCCAGCTCAATGGCCTCCGGCGTAAAAGCCAGATTTTCCTCACTCTGAACCACCGTCACTTCCAGCTCTTCGCCACCAATCATCTTGTCTTTGGGTTGCGCCGATTTTCCGTTCACCAGTACAGCACCTTCTTTAATCCAGCCGGTCAAACGACTGCGGGAATAATCCGGCAACAATTTCGCCAGCACCGCATCCAGCCGCCCTCCTGCCAAATCAACAGGAACGGTTAAATTTATGCAACTTTCTGCATTTAGGGCTGCCGAAAACCCCAAATCATCGTTATAATCAGCCTCATTGTCAAAGGAAGTGTTCTGCATGAAAAAAATTCTTTTAGTAGTAGCCTTGGGCTTGGCTTTAAACGGCTGCGCCAATACCGGCACAGTCGACAAAGACGCCCAAATGACTCAGGATTGGACTGTAGACCGTCTCTACGCCGAAGCGCATGACGACTTAAACAGTAATAATTATACGCGAGCTGTCAAGTTATACGAAATTTTGGAATCCCGTTTTCCAAACGGACGCTATGCCCAGCAAGCGCAACTCGATACCGCTTACGCCTATTATAAAGACGACGAACCGGAAAAAGCCTTGGCAGCAATTGAGCGCTTCCAACGCCTCTACCCGCAACACCCGAATATGGACTATGCGCTTTACCTGAAAGGCTTGGTATTGTTCAATGAAGACCAGTCGTTTCTGAACAAACTGGCCTCTCAAGACTGGTCTGATCGTGACCCCAAAGCCAACCGAGATGCCTACCATGCTTTCGCCCAACTGGTTGAGCGCTACCCAAATAGCCAATATACTCCCGATGCCACTGAGCGCATGACCAAGCTGGTCGATGCCTTGGGCGGTAATGAAATCTCCGTCGCCCGCTATTACATGAACCGCGGCGCTTATCTGGCAGCCGCCAACCGTGCTCAAAAAGTGGTCGAACAATACCAGAATACCCGTTTTGTGGAAGAGGCTTTGGCCATCATGGAACTCGCCTATAACCGTATGGGCAAACAACAACTGGCAAACGATACCCGTCGTATTCTAGCCCAAAACTTCCCTTCCAGCCCTTATTTACAAACCCCCTGGAGAGGCAATGCAATGCCTTGGTGGCGATACTGGAAATAAACGCTTCCGACCAAGAAAAAATAAGCTTTTTTTTACACAAACCCAGGCCGTTTGAATTCATTTTCAGACGGCTTGGGTTCGTGTAAAAAGCTTATTACTATTCAACAAAATAACCTGACTTTAAAGTATTTAACCTTATGCCATTCGGCGTAAACAGCCAAAAGCGATTTTTCTGGGTAAGTAACAAAAAAGGCGATTTCCCTTATTTCTTAGAAAAATAATCATTGATAAACATTATCTTGTGCTCTTTTTTCATCCCTGATGAACTCTCAATTTTGCTTTCAAATCACCAAAACTTGCCTTCTGGCAAATTGGTGGTTTTTGGAAGAGTGAAATCAAGATAGTCCTCAAACACAAACAAATAAGACAAGTTGCTTTTCAGGCTATTATAGGTAACGTGAGTTCGGGATAAGCCATCTGAATATCATGCACAATCGGGCAATGCATC
>JAUNTY010000095.1 GCA_030538415.1 Neisseria sp. | reverse complement strand
AAAATAGAAACAATCAATGCCGTCTGCAAGCACAAGTGATATAATCTCGCATTTAAGCCGAAACAATATTTCAGACGGCCTTGTTTTTCCAGCCGTCCGCACACACTTACAGCGGGCGAACCCGTTGTCATCCCAAGGAAACCCACCAGCATGAACGCCATTGCAGACGTGCAATCCAGCCGCGATTTACGCAACCTGCCGATTAATCAGGTCGGCATCAAAGACTTGCGCTTTCCCGTCAGCATCGAAAGCGCCGAAGGCACGCAGCAAACCGTCGGCCGCCTCACCATGACCGTTTTCCTGCCTGCCGACCAAAAAGGCACGCACATGTCGCGCTTTGTCGCCTTGATGGAAGAGCAAACCGAGCCCTTGAGCTTCGGCCGTCTGAAAGCGCTCACCGAAGAAATGCTGGCGCGGCTGGATTCGCATTCCGGCAAAATCAGCGTATCGTTTCCCTTTTTCCGCCAAAAATCCGCGCCCGTATCCGGCATCAAATCGCTGCTGGATTACGACGTCACCCTCTGCGGCGAAGTGAAAAACGGCGAATACAGCCACACGCTGAAAGTGCTCGTGCCCGTCACCAGCCTTTGCCCCTGCTCGAAAGAAATCTCACAATACGGCGCGCACAACCAGCGCTCGCACGTGACCGTCACCCTTTCCTGCTCGGCCGACGTCGCCATCGAAGAGCTGATCGACTGCGTGGAAGCGCAAGCGAGCTGCCAGCTTTACGGTTTGCTCAAACGCCCCGATGAGAAATTCGTGACCGAACAAGCCTACGAAAACCCGAAATTCGTCGAAGACATGGTGCGCGACGTCGCCACCGCACTCTCCGCCGACGAGCGCATCTGCGGCTACATCGTCGAAAGCGAAAACTTCGAATCTATTCACAACCATTCGGCTTACGCTTATATTGCTTATCCGTAAGCTGATTCTGCGAATACATCAAGGCCGTCTGAACACAGGTTTCAGACGGCCTGAGACCTTTGCAAAATACTTTTTTCTTAGAAATATCCATTCCATCCGTCATTCCGGCGCAGGCCGGAATCCATTTTTTCAAGGTTCAGTTATTTGATTTCAAATGGGTTTTCATGGCGAGCTATGGATTCCGGCCTGCGCCGGAATGACGGAGTGGATGTTTTTGCGATGCAGCAAAAGGTATTTTGCAAAGGTCTCGGCCTTTGTCCGCAAGGGCATCCCGTAGCGTGGGCTACGCCCACGAAAACACGGCGGTCGCCTGAAAACATAAAACGTGGGCAGAGCCCACGCTACTTCCTGCTTATACATATATTTATTGCTTATCCGCAAACTGGTTCCGCGAATACATCAAGGCCGTCTGAACACAGGTTTCAGACGGCCTTTGTCTGCAAGGGCACCCCGTAGCGTGGGCTGCGCCCACGAAAACACGGGCGGCCGTCTGAAAACACAAAACGCGGGCAGAGCCCACGCTACTTTCCGTCTCCAACGTCTAAAACGCTTTCTCCACGCTCACAAACCATTGCCCGCTCGAGCGAGAATAGAAAGCAGGCATATTGCTGTCGATTTTCAAATAGCGGAAATTCAGGCGCGGGGTAAAGCCTTTCCAGCTGACTTTGCGGTGCCACAGCGCCGCCTGCGCCTGATATTCGTGGTCATTGCGGGTGTGTTCGTACACCAGCGTTGCCGGTGCGTCGAAAGCGCGGCGGGCGTAGCGCAGGTTCAGGCGCGTGCCGAGGCCGTTTTTAAAGGTTTTCACCGTGCCGATGCGGATGCCGCTGCGTGCGGAAGCATCGGCTTTTTCGCGGGTGTTGTCCCATTGTTGGTCGAGGCCGCCAAAGAGCAGCCACGAATCGGCGGCGCGGTAGAGCGCGGTGGCGGAAAGCAGGTGGGCAAAACCGTTGTAGCGCGCGGCGGTCGGCGCTTCCTGATAGCGTTTTTCCGTGCGCGAGGCGTTCAGCATCAGCTGCCAGCGCGGCGACAACACGCGGCTGTATTCCAGATTCGCGCCGTAAAGACGGCTGTAACGCGAGCCGCCGAGCCAGTTTTGCTCGACAAACGGAATCACGCCCCACGAGCGGCGCGCGTTCTGGTTTTTATAGCCCGCCGCCACGCGCAGGCTCTGCTCGCTGTAATCTTGGTTGTCCCAATAATGCACGCCGTCGCCGCGCAGATTGAAGTGGGCGAAATGATGGCCGCCGACATTCAGATCCCGCTGCACCCCGAGGCCGTAGCGGAAACCCTCGGCGCTTTGCGGCAGGCTGTCGGCACTTTTCGTCCACCGCTGCCCCTGCCATTCGATGATGCGCTCGTCGGAAGCATTGTTGACATTGTCCGTGCGCTCGTATTGCAGCGACACATCCGGCTGCCACGCCTGTGCCTTGACCGCCGCCGCCCGATAAGCTGCCGCCAGCCGTTTGGTGGCAGGCGTGACCTCCGCCGCCTCCACCTCGGCCAACACCCGCTCCGCCTCGCGGTATTGCTTGTCTTCCGCCAGCATCAGCCCCAAATCCAGCTTCACATACGGCAAATCCGGATGCGCGGCAACAATTTCGCGGTAACGCGCCACCGCCGCCCCGACTTCGCCGCGTCCGCGCAGCAACGCGCCCTCGGCATACGCAATCAGCGTTTGGTCGGGCGCAGCCGTTTCGCGGTAAAGCGCCAGCAAATCGGCCAGCATATCCCAACGCTTGCCGACAACGGCCTGATTAATCAGATGCACCAGCAGCTCGGGATTTTCACGCAACTGCGCCTCCGTCAGCGTTTGCACCTGCCCCGCCGTTTCAGACGGCCTCACTACCTCCTCGCGCAACGGCGGCGCAATCGGTGCGGTTTCGTTTTCAAAAAACAAAGGTTCCGGCACGGGAATGGGCAACACCGGCAAATCCTCGCCATACAGCGGCGCGGAAATCAATAAAAAAGTTAACGTTTTCTTGAGCATATTATGGTCTTGCTTGGGGTTTGGCAGACCGTCTGAACGGCGTAGCTGCACATGGCACATACTGTAGGACGGCCTGCCTGTTGCTAAATCAGGCCGTCTGAAAGCATTTGAATACTTTCAGACGGCCTGAGATTATAGCAAAGGATTATTTGCTGATTTCACCGCGTTGGCCGCCGAAACCGATTTTGCCATCATCGCCAACACCATCAAACAAAGCAGAGCCTGCCACCTCTTCGGCTTTCGGGCCGAACAAGCCAAGCGAATAAGTACCGTTCTGATAACCCCAAGCATCACCATCTCCTGCACGAGCCACACCACGGATACCTGTAACTGATTGGCCATTCAAGTTGATTTTTGCCAACGTGCCTTCCAGCAGACTAATCGGGCTGACAGCTAGGATATCGGCAGAAGCATCGCTGCTGCTCAAACCACTGATTTCGCCAAAGCCTTTGCGTGTACCAAAGTCTATGGTGTAGCTCAAATTGCCCAACGCGCCTGCTGCATTCATAGCATTGCCGATATAAGTGGCTGAACCGATTGCCGGAATGGCATGGTCTTGGGTAACTAACCCTGCAATTTTACTTAGGCTGAAGGTTTTATCAATATTGCTGGATGAATAATATCCGCTGTATGTAGTCAATTCATCAACCATGCCGCCACCAATTACAACGGAATATGGTTGGTTATAAATTTTCTCATAGCTATAGCTTTTACGTTCTTGGCCATATTTACGAACTGAGCCATTAATGATAGATGTAGAAACAGAGGATGCAGAAGAAACACCACCATTTCGTTGAGAGAATCCAGAACTGTAATAGCCACCTTTTGCATCAATAACTTCATCGTTGATAAAGTTTGCTAGTTCAGTATCTAAATCGCTTTCACTAATTTCCACATTATTATCAGCAAATTTTTGCGCCAGTTCTTCGCTTAAACCTGCGTCATAAGCAGATTGAGCCAATTCAACTTTTCTGGCAGCAATGCGTTCAGCCTCTAATTTCTCAGCAGCGGCTTTCTCAGCAGC
>JAUNTY010000040.1 GCA_030538415.1 Neisseria sp. | reverse complement strand
AAAATTCGATAAATACGGCAATCGCGTGTTGTTTGTCGCCCGCTTTCTGCCCGGTTTGCGCACACCGATTTACATAACTGCCGGCATCAGCCGCAAAGTATCGTATCTGCGCTTTTTGATGATGGACGGTTTAGCGGCACTGATTTCCGTGCCGGTATGGATTTATCTCGGTGCATACGGTGCCGAGCAAACCGATTGGTTGATGAAGAAAATCCACCAATTCCAATACGGCTTGTTTGTGGTTATCGGTATCGGCGCGGCGGTGTTGGTTTATTTTTGGTGGAAAAAACGCCAGCGTTTGCGTTTCTACCATGAGCATTTGCGAGAATTGAGAGCCAAGCGCAAAGCCCAAAAAGCCGTGCGCAAAGCGGCTGAGAAGTCGTCTCCGTAATAAGGCTTTTGGAAAGCGGATTTTCGAATATATTTGTCTGCAAAGTGGCTATTTTGAATACAGCAGGCGGATATTTTGCCGAAAAGCATCGTCGTAAGGTTGAATGTCGACAGAGCGGCACATAGTTTTAGTATAATAAAAAGGTTTTCAGACCGTCTGAAAACCTTTTTTCTGTTTCAGACGGCCTATTTGTTTATATCGGGAACTTCTTATGACTGAAAAAATCTACGGCGACGGCGCTTTCCGCCGCGAATCGCTGCAAGGCTCCACCATTGAAAATACTTATTCCGGCGCCTTGTCGTTTATGCGCCGCCGTTATACCCGCGATTTGAGCGAAGCCGATGTGGTGGTGTCGGGCGTGCCGCTGGATTTGGCCACCACCTTCCGCCCCGGTGCGCGTTTGGGGCCGGCGGCGATTCGTGCCGCCAGCGTGCAATTGGCCGAGCTGAACCTGTTTCCGTGGGGCTTCGACCCGTTTGACGATTTGGCCGTGATTGATTACGGCGACTGCTGGTTTGATGCGCACCAGCCGTGGACCATCCGCGAAACCATCAAACAGCACGCGCTGGACATCATCCAAAACAGCCACGCCAAAATGCTCACCTTCGGCGGCGACCATTTCATCACTTATCCGCTGTTGCAGGCACACGCCGAAAAATACGGCAAACCCTTGAGCCTGCTGCATTTCGATGCCCATTGCGACACTTGGCCGGACGACGCGCCCGAATCGCTCAACCACGGCACCATGTTTTACAAAGCCATCAAAGACGGCCTGATCAACCCCGCCACCTCGGCGCAAGTCGGCATCCGTACCTGGAACAGCGACTTTATGGGCATGAATATGCTGTTCGCGCCGTGGGTAAACGAAAACGGTGTAGAAGCGACGGTGAAACGGATTTACGACATCATCGGCGATAATCCCGTTTATCTCACTTTCGACATCGACTGCCTCGACCCCGCCTTCGCGCCCGGCACCGGCACCCCCGTGCCCGGCGGCCTCAATTCGCACACCGCGCTCGGCATCATCCGCGCGCTCGGCGATTTGAACATCGTCGGCATGGACGTGGTCGAAGTTTCCCCCGCCTACGACAACGCCGAAATCACCGCCATCGCCGCCGCCCACGTTGCCGCCGATATGCTCTGCCTGATGCGCAATAAAAAAGTGGCGGGCAAACTGTAAGTGATTGAGGCCGTCTGAAAAGATGTTTTCAGACGGCCTGTTTGATTTTGAAAACAGGATATTATGAATCCGAACAAACGCATTTTCGTCCTCTACACCGGCGGCACCATCGGCATGAGCCAAAGCGAACAAGGCCTGCGCCCGGATACCGCGCTGGTTGATAAAGCACTATTGCCATTTTCAGGCAGCCTGCAATTCGATTGGCACATCTGCACGCCGCTGATTGATTCTTCCGCCGTCACCCTGCAAAACTGGCACGACTGGCTGCAAGTGTTGCAAGAAAAAATCCCCCAATACGACGGTGTATTGGTGCTGCACGGCACCGACACCCTGGCCTACACCGCCAACATCCTCGCGCTGGCTTTGCAGGGCTTAAACAAACCCGTCGTTTTAACCGGCTCACAATGGCCGTTTGACAGCGAAGGCAGCGATGCACCGTTCAACCTTGCCACCGCCGTGGCCGCGTTTGGCCTGGCCGATTTGCAAGAAGTGGTGATTGCCTTTAACGGCAAACTTTACCCCGCCGTCGGCAGCAGCAAAATCAGCACCGAAAGCCCCGAAGGCTTCGGCAACGCCCACTTCAGCCGCGTGGGTGAGTGGTCGGCGGAGCAGGGCTGGCAGAACGTGGCTTTGAGGCCGTCTGAAACTGAGGCAACGCCGTTCACTATCTTAGCGCCCAACCCGCAAGCCAAAGTGATTTGCCATACCCTGATTCCCGGTTTTGCCGCCGCCACCGTGGCCGAATCGTTGCGGACGACACCTGCCGATGCAGTGATTCTGCAAAGCTACGGCCACGGCAACGCGCCCGCCGATGCAGATTTGATTGCCGCCGTATCAGATTACACCCGTAAAGGGGGCCTGCTGTTGAACATCAGCCAGGTGCCGCAAGGCTGCGCGGCGGCGGTATATGCCCAAGGCGATGCGCTGCGGCAGGCAGGTGTGGTTAACGGCGGCAAAACCAATCTCGAAACCGCCGCCGCGCTGCTGACGCTGGCCGTGTCGGCGGGTTGGGATTCGGAAATATTAAAGCAGGCGTTGGTGCGTTTGAAGCTGGTTTGATAGCATCAATAACGTGAGTTCGGGATAAGTATTTTAAGTAATTGTTGGGATTTCAGCTGCTTATTCCCTCCTTCGTTCTGGCAGCCCGAGGAGGGCAAGATTGGCACGTTTCGCTGGTTAAGTTAAGCCGGAGTGGGTCAGGACGGGGGGATTCAAAGATAACTATAGTCGGAGAAATTAGTTTCTGCCACGGCGTTGGCTCGCCTTGTCGTACTATATAGAGGGAAAACTTAATTCCTACTACGGCGTTGCTGCGCCTGGCTGTACTATCTGTACTGTCTGCGGCTTGCTGCCTTGTATTAGAGTAAGTTTTCCCTCTATGGTACTGTCTGCGGCTCGCCGCCTTGTGTCAGAATCTCATTTCTCCGACTATATATATTTTTAGAGCCGGATCAGTTTGTTGGGTCGGTGTAACTTGTTGAATTGTTATCGGAAAGGCCGTCTGAAATGTTTCAGACGGCCTTTCCGATAACGGGTATTGCTCAAAGATTTTTGCGCATCAATTCGCATTCGACGGTTACTTCACGGTTGAGCGGCAAGATGGCGGCGCCCAGCGATTCATAATGGTTGAGTTTGTAAAAGCCGATCGAGTTGAGTGAGGCGTAGAGTTTGATAAAGCTCAGTCCGGCTTCCTGCGCCAGTTCTTCGGCGCGTTGCAGCAGCGCGGTGCCCAGCCCCTGGTTGTGTACAAACGGGTGCACGTATAAGGCATCGAGCTGGGCTTCCTTGAAATCCAGCTGGAAAAAGCCTTGGATGTGGTTTTTGTATTCCACTACCCACAAGGCCTTGCTGCTGTCGGCGATGGTGTCGAGGTAACTTTCGGGGCTGAGCAGCGCGCGCCAGGCATCGAGGATGCGGTCGTCGTAGCTGCGGGCACAGGTGTATTGCACCGAATAGTGGTGGGCGTTGTAGATGTGTTCGCAATCGTGTTGATTGGCGGGGCGCAGGACGGTAATCAGGCTCATGGCATTTGTTCGCAGTAACCGTTGGAGGGATTTTCAGACGGCCTTGTTTTGAATCAATAGAGGCCGTCTGAAACATTATACCGTGAAATCAAGATAAACCGATACCGGGCGGGCAAGCCGGATGGCTGCGACACAGCGCTGCTTCGTTCTGACAGTTAATTTCGTTTGCAAGCGGCGCTTCGCCGCCATGGCGGTTTTGCTAGATAGTCGGAGAAATGAGTTTCTGATATAAGGCGAGCCAACGCCGTAGCAGAAACTCATTTCTTCGGCTATAGCGATTGATGCAGGGCTTGTGCGGCGGCAAAGGCCTGGTCGGCATCGTCGGCGAGCACGGTGAAATGCCCCATCTTACGGCCTTTGCGGGCGGCGAGTTTGCCGTATTGGTGCAGATGGGCACGGGTGTTGTTTTGCAGCGGTAGCCAGCCGGGTTCGCTGCCGTCGTCGCCCCACACATCGCCGAGGATGTTGGCCATGCAGCAGGATGACAACAAGCGCGTGTCGGCGGGCGGCAGGCCGCACATGATGCGCACCTGTTGCTGGAACTGGTCGGCGGCACAGGCGTCCAGCGTATGGTGGCCGCTGTTGTGCGGGCGCGGGGCGATTTCGTTGACCACAAGCTCGTGCATGTCGCCGACCACAAACATCTCCACCGCCAGCACGCCGACATAATCCAATTCATCTGCCAAACGTTGCGCCATCTGCTGCGCCTGTTGCTGGATGTCTTGCGGCAGGCGGGCGGGCACGATGGAGTAGGCGAGGATGCCGTTTTCGTGGATGTTTTCCGCTGGGTCGAACGTGCGCACCTGGCTGCTGTCGAGGCGGCACACAATCACGGAAATCTCACCGCGCAAGTCGACCATTTTTTCCAGCACGCAATCTACGCCGCCGTGTTCGGCAAACGCGGCTTTCAGCTCATCCACGGTATTTACGCGGATTTGGCCTTTGCCGTCGTAGCCGAGGGTAGCAGTTTTCAGGATGCCGGGCAGCAGTGCGGCGCTGGCTTCCGTGATGTCTTCGGGCTTGCATACCGGCTGATAGGGCGCGGTTTGCAAACCGGCGCGCTGAATCCAGGCTTTTTCCTGAATGCGGTTTTGGGCGATGGCCACGCAGTCGCCGCCGGGGGAAACGGTGGTGTGCTGTGCCAGAAAGCGCATGGCATCGGCGGACACGTTTTCAAATTCGGTGGTGACGGCGGCGCATTTGGCCAATTCGTTCAAGGCGGTTTGGTCGTCGAAAGGCGCGCACAAATGGCGTTCGGCAAACTTGGCGGCAGGCGCGTCGGGATCGGGGTCGAGTACGGTCACTTGGTAGCCCATGGTTTGGGCGGCCACGGTAAACATGCGGCCGAGCTGGCCGCCGCCGAGGATGCCGAGCATGGCGGGGGGAAGGATGGGGGTGGGGATAAGGTTTGTCATGATCGGAATAAATCGGAGTGGAAAGGCCGCCCCCGCCTACCGCCTGCGGGGGTGATGTTTCTGAAAAGGGCGTGAAACAAATTCGCCATTGTATCAAAAAGCCGAGTGTTTACGGTAGTTTGGTGCTCTGGATGACCTGTTGTTGTGGTAAAAAGGCCGTCTGAAACGTTTTGCCGTTTCAGACGGCCTTTGGCTTGAAAGGAGTTGTATCCGCTGTTTGTGGAGCAGGACGGGAAGGCAGAAACGGGTTGCCGCTTATTTATCCAAACCTTCCTGCACCATCTGCGCCGCCCGCAATACCGCGCGGGCCTTGTTTTGGGTTTCCTGCCATTCGGCTTCTTCGTCGGAGTCGGCCACGATGCCGCCGCCGCTCTGCACATACAGGGTTTGGTCTTTGATGACGGCGGTGCGGATGGCGATGGCCAGATCCATGTCGTTGTTGAAGCCCCAGCAACCCGCCGCGCCGCCGTAGATGCAGCGTTTGGCAGGCTCCAGCTCTTCGATGATTTCCAGCGCGCGCACTTTCGGCGCGCCGGAAAGCGTACCGGCGGGGAAGGTGGCGGCGAGTACGTCCATATTCGACACGCCGGGTTTCAGACGGCCTTCGACGTTGGAAACGATGTGCATCACGTGCGAATAACGTTCAATCACCATTTTTTCGGTCACGCTGACCTTGCCGGTTTCGCTGACGCGGCCGACATCGTTGCGCCCCAAATCAATCAGCATCACATGTTCGGCGATTTCTTTGGCATCGCTGAGCAAGTCCTGCTCTTGCGCCAAATCTTCGGCTGGGGTTTTGCCACGCAGGCGCGTGCCGGCAATCGGGCGCACGATGATGTCGTCGCGTTCGCGGCGTACCAGAATTTCGGGGGACGAACCGACAACGTGGAAATCGCCGAAATCGTAGTAAAACATGTAGGGCGAGGGGTTGAGCGTGCGCAGGGCGCGGTAGAGGCTGAGCGGGTTGTCGGTGAATTTCAGCTTCATGCGCTGGCTGGGAACGACCTGCATACAGTCGCCGTCGAGGATGTATTCGCGCACTTTGCGCACATAGCTTTTATAGCGGGCTTCGCCGGTTTCGTGCTCCGGCTCGGTGGCGGGGCTGCCGAGTGAAAGCGGAATGGCGCAGCTTTGACGCAATTGGGTGCGCAGCTCTTCCAGACGTTCTCGCGCTTTTTCATAGCTGTTGGGGCGGGCGGGGTCGGCATATACAATCAGATGGATTTTGCCGCTGAGATTATCAACCACGGCCAATTCTTCCGACAGCATCAGCAGGATGTCGGGGGTGCCGATGGTGTCGGGTTTGTCGGCCTGCTGGAAACGGTGGGCGAAATGCTCGAAGTGGTAAATGGTTTCGTAGCCGAAATAACCGACCAGGCCGCCGGTGAAACGCGGCAGGCCGGGGATTTCGGGTGTTTTGAATCGTTCGTGAAACGCTTCGATAAAATGCAGCGGGTTGCCGTCGTATTGTTCGATGATTTCGTCGTTTTGATACACATCCACATGTTTGCCGCCGGATTTGAGATAGGTTTGGCAGGGCAGGCCGATAAAGGAATAACGGCCGAAACGCTCGCCGCCGACCACGGATTCGAGCAGGTAGCTGTAAGGGCGGTTGGCCAGCTTGAGGTAGAGCGACAGCGGCGTATCGAGGTCGGCCAAAAGCTCTTGCACCAAGGGAATGCGGTTGTAGCCTTCGGCGGCCTGTTGTTGGAATTGTTGCAGCGTAATCATGTTTCAGACGGCCTGAAAAGATGTTAAATAATGTGAACGAGTATAGCAGTTTTCGGCTTGTTTGGGGAATTGGGGGTATTTGAAAATAGAAGTTGTCAGTTGATTCTGGCTGAAAATTCGCGGGATATCTGACTCATGGCAACTATAGTCGTTTCAATTTAGATTGAGACAAGGCAGCAAGCCGCAGACAGTACAGATAGTACGGCAAGGCGCAGCAACGCTGTATCAAACTAAATCGAAACGACTATATTATGAAAAGGCCGCCTGAACATTGTTTGCTCATAGCCGGTTTGGGGTACGGTGGATTTGCCGCATTTGTAGGCATTTGTCTATCGATACAAATTGCGTTGCTTGACTGTCTTTTCCTTTTGTCCATGATACTGCAGGCGTGCCTGGTAGTTGCAGCCGGTGCTAATGCTGCCGAAGTGCCCAAAGTGGCGTTCTATCCAGTAGCATCAAGAGAAATGATGTTATCCGGTTATTCAAGCTAAATATATTTTAAGTTAAGGTTATGTAATAGATTATAAATTTACAGATATTTTTGGGGGTGTTCTGCTATGTTTGTGATGTCTGGCTAATGAGCCGGGCAAGGCTTTTTGTTTGATTTACATTCAGCGTTCCTTGCTTTGGCCGTGTTTGAACATGGCAGGTTAACGCCCTTTTTTATCAGCCACAGGAGTAGGTCATGAGTACTGTAGAAAATGTATCAAATGAAACCCTCTCGGCAATTCAGGCAGAAGTGTTGGCCGGAATTGAAGAAAAAATCAGCGCGGTCAGCATTAACCCGAATCATGTTGTGCTCAATAATTTTCTTCCCCCGGACGTTGCCGCCGATGTTTTACTGGCAAAGCCGACCATGGTTTCGCACAGCGCCGCGCTTCAGGCGGCTTATGATGAGCATAATGCACTGGGCAAAACCATCATGCTGTTCGGTAACTTTAACATGACCAAGCTAACAGGTTATCGTGCTGATTTTTATGGGGAGGATAATCAGGCGGTGCCGGGCGTGGCGGTGCTCAAACGTCACGGTGCACAGCCGTGTTTCATGGCCAGGATGCATGACAATACCATTGATTTCACTGGTGCGGTGTTCACCATCGACAAGCTGTTTCAGGACGGCATGCATATCGCAGGTTATCGAGGGAATAACCGTTTGAGCGGAGGCCGCTGGTTTACCAAGCGCATCCTTGAAATCGATCCTGACAAAAAATCTGCAACTGACTGGAAAGGCACGTTGGGCAGTAAAGGTGCAGGCAAGGATTGGCTGGCGCCGATTGACGGCAGCACCGGTTTTTCGTTTAAAGGGAAAGCCGGTGAGGGCTTTAATAGCACGACATATTCATCATATGACCTGGCTTTTGCACGCAATAATTCTATTGATACCAGTGCCATTCCAGCTTCTGCCAACGCAGGCGGTTATGCCGGATTTTCCGCAGATAAATGGCACTACTGCTTCGACTTGGGGTTATTGGGATGGCTTTATCGGCAATAACAGCGCTGCCGTTGTGTTGTTTCAAACCCCCGAAACCCTTGGACATGAGCGTGTGGTTGCCCGACTGACCGTTGAGGGTATATATGCCCGTGGATTTACCGGCTCCGGTATCAACGTGGGTTTGTTGGGTCTGCCGAATGGAGACAGTCAACCGCGCATTCCGAACGATGTTACTAAGCAATACGTGCCTCATAATGTAGATTTGATTGGCAATGTAATTGAAGACTGCTATGTGAACGGTATCCAGAGCTCCCGCTTTGTTGAGTTGCGTGAAATCAGCAATATTGTTCGCCGCATGGGGCATCCGGATTGGTCGCTTGATCATGGCGTATCGGATTATGCGATTGACCCCGGTTATGGTTCAGCCACCAGCCGATTTTCACCGCAAATCCGCCGCCATATTATTGATTGTTCATTTATAGATTGCACCCGCAAAGGCATTGATGCACATCACGGCACAGACACGATAGTTTCAGGTTGTTATATCAAGGCAGGGCAATTCGGCATGCAGGTGGCCTTTGAAGAGAATCAGACCGACCGTAGTGAGGAGTCTTCATTTGGTCTCGATTTGGGTCGTTATGTGGTGGAAAATTGCGAAATTCATGCCAGTCGTGTGGCCTTGTCATTTATTAATGGTGCGCTTAGTTCGCTGACCAATAGGAATTTAGACGGAACCCGTGCTTGGGCCATGCGGATTGATGTACAGGTTGACCGCGTCTTATTGTGCGCGCCATATGGCTGGCTGGATAATTATGGCCGTGGCGGCATGAGCCTGAATAATGTAACCTGTGTATTTGATGCACCATATGGTTTGCGCACAGCCACTAACAGTAGCATGCTTCGTGCATTTTGGGTGGGGTCGGGTAATATTACTCGCCAGGGTATCAGCAGTGACTACACGCTCAACAACTGCCGTGTGATGAATAGCACTGCGGGCAATTACGCCACCGGTTTTTTTGTTGAATCTATCGGCATCATGAATATGTGGAACTGTGTGGTTGATGTTACCCCTTATAGCTATGACAAATTGCGCAGAGGTGTGGCAGCTTTCACAACACTCAATACAAAATTGGTTCGTGCTGGTTATACAACGGCACCCTTTAATATCACCAAAGATCCAAAAGTGGCTTCAGTGCTTGGCTGTGGTGCATTTAACCAATTGACCGATAAATATACTGAATTTACCTATAGTGTGCCGGGCGGTAATGCAACAGACAGTGTGAATGGTGGCGATAGGCCTACACCGAACACTGTCCCTATTCCAAGCTCAGCACAACAGTCAATTGTTTTCAATTTTGCCGGCATTACCGAAATCAACATATTTGATACTTTAAAAAAAGCACCGATGGAGTTGATGGCTACCTCTTATGCTGTGTCATCAGCTGTGTTGGTGCAAACTGCATTACAACCGCGTACTGTGGAAGCCAGACTGGTATCAGCGGGCGCACGTGCCGGTGTCCGTCCGGTAGTGCAGGGGGTGTGGGCCGATAGTGCCATCGGCGCAACCACACTGATTATTCCGGTGAAAGTTGACAGCTTTGGTGGCGCAACATTAGGCTATTTGGTATCCGCTCAAAGAGAAGATGGAAGCCAAGGAGCAGGTGCTTTGTTTATGAATGATGTGGGCACCGATATTGAAGGGAAAAAGGCGTTTACATTTAACCGGACAGCCGGCGTGAGTGTAAATGGCAAGGCAATCACCGCAAGCTCGCAATTTCCAAAAGGGGAGTGGATGATTGTTGCTGTCACTATGCCTTTGACCGGAAGGGATATTTCATTTCTGGGCCGGTATGACGGCAATGGTGTGACTGCCGGGTTTGTCGGACAAGGCCTCGCCATTTATCCGAACCAATCTCTGGACTCAGCCACTATCCTGGCTCGTGTCAATGAATTGAAGGCGCTATATAACATCACCTGATTAGGCTGCATTTCATTTAATGGTCGGGTAATAAATTAAGGCCGTCTGAAAAGCCTGTTGTCACAGACTTTTCAGACGGCCTTTCAGAATCTGTCCGGTATTCTGCTGGCGGGCAGATTCTGAGCCGTTCGATTCAAACCAAATCAGGCGAAGCGTTTGGCCACTTCATCCCAGTTAACGATTTCCCAGAAGCCTTTCAGGTAGTTCGGGCGGCTGTTGCGGTAGTCGATGTAGTAGGCGTGTTCCCACACGTCGCAGGTCAAGAGCGGGGTGGCGTCGGTGGTCAGCGGGGTGGCGGCGTTGCTGGTGGATACCAAATCCAGCGAGCCGTCGGCGGTTTTCACCAGCCATGCCCAGCCTGAGCCGAAGGTGCCTGCGGCAACCGTATTGAAGGCTTCCTGGAAGGCTTCGAAGCTGCCCCATTTGGCATCGATGGCGGCGGCCAGCTCGCCGGCGGGTTTGCCCTGGCCTTTGGGGGTGAAGCCGAGCCAGTAGAACGTGTGGTTCCAGGTTTGGGCTGCGTTGTTGAATACGCCGCCGGAAGATTTTTTTACAATCTCTTCCAAAGACAGGTTTTCAAACTCGGTGCCTTTGATTTGGTTGTTGAGGTTGGTGATGTAGGTTTGGTGGTGTTTGCCGTAGTGGTATTCTAGGGTTTCTTTGGAAAGGTGCGGCTCCAGCGCGTCGAGGGCGTAGGGCAGTTCGGGTAATTTGTGTTCCATGGTTCACTCCTTGTTGTTGGTGTGTGATTGTTGGTAGTTGCCGGAAAATTCTACCGCGTTTGGCGTAAAAATACCAATAAATAAAAGTTATCCCGCCTTGATGCTTGCGGCTATAATAATGAGTCTGCCCGTATGAAAATGATTGTGAAGGAAGCCGTATGAACGATTTTGCCGATATGATGCCGCCCGAAGACCGCGAAGTGAGCGCGCTGTCGCTGCCGCCGCATTCGATGGAGGCGGAGCAGTCGGTTATCGGCGGCCTGCTGCTGGAGAATTCGGCGTGGGATCGTATTGCCGATGTGGTGATGGGCGAAGATTTCTACCGCCACGAGCACCGGGTGATTTTCCGCGCCATTGCCAACCTGATTAACGAAAGCCGTCCGGCCGACGTGATTACGGTGCAGGAAGCGCTGGAGCGCAACGACGAGCTGGAGGCGGCGGGCGGCTTCAACTATCTGATTACGCTGGCGCAAAACACGCCGTCTGCGGCCAATATCCGCCGCTATGCCGAAATTGTGCGCGAGCGCTCGATTATGCGACAGCTGGCGGAGGTGGGCACGGAAATTGCCCGCAGCGCCTATAACCCGCAGGGGCGCGACGCGGGGCAGCTTTTGGACGAGGCGGAAAACAAGGTGTTCCAAATCGCCGAGAGCACCGCCAAATCCAAACAGGGCTTTCTGGAAATGCCCGCGCTCTTGAAAGAAGTGGTCGAGCGCATCGACATGCTCTATTCGCGCGACAATCCCGACGAGGTCACCGGCGTGGCCACCGGGTTTATCGATTTGGACAAGAAAACTTCCGGCCTGCAACCGGGCGACCTGATTATTGTTGCCGGGCGGCCTTCGATGGGTAAAACCGCGTTTTCCATCAATATCGCCGAACATGTGGCGGTGGAGTCGAAGCTGCCGGTGGCGGTGTTTTCGATGGAGATGGGCGGCGCGCAGCTGGTGATGCGTATGCTCGGCTCGGTCGGGCGGCTCGACCAGCATGTGTTGAAAACCGGCGCATTGCAGGATGAACACTGGGGCCGTCTGAACGATGCAGTGGTGAAATTATCCGATGCGCCGATGTTTATCGATGAAACGCCGGGGCTGACCGCGCTGGAGCTGCGCGCCCGCGCCCGCCGTTTGGCGCGCCAGTTCGGCGGCAGGCTCGGCCTGATTGTGATTGACTATTTGCAACTGATGCAGGGCTCTTCCGGCCGCGCGGAAAACCGCACCGCCGAATTGGGCGAGATTTCGCGTTCGCTCAAGGCGCTGGCCAAAGAGCTGCAAGTGCCGGTGATTGCCTTGTCGCAGCTCAGCCGCGCGGTGGAGCAGCGCACCGACAAGCGCCCGATGATGTCCGACTTGCGCGAATCGGGCGCCATTGAGCAGGATGCCGACCTGATTATGTTTATGTATCGCGACGAATACTACAACGCCGAAACCCAGTTTAAAGGTTTGGCCGAATGTATTATCGGCAAACACCGCAACGGCCCCACCGGCAAAGTGTTCCTCACTTTTATGGGTCAATTCACCAAATTCGACAACGCCGCCTATATACCGGAAGCGGCATTGATGGAAGATTGAGACAGCCTGCTGCTGAAATCTTAGGCAAAATACATATTTTGTTGGCAACATCGGGGCATTATCGTTTAAAATGCTCCGATAATTTTTATAAAACCAGCATACATTACCCCGAAAACCCTACCTCGAGCCGTTACTCATGCGTTTCCAACAAAAAGGCTTTACGCTTATCGAGCTTTTGGTCGTGATTGCCATCATGGCGATTATGGCGCTGATCGCTCTTCCCAATATGAGCCAGTGGCTCGCTGCCCGCCGTGTGGCCGGGCAGGCCGAGCAGGTGGCCAACCTCCTGCGCTTCGCGCGCGCCGAAGCCGTACGGCTGAATGCTCCGGTGTATGTGTGCCCCGTATCCATCCGCGTAGACGGCACCGCCAATGTGTATTGCGACCCGGCCAACGGCCAGCAGGGCATGGCGGCTTTTGCCGATGTCGACCGCAACGGCAGCTATACCCGCAATACCGACACCCCCTTGCGCACCGTGATTCTCAACAGCTCGGGCAGCAATGCCGTTGCCTATACTTTCGAAAACCTTGATTTTTCCGGCGCCTCCAAGGGCAGCAACCAGATATGGGCTTTCCTGCCCAACGGTTCGTTCGGGCACACGCAAGCTCAGGGCGGCACATTGAGCATGGGCGACGGCTTTGTCAAAATTGCCATGACCGATGCCCGCGCAGCGGATGACGATGCTCGGGTAAACCGCGCCAGCGTGGTGTTGGTCGACAGCAGCGGCCGCGCATCGGTATGCGCCAAAAAAGATGAGCGCAAAATTTGCCAATTTAAGGCTTCTTCGGGGAATTGATGATGCTGAAAACGATAAAAAAACCGTCTTCAGGCAAAGCCGCCTGCCCGCCCCGCCTTGGTCGTAAAGGCCGTCTGAAATCCAATCAAAACGGCATGACCTTGCTGGAAGTGTTGGTGGCCATGTTTGTATTGGCCATCGGCGTGTTGGCCTTGTTGGCCACCCAGTTGCGCAGCGTGTCGGGCGTGCGCGAGGCGGAAAGCCAAACCATCGTGGCACAGGCGGTGCAAAACCTGATTGAGGGCATGCTGATTAACCCGGACTTGTCGGCGGCAACAAACAGCGATGGAAAAAAAACCGGCTGGACGCTGAAATCTTATGATGCTTATTTGACAAGCGGCGCAGCCGCGGCGGCCTGCGAGCCGGAATGGAGCGGAGCCATGAGCAAGGAGCAGTTGGCGACTGCGCAATTGTGCCAATTCAGCAATGATTTGGTCGCAGCCTTGCCGGAAGGCAATGTGCGATACACCGTATGCCTCGACAACTCGGGTGCCCAGCCCACGGCGGCAGGCAATAATGTGGATTTTCATTGCGACGGCAACGGCAGCAATTATGTGGTGAAAGTGGCGTGGCAGATGGACAATGAAGAAGAAGGCATTGCCGCTTCGCAGCCGGTCATGAATGAAACCCGAGTGGTATACAGCTATCAGGCGAGGGTGACGCAATAATGAAAACAAACCGACCATTTCCCCGCCGCCCGCTTGCGCGGCAAATGAAGGGCTTCAGCCTGATAGAATTTCTGGTGGCCAGCACCTTGAGCATGATTGTCTTGATTGCTGTCAGCTCCGGCTATTTCGTATCGCGCCAATTGAGCGATACCGCGCTGGCGCGGCTGAATGTGCAACAGGATTTGCGCAATGCATCAAATATGATTGTGCGCGATGCCCGCATGGCGGGCAGCTTCGGCTGCTTCAATATGTCGGCTTATCCAACGACGGCCGTGCATGAAAGCAGCTCTGATACTGCGGCATTTAATCTGATCCGCCCCGACCAGAATTCGCTGGTGCCGGTGAAACAGCTGCCTGCGGCAAACATGGGTTTCCCCGACGGCTTTACGGCTGCAAGCGAAGCATTGGTATTCCAATACGGCGTCGGCTCGGCTTCCATCACCAACCAAAACAGTGGCGGTGCCACTTTACAAATTCCGGCAGGCGATCCCTTGCGCAGCGCCACCGCCACCACGCCGCTGGTGTTCAGCAGCTGCGGCGTATTGGATCGTCCGGCAACTTACACAGTTGTCCGCAACAACGACGGACTGACCATCAGCAACATCAACCCGGCGCTGAGCGCCGAGCAAGTGGCGAGTGAGTTTTCGGTTTTGCGCTATACCGTCAATGCCTATGTTGTGGGTACGGCAGGAGAGCAGCAGGGTTTGTTCCGCTTCCAGTTGGCCGATAACGGCGGCTGGGGCAATCCGCAATTGCTGATGCCGGATATCGGAAGTATGGATATCGAGTACGGTTATGTGTATTGTGCGAACGGCGGCGCGGCTTCCGCAGTTGCTTCCACCGGCGGGGAAACGTTTGAATTTACCGATACCTTGAAAACCGGCAATGATAATGAAGGAAACGATGTGCCCACGCCTGCGCTCATCCGGATGACACTCAACAGCGGCAGCATGGCGGTAACCACTGCTGCGAGCATGGCGGCAGGCGATGTCCATATCTACAATATCGATGCGACCGTTCGCGGGGGGAATACATGCGCAGACCGCACCATTACCATTTAAACCATGCCAAAGCATCGGCGCAGCAGGGTTTCGCCCTGTTTATCGTGTTGATGATGATGATTGTGATTGCTTTCCTGGTGGTGGCGGTCACGCAGTCGTATAACACCGAAATGCGCATCGGCAGCAACGATGCCGACCGCCGCCTGGCCATGTCGCTGGCCGAAGCCGCCTTGCGCGAAGGAGAAAGCGATATTGCCGGTTTGGACAACCCCACCTTTACCCAAAACTGTACCGGCGGACTTTGTGCTGCGGCCGGTGCGGAAAAATCTACCCAAGGGGATGTCGAGATTGAAGCCGACAGCACCAATACCGTGGCCTGGGATCGCCTGTGCAATAATAGCAACTGTATGGACAATAATGGCAGAACATACAACAACAGCGGTGTGCGCCGCGCGCCGCGCTACATCATCGAATTTATCGACAGCAAAACCGACGGCAGTGTGATTTACCGTGTTACCGCCCGCGCCTGGGGGCAGAATGCCAATACGGTGGTCACCGTGCAATCTTATGTTGAGGCGGCGCAATGATGGGTAGCCGATTTTCCCGATGCGGCTTTACGCTGCTGGAAATGATGATGGTAGTGGCGATTCTCGGCATTCTGGCCGCGATTGCCATCCCTTCCTATGCACGCTATGTCGAGCGCGCCAACCTGGCCAATGCGCATGCCGAATTGGTCAACATCAACCACATCATCAAGCGCTTCCGTGTTGCCAATCCCGGCGGTGAGGGACGCGATACCAATGACAATACGGTGAATACCACCACAACTGCCGGGCTGAACGACTATGTGGAAAGCATCGGTGTTGAAGCAACGGTAAACGAAAAATACCGGATTTCCGCCGATGTTCCCGATAATGGCAGCCTGCGCTACAACCTGCTGGCCGTGCCGCGGGAAAATACCGGCTATACCAAAGCCGTCTGGATGAGCAGCGCAGGCAGGACTTACCGCTGCGAGAGTGCAGCTGCCGCAGAAAAGTATGAAACAAGCGGCGCTTGCGAAGAAATAAAATAATTCTGAATTGCCAGAAAACCTTGAAGGCCGTCTGAAACAAGTGTTCAGACGGCCTCGAATTGTCAGTCATCACTCCCGGCCTGCAGCTCAAATAAAGCCCGACTAAGCGTATGGCAACATAGATTTCGCCCGTGAGGCCGACTATAGTTTGTTGCCTTGTCAAAATCCCGCTACAATCCTGCCTGAATACACAATCATTCAGGAGCCGTTGTGCAGCCACTCGAATATTGCCGTCAAAAAGCCGCCGAAAGCAAATCCAGCTTTTTGGCGGGCTTTCGTTTTCTGCCGCAATCCGGGCAGGATGCGATGACGGTGTTATATGCATATTGCCGCGAGCTGGATGATGTGGTGGACGACTGCTCCGACCCTCATGTGGCGCAAACCACGCTCAATTGGTGGCGGCTGGAGCTTGACAAAGTGTTTGGCGAAGCCGTGCCCGAGCATCCTGTCGGGCAGGCGCTGAAACCGGTGGTGCGCGACTTTGCCCTGCCGCAGGCGGAGCTGGCCGACATCATTGAGGGCATGCAGATGGACTTGCAGCAGGCGCGCTACGGCAGCTTCGAAGAATTGCAGCTTTACTGCTACCGCGTGGCGGGAGTGGTAGGGCGGTTGATTACGCGCATTCTGGGTTTCAGACGGCCTGAAACGCTGGCTTATGCCGACAAGATGGGGCTGGCTCTGCAGCTGACCAATATCATCCGCGATGTGGGCGAAGACGCGCGCAACGGCCGTATTTATCTGCCGATGGCGGAGCTGCAGCAATTTGGCATGCCCGCGCAGGTCATTATGCAGCAGACGCCTACGCCCGAATTTGCCGGACTGATGGCTTTTCAGATTGACCGCGCCCGTGCAACCTATCGCGAAGCGGTGGCGCTGTTGCCGCGCGAAGACAAAAAGTCGCAAAAAGTGGGTTTGATTTTGGGCAGCATTTATTATGCTTTATTGAACGAAATCGAACGCGATGGTGCCCAAAACGTGTTGAAATACAAAATCGCCATTCCGGGGCCGCGTAAAAAACGCATTGCTCTGAAAACCTGGCTGTTTGGATTCAAACCATGAACACGCAAAAAATCCGCCCGAAAATTGCCGTTGTCGGTGCCGGTTGGGCAGGCTTGAGTGCCGCCGTGCAATTGGCGGCGCGCGCAGATGTGACGCTGTTTGAGGCAGGCAAACAGGCGGGCGGGCGGGCGCGGACGCTGCAGGCGGGCAGGGAAGGCTTCAGCTTTCTGGATAACGGCCAGCATATCCTGATTGGCGCATACCACGGCGTGCAAACGCTGTTGCGGAAAATCGGCGTGCGTGAAGAAACGGCGTTTCTGCGCCAACCGATGCAGTGGCACATGGCCGACAGCCTGCAATTCCAGGCGGCAAACCTGCCGGCGCCGCTGCATATCCTGTTTGGCATCCTGACGGCCAAAAAGCTTTCTTTGGGTGAAAAAACCGCTTTGCTCAACAGCATGCGCGGCCTGCAGAAACGGCATGCACTCAATCTGCCTGATATCAGCATCGGCGAGTGGCTGCACCGACAAAACACCTCGCGCAAAATGGTGGCCGGATTCTGGCAGCCGCTGGTGTGGGGCGCGCTGAACACGCCTTTGCAAACCGCAAGCCTGAATGTCTTGTGCAATGTCTTGCAAGACGGCGTGTGGGCGGATAAGGCCGGTAGCGATTATCTGTTGCCGAAGCAGGACTTGGGCGGCCTGCTGGCCGCACCGGCCTTGCGCTTTTTAAAGCAACGCGGCGCAAACATCCGCCTCGACACCCGCGTCGGCCGTTTGGAAAATCTGCCCGACGGGCGGGTAAGTGTGGCAAACCAGGCTTTTGATGCCGCCATTTTGGCGGTTGCCCCGTATCACGCCGCTGCTCTGATGCCGTCTGAAACGCCGTCATCTATTCAGACGGCCTATGAAGCGCTGCAATACCATGCCATCACCACCGTGTATCTGCGTTATGCCGAAGCAGTGGCGTTGCCCGCTGTTATGACCGGTTTGGCCGGGGGCACGGCGCAATGGCTGCTCTGCCGCGGCAAGCTGGGTCTGCCGGAAAATGAAGTGGCTGCGGTTATCAGCCTTTCCGACAAGGTGGGCGCTTACAAAAACGAAGAATGGATTGCGCGCGTGCATGCCGATGTCAAAGCCTTGTGCCCGCATGTGGGCGAACCGCTGGCCGCACGATCCATCACCGAAAAACGCGCCACCGTAGCCAGCACGGTGGCGCGGGTATTGCCCGATTTGGTCTGGCTGCAGCAACGGCGCATTTATCCGGCGGGCGATTATTTGCACCCCCGCTATCCGGCCACGCTGGAAGCCGCCGTGCAGTCCGGCCGCATGGCTGCCGAACTGTGTTTGAACGATTATCCGATAAAAAGAGAAATAAAATGACCCAACTGCAAGACAAAATCATTCTGGTAACCGGCGCCTCGCAAGGCATCGGCGAGCAAGTGGCGAAAGCCTATGCCGCTGCGGGTGCAACGGTGGTGCTGGTGGCGCGCCATCAGAAAAAGCTGGAAAAAGTGTATGACGACATTGTGACCGCGGGCGGCCCCGAGCCGTTTGCCATCTGCTTCGACCTGCTGACGGCGGAAGAGAAAGAATTCGGGCAACTGGCGCAAACCATTGCCGAAGCCACCCAAGGCAGGCTCGACGGCATTGTGCACAGCGCCAGCTATTTCTATGCGCTTTCGCCGCTGGATTTCCAGACCGTAGCGGAATGGGTAAACCAATACCGCATCAACACCGTGGCGCCGATGGGCTTGACCCGCGCATTCCTGCCGCTGTTGAAAGAGTCGGCCGACGCTTCGGTGATTTTTGTGGGCGAGAGCCACGGCGAAGACCCGAAAGCCTACTGGGGCGGCTTCGGCGCGTCCAAAGCGGCATTAAACTATTTGTGCAAAGTGGCGGCAGACGAATGGGAACGCTTCGGCCATTTGCGCGCCAATGTGTTGGTACCGGGCGCGGTGAATTCGCCGCAGCGCATGAAAACCCACCCGGGCGAAGCACGCAGCGAGCGCAAAGATTACGACGACATCATGCCGCAGTTTGTGTGGTGGGCGAGCGCGCAAAGCAAAGGCCGCAGCGGCGAGATTGTGTATTTATAGTCGAAGAAATGAGTTTCTGCTACGGCGTTGGCTCATCTTGTCGTACTATAGTGGAAAAACTTAATTTTTAATACAAGGCAGCAAGCCGCAGACAGTACGGCTAGTACGGCTAGGCGCAGCAACGCCGTAGTAGGAATTAAGTTTTTCCACTATAAGACGAGCCAACGCCGTATCATTCTTATTTTGGTTCACTATATTTTTCCATCATGCTCAATTTCACCCCTTTCAAACCCCCGTTGAAGCCGTTTTCCGGTTCGGCGGATGAAGCGCTGATTTGCGGATATGTGTTTGCTGACGGCGTGGCGGAGCCTTTGTCTGCCCTGCAACAGGCACTGGATGTTTTACAGGCGGGCGGCAGCGGCTTTGTCTGGCTGCATCTGGGGCTGGGTAATGCCCAAATCAACGACTGGCTGCAAAGTCATCTTTCCTTGCCGGAAACCTTTTACGACAATCTGCAGGAACACGGCGACGCCACCCGCATCGAGCGGGAGGAAGAGGCACTGATTGCCACCATTAATGATGTGTTGTTCGATTTTGATTATGATGCCGACGATTTGGCCACACTGCGGATGGTGCTTTTGCAGAACCTGGTGGTGACGGCGCGGCGAAAGCCGCTCCGCTGCACCGATCGCCTGCGCACCGATATCCGCAACGGCTATATTCCGGAAACGCCGATTCAGCTGCTGGCGCATCTGCTGGACGACCAGGCGGAAGAGCTTTCCGATATCGTGCAGTCGCTGGTCAGGCAGACCAACAGCATCGAAGACAGGATTCTGGCCAACCGCATCGGCCGCAGCCGAGCCGCGCTCGGCAACATGCGCCGCTTGCTGGTGCGCCTGCGCCGCATGTTGGCGCCGGAGCCGAATGCCTTGTTCCGCCTGCTTTCCAGCCCGCCTGACTGGGTCAGCCGCGATGATGTGCAGGAGTTGCGGGAAGCGACGGAGGAGTTTGCTTCGGTGGTGCAGGATATCACGTCGTTAAACGAACGCATCAAGATGCTGCAGGAAGAAATCACTGCGATTATCAATGAAGAAAACAACCGCAGCCTGTATGTGTTGACCATCGTCACCGTATTGGCGCTGCCTTTCAATATCGTGGCCGGGCTTTTCGGCATGAATGTCGGCGGCATTCCTTTGGCCGATGCGGGCGACGGTTTCGGGCTGATTGTGTTGGCCTTGTTGGGATTTGTGGCGGTGGCGTGGTGGTGGCTGTGGCAGCGCGGCCGACGGGAATAGTGATGCCCGTTTGAAAATAATCTGCTTGGTCTGCTGCGTTGCCGGCTGTTTTTTTGAATGGGATGAGCCGGAAGGAGCGGTTCCGCAGAATATATAGTGAAAAAACTTAATTTCTACTACCGCGTTGCTGCGCTTGCCCGTATTATCTGTACTGTCTGCGGTTTACTGACTTGTATTAAAAATTAAGTTTTTCCACTATAGTCGGAGAGTAAGTTTTACTACGGCGTTGGCTCGCCTTGCCGTACTACCTGTACTGTCTGCAGCTCGCCGCCTTGTATTAAAACTTACTCTCCGACTATACATCTTGTCAATCCGGCGGATACATCAAGGCCGTCTGAACGCTTTATCGGCCATCAAAGCGTTCAGACGGCCTTGTACCGTTCGGGAATATTATTTGAGGCAGGCATCCAGCCACTGGCGGCGCTGGGCAGGGGTAAGCAGCTGATAGATGCGGTGGTATACCTGCAGTTCGTCTATCGCAAAATCAATGCTGGAAAGATAGCGCGCGCTCACGTAATTGCGGGCGGCATCTTGGTTGAACGATTCGTCGGAAAGGATTCTGACAACTTCGCGGCGGCGTTGGCGGTTGGAGCGTTCGCTTTTTTTGAGGGCGTTATCCAGCGCTTTTTTGTAGTCGTCACGGATAATGCGCAATTCGCCGTGTTGCTCGCGGGTCAGCGACAGCTTGCGGATGTCGCAGTTGGGGTGAAAATCGTCCAGACGGGTGGTCAGCGGCGAGCCGTTGGCCGAAGCGATGCCCATGCAGAGCGCGCCGGCAGCCATCAGCCGGATAAAGCGGTCAGTTTTCATAAGGTAAGGCACTAAATTTTCCCAAATCTTTCATCGGTGTGAAATATAACGGATTAGCATGTGAAAAGCGGTATAATCCCAGTTAACTTTGGTTAATGGCGGCATTTTTACTATAAAGTGACGGCGTTGTCTAATTTGTTTTGCATCCGACCGGAGAATTTCATGCAGGCAAATCCGGTATTTCAAGTGAACAGAGGAAGAGATAGTGCAGAAATTTCGTATTGCTCCCAGTATTTTATCCGCAGATTTTGCCCGCTTGGGGGAGGAAGTGACCCGCGTGATCGAAGCGGGCGCAGACCTGATTCATTTTGATGTGATGGATAACCATTATGTGCCCAATCTGACATTCGGCCCGATGGTTTGCGAGGCGCTGAAGCCTTACGCTACCGTGCCTGTCGATGTGCATCTGATGGTGGAGCCGGTCGATGATCTGATTCAGTCGTTTGCCAAGGCGGGGGCGGACATCATCACGTTTCACCCCGAAGCCAGTCGCCATGTCGACCGCAGTTTAAGCCTGATCAAAGAGGCGGGCTGTCAGGCGGGTTTGGTGTTGAATCCGGCCACGCCGGTTTATCTGCTGGAAAACGTGCTGGATCGTTTGGACATGGTGTTGCTGATGTCGGTCAATCCCGGCTTTGGAGGCCA
Organism: Neisseria sp.; assembly: GCA_030538415.1. Lineage (GTDB taxonomy): Bacteria > Pseudomonadota > Gammaproteobacteria > Burkholderiales > Neisseriaceae > Neisseria. The sequence continues at coordinate 6,904 of JAUNTY010000040.1, read as the reverse complement.
GAAATTTATTCCGCAAACCTTGGTGAAAATCCGCCAAGTGCGCGATTTGCTGGATATTTATCAGGCGGAAAGCGGGCGGCGGATTGCGCTGGAAGTTGATGGCGGCATCAAAACCGATAATATCGCGGAAGTGGCGGCGGCGGGGGCGGATACCTTTGTGGCGGGCTCGGCGATTTTCGGGCAGCCGGATTATAAGGCGGTGATCGATGCAATGCGCCGCGAACTGGCTGCGGTTTAATCCGTAATTTTGGTGAAACTGCCTGCTGTTTTTGACAGCAGGCAGTTTTGTTTTCCTACATTTCTAATCGGCGCACCGGCTCGATAAGGCTGGAAATGGTGTCGTATTTTCATATAAAAGTAACAATCAGCTAAGATTGTCAACATTCTCTAATTTAATATCAAGCATCAATAATTTAATAAATCTTGCTTTATTATTCTAATAATGAAAACATAATTGGAATTTTATTTAGAAATTATCCGTTTTTCGTTGCGCGTGATTTTTGTAAATCTGAAAAAATCCTTTGACGATTGCCGACAATTTCCGTATTTTAGCCAGACTTACGATTAGATCAAGAAGTGTGCCGCCGGGAATGGAGTGGGGTGTATTTTTATTACATCATCCGATCGGCAGACACCGCCTCTACCAATAATTTGCAGGAAAGGTTTATTATGACCATGTTGTATGATCGCACGCTGGAAAAAGAAAACTGCGGTTTCGGCCTGATTGCCAATATCGACGGCGAACCGAGCCACAAAGTGGTGCGCACCGCCATTCTCGGCCTGTCGCGGATGCAGCACCGCGGCGCGATTCTTTCAGACGGCAAAACGGGTGACGGCTGCGGCCTGCTGCTGCAAATGCCGGCCACTTTCTTTCAGGCGGTTGCCGCCGAAGAAGGTTTTTCGTTGGCGCAAAACTTTGCGGTCGGTCAGATTTTCCTGCCGCAAGACGAGGCGTTGGCGCAGCAATACATCGACATCATCAACGAAGAATTGGTGAACGAAACTTTAGGCGTGGCCGCTTGGCGCGATGTGCCGATTAATGTGTCGGTGTTGGGCTCGATTGCCGCGGCCGATATGCCGAAAATCAAGCAGGTATTCATCAATGCGCCGAGCGGCTGGCGGATGCAGGACATCGAACGCCGCCTGTTTGTGACCCGCCGCCGCATCGAAAAACGCATCGACCATGACGATTTTTATATTTGCAGCCTTTCCAACCGCACCATCATCTACAAAGGCTTGTGCATGCCGAAAGACCTGCCCAAGTTTTATCTCGATTTGGCCGACTTGCGGATGCAGTCTGCGATTTGTCTGTTTCACCAACGCTTTTCCACCAACACCATGCCGCGCTGGAAGCTGGCGCAGCCGTTCCGCTATCTGGCACACAACGGCGAAATCAACACCATTTCCGGCAACCGCGCCTGGGCGCGTGCGCGTGCGTATAAATACCGTACGCCGCTGATTCCCGATTTGGCCACCGCCGCGCCGTTTGTGAATGAAACCGGCTCGGATTCCAGCTCGCTCGACAATATGCTGGAGCTGTTTGTCAACGGCGGCATGGACTTGTTCCGCGCGATGCGCCTGCTCGTGCCGCCCGCCTGGCAGCAAAATCCGGACATGGACGATGATTTGCGCGCATTTTACGATTTCAACTCCATGCACATGGAGCCGTGGGACGGCCCGGCGGGCATCGTGCTTTCAGACGGCCGCTATGCCGCCTGTAACCTCGACCGCAACGGCTTGCGCCCCGCGCGTTTCGTCATCACCCAAGACCGCCTGATTACCATTGCTTCGGAAGTCGGCATTTGGGATTACGCGCCCGATGAAGTGGTGGACAAAGGCCGCGTCGGCCCCGGCGAGTTGCTGGTTATCGACACCAAAAAAGGCAAACTGCTGCATTCGCACGAAATCGACGGCGAATTGCGCGCCCGCCATCCTTACCGCACCTGGTTGGACAAAAACGTACAGCGCCTGATTCCGTTTGAGCAACTGCCGGAAGACGAAGTCGGCGAAGCCACCATGGATGCCGAACAATTGGCGGTGTATCAGAAGCAATTCCTGTATGACCGCGAAGAGCTGGAAAGCATTGTGCGCGTGATGGGCGAAAACGGCCAGGAGCCGGTCGGTTCGATGGGCGACGATGCGCCGTTTGCCGTGTTGAGCGAGCGCCCGCGCCTGGTTTACGACTATTTCCGCCAATATTTTGCACAAGTCACCAATCCGCCCATCGACCCCCTGCGCGAAGCACACGTAATGAGCCTTGCCACCAGCATCGGCCGCGAGATGAGCGTGTTTTTCGAAGCGGAAGGCATGTCGAACCGCGTCAACTTCAAATCGCCGGTGTTGCTGTATTCCGATATGCAGCAATTGTTGCGCCTGCCTGCCGAACACTACAAACACGTGGTGCTGGATATGGTGTACAACCCCGCCGACACCAACCTGAAAACCGCCCTTGAAAAACTCTGCGACGATGCCGAAGCAGCGGTGCGAAACGGTGCGGTGTTGTTGGTGTTGTCCGACAAAAACATCGCCAAAGAATTGCAGCAGATTCCCGCCGCGCTGGCGGTGGGCGCGGTGCAAAACCGTTTGGTCGCCACCAATTTGCGTTGCGATGCCAACATGATTGTCGAAACCGCTTCTGCCCGCAATCCGCACCATTTCGCCGTGTTGATCGGTCTCGGCGCGACCGCGGTTTATCCGTATCTGGCTTATGAAAGCCTGGCGCACATGGTCAACGGCGGTGCGATTGCCAAGCCGATGCGGGTGGTGATGGCCAATTTCCGCAACAGCGTGAACAAAGGCCTCTACAAAATCATGTCGAAAATGGGCATTTCGTGCATCTCGTCTTACCGTTGCGCGCGCCTGTTTGAAGTCGTGGGCTTGAACAGCGAAATCACCGCCTTGTGTTTCCCCGGCATCACCAGCCGTGTCGAAGGCGCATCGTTTGCCGATTTGCACGAGCAATTGTGCGGTCAGCGCAAACGCGCATGGCAGCGCAGCAAAGACATTGACGCGGGCGGCTTGCTGAAATTCAAACCGCAGGGCGAATACCACGCCTACAACCCCGAAGTGGTCAACACGCTTCAGGCGGCCTGCAACAGCGGCGATTACGGCAAATACCGCCTCTATGCCGATGCGGTCAACAAGCGCCCCGTCGCCACCATCCGCGATATGCTGCGCCTGAAAACCGAAGGCCGCGAGGCGATTTCGGTGGATGCGGTCGAACCGGCCGAAAACCTCTACAAACGCTTCGACAGCGCGGCGATGTCGATTGGCGCACTCAGCCCCGAGGCGCACGAAGCGCTGGCCGTGGCAATGAACCGTTTGGGTGGCTATTCCAACTCAGGCGAGGGCGGCGAAGATCCGAAACGCTACGGCACCGAAAAAGTATCCCGCATCAAGCAGGTGGCTTCCGGCCGCTTCGGCGTGACCGCCGCTTACCTGATGAGCGCGGACGTGATTCAGATTAAAGTCGCCCAAGGCGCGAAACCGGGCGAGGGCGGCCAATTGCCGGGCGACAAGGTGACCCCGTATATCGCCCAATTGCGTTATGCCGTGCCGGGTTCGACCCTGATTTCACCGCCGCCGCATCACGATATTTATTCCATCGAAGACTTGGCGCAACTGATTTTCGACTTGAAACAAGTCAATCCGAAAGCGCTGATTTCGGTGAAACTGGTGTCGCTGCCGGGTGTGGGCACGATTGCCACCGGCGTGGCCAAAGCCTATGCCGACCTGATTACCATCTCCGGCTACGACGGCGGCACCGGTGCCAGCCCCTTGTCGAGCGTGAAATACGCCGGCAGCCCGTGGGAGCTGGGTTTGGCCGAGGCGCAACAAGCCTTGGTGGAAAACAACCTGCGCCACAAAATCCGTTTGCAGGTCGACGGCGGCTTGAAAACCGGCCTCGACATCATCAAAGCGGCGATTCTCGGCGCGGAAAGCTTCGGCTTTGGCACAGGCCCGATGGTGTCGCTCGGCTGCCGCTACCTGCGCATCTGCCATCTGAACAACTGCGCCACCGGCATCGCCACCCAAGACGACACCTTGCGCAGCAAGCACTACCACGGCCTGCCTGAAAAAGCGATGAATTACTTCAAATTCATCGCCCAAGACGTGCGCGAAATCATGGCCGAACTCGGCGTGGAAAAACTCACCGACCTGATCGGCCGCACCGACCTGCTCGAAATCATCGAAGGCAAAACCGCCCAACAGCGCGGCCTCGATTTGAGCAAACTCTTGTATGCGCCGAAAGTACCGCAAGGCAGCGCGCGCTTCTGCACCCAAACCAACGAGCCGTTTGACAAAGGTTTGTTGAACAAAGCCATCGTCGAGCAAACCGCCGCCGCTTTTGAGACAGGCGGTAGCGCAGATGTGAACTTCGACATCAGCAACCTCGACCGCTCCGTCGGCGCCACCTTGTCGGGCATGATTGCCAAACAGTTCGGCAACCGCGGCAACGCAGGCCAAGAATTCAACATCCACCTCAACGGCACGGCAGGCCAAAGCCTCGGCGTGTGGCTGGCGGGCGGGGTCAACCTCAACCTCACCGGCGACGCCAACGACTATGTCGGCAAAGGCATGGGCGGCGGCCGCATCGTCATCAAACCGCACAACGGCGCGGCGTTTAAAGCCGAAGAAGCCACCATCGCGGGCAATACCTGTCTCTACGGCGCAACCGGCGGCGAACTCTTCGCGGCAGGCCGTGCGGGCGAGCGCTTCGGCGTGCGCAACTCCGGCGCAACTACCGTGGTGGAAGGCATCGGCGACAACGGTTGCGAATACATGACCGGCGGCGTGGTGACCGTGCTCGGCAAAACCGGCATCAACTTCGGTGCGGGCATGACCGGCGGTTTTGCCTATGTGTTGGATGTGGACGGCCGCTTCAAAGGCCGCATCAACCCCGAAATGGTCGAAGGCTTGGGCATCACCGATTTGCCGATGCATCAGGAAAACCTGCGCGGCCTGATTTCCCGCCATGTGGAGCTGACCCGCAGCGCCTTGGGCGAACGCATCCTGTCGCATTGGGAAGATTATGTCGGCCAATTCGTGTTGGTGAAGCCGAAAGCCAACGATGTCAACGCCTTGTTGGGACACAAACGCCGCACCGTCACCGAGTTGCGCGCCGTCACCCAGTAATGAGGAAAAGGCCGTCTGAAAGCACGAATCGGTTTTCAGACGGCCTCAGGAACACCGATATTGAAAATATTGTTTCAGACGGCCTGATGATTCATAAAGGCCGTCTGAAAGAAAAAATAAGTTTGCAAGGAACCGCCATGAGCCAAAGCGAAAATGTATATCAATATATCGACCTGCCGCGCGTCGATCCCCCGAAAATCCCGCTGAACACCCGCAAAACCACTTTTGTAGAAATCTACCAAGCCTTTACCGACACCCAGGCGCAGGCGCAGGCCGACCGCTGCCTGGCCTGCGGTAATCCCTATTGCCAAAACAAATGCCCGTTGCACAACAACATCCCCAACTGGCTGCGTTTGGCCAACGAAGGCCGCATCATCGAAGCCGCCGAGCTGGCGCATTCCACCAACAGCCTGCCCGAAGTCTGCGGCCGTGTCTGCCCGCAAGACCGCCTGTGCGAGGGCGATTGCACCCTGAACGCCGAATTCGGCGCGGTCACCATCGGCAATGTTGAAAAATACATCACTGAAAAAGCCTTTGAAATGGGCTGGAAACCGAATCTGCACAATGTGCCCAAAGCCGGTAAAAAAGTCGCCGTCATCGGCGCGGGCCCGGCAGGATTGGGCTGCGCCGACGTGCTGACCCGCAACGGCGTGGACGTAACCGTCTATGAGCGTCAGCTCGAAATCGGCGGCTTGCTGACCTTCGGTATTCCCGCGTTTAAATTGGAAAAAGAAGTGATGGTGCGCCGCCGCGAAGTGTTCGGCGAAATGGGCATCCAATTCAAACTCGGCGTGGAAATCGGCAAAGACATCACGCTCGATGATTTGGTCAACGAATACGATGCCGTGTTCTTGGGCGTGGGTACTTATCAAGGCATGAAAGCCGATATTCCCAACGAAGAAGCCCAAGGCGTGTATTCCGCGCTGCCGTTCCTCATCGGCAATACCCAAAACCTGCTCGGCTTCGACAGCCCCGACTTTGTGAGCATGGCAGGCAAGCGCGTGGTGGTGCTCGGCGGTGGCGATACCGCGATGGATTGCGTGCGCACCTCCGTGCGCCAAGATGCCGCCGAAGTGACCTGCGTTTACCGCCGCGATGCCGCCAATATGCCGGGCAGTAAAAAAGAATTCACCAACGCGCAGGAAGAGGGCGTGGCGTTCCAATTCAACGCCCAGCCCGTTGCCATCGAAGCCGAACCGCTGGCGGTGGAAACCGATGCAGAAGGCAAAGTAACCGGCCTCAAAATCGTCAAAACCCGCATGGGCGAGCCCGACGGACAAGGCCGCCGCCGCGCCGAAATCATCGAAGGCAGCGAAGAAACCATCACCTGCGATGCCGTGATTGTTGCCTTCGGCTTCGCCCCGCACGCCATGCCGTGGCTCGCCAGCGTCGGCGTCAACACCGACAGCCGCGGCCGCATCGAAGCACGCGGCCAATACAAACAGCAAACCGCCAACCCGAAAATCTTCGCCGGCGGCGACATCACCCGCGGTTCAGACCTGGTGGTGACCGCCATCGCCGAAGGCCGCGATGCAGCGGAAAGCATTTTGGATTATTTGGATATTTGATTTTGATAAAACCTGAATGATTCAAGGCCGTCTGAAAGCTTTTCAGACGGCCTTTGGATTTTCAGGCGGCTTATTTTTGAACGGTTATGACGAATATTAGGCTAAAATGTCTGACCATACTGCTTTTTAATCTATAGTCGGAGAGTAAGCTTTACTACGGCGTTGGCTCGCCTTGCCGTACTACCTGTACTGTCTGCGGC
>JAUNTY010000039.1 GCA_030538415.1 Neisseria sp. | reverse complement strand
GAAACGGCGGCAGATTTTCATCGATGGTGGCGGTGCAAATCACTTTGGTGTTGCCCGCTTCAATCAGGCAGGAGCCGTCGGTGTGCGGCAGGAAATCCGGTGTGATTTTAATCGCGCGCAGGGCATCGGCGGCGCGGCCGGTACGGGTGTAATCGCTCATGATGTGTCCTTTAAATAGGGATGGCGCGGATTATAACACGCGCGCTTGTGGTATATTGGGCGTGATTTCACTCACCTTTTGTCACGGAGTAAAACACCATGAGCATCCACAGCATGACCGGCTTTGCCAACGCCGCCGGCGAGAGCGGCAGCCGCCGCATCAACCTCGATATCCGCGCGGTGAACCACCGTTATCTAGACGTGCAATTCAAAATGCCCGACGATTTGCGCCATTTGGAAAGCAGCATGCGCGAAGCCGTGGCGGCGCAGGCGGCGCGCGGCAAAATCGAATGCCGCATTCAGGTGCAGGCGCTGGAAGCCGGCGCAGGCGGCGAGCTGGCGATTAATCAGGAGCTGGTGCAGCAATTGGCCGGCCTGAATCAACAATGGCGCAAGCAGCATGATGATTTGGGCAAACTTTCGGTGGCCGATATTTTGAAATTCCCCGGCGTGCTGTCGAGCCAGAGCGAAGACGAAGAAGCCTTTGCCAAAACCGTGCAAAAGCTTTTGAATACCGCTTTGAAAGACTTTGCCGCCGCTCGTGCGCGCGAGGGCGAAAAGCTGCAACAGCATTTGCTCGAGCGGTTGGCGGCGATGGAAGAAATCGTCGATTCGCTCAACGAATTGTTTCCCCATTTGCTGGAAACCCATCTGGAAAAAGTGCGCGCCCGCCTGCAGGAGGCCGTGGCCAATGTAGACGACAACCGCTTGCAGCAGGAATTTGCCTTGTTTATGCAAAAAGCCGATGTAGACGAAGAATTCAGCCGCCTGCGCACCCATATCGCCGAAGTGCGCCGTATCGTGACCGAAAGCAAAGGCAGCGTGGGCAAACGCCTCGATTTTCTGATGCAGGAGCTTAACCGCGAAGCCAACACATTGGGCAGCAAAGCGATTGCCGCCGAATGCACGCAGGCTTCGGTGGAATTGAAAGTGCTGATTGAGCAGATGCGCGAGCAAGTGCAGAATATTGAGTAAATACGGACGGATGGTTTTCAGACGGCCTTTGTCATCACGGCAGAGGCCGTCTGAACGTTTTTAAATGCTTGAAATGCAAAATTTGTTTCAGACGGCCTGAAAGCGCGTAAAACCGGGCGGTTGGAAACATCGAGCATTTGCTTTATTTTAGTTTGCCAAATTATTAACCAACCGTGTTACATTCGGTTTCGTCATGCTATAGCAATATTTGTTAAAACAATAACAAAAAAATAAATCAGGAGAGGAACATGAGAACACTCACCACCCCGCTGGCATTGCCGCACCACACCTTGCGCAACCGCGTGATTATGGGCTCGATGCACACCGGTTTTGAAGAACACGAAGAGGGCGCGGTGCATTTGGCCGCGTTTTACGCCGAGCGCGCGAAAAACGGCGTGGCGCTGATTATCACCGGCGGCATCAGCCCCAATGAGGATGGCGCGGTTACCGAAGGCGGCGCCAAGCTCACCAATGCCGAAGAAGTGGCCTGGCACCGCACCGTGACCGAAGCCGCGCATGCGCACGGTGCCAAAATCTGCATGCAGATTCTGCACACCGGCCGCTATGCCATCAGCCGCCATCCGGTCGCGCCCAGCGCCATTCAAGCGCCGATTAACCCCGCCAAACCGCGTGCGCTCACCACCGCCGAAGTGCGCCAAACCGTGGCCGATTACATCGCCTGCGCCAAGCTTGCCAAAGAAGCGGGCTACGACGGCGTGGAAGTGATGGGCAGCGAAGGCTATCTGATTAACCAGTTTCTCGCGCCCTGTACCAATACCCGCGACGACGAATACGGCGGCAGCGCCGAAAACCGCCGCCGCTTCGCCCGCGAAATCGTACAAGGCATTCGTGCCGCCTGCGGTGAAGATTTTCTGATGATTTACCGCATTTCGCTGCTCGATTTGGTCGAAAACGGCAGCACCTGGCAGGAAAACACCGAGCTGGCCGCCGAAATCGAAGCGGCAGGCGCGGATATGTTCAACACCGGCATCGGCTGGCACGAAGCGCGTATTCCCACCATTGCCACTTCCGTGCCGCGCGCCGCGTTTGCCGAATTTACCGGCAAGCTCAAGCAAATCAGCCGCATTCCCGTGATTGCCACCAACCGCATCAATATGCCCGAAACCGCCGAAGCCATTTTGCAGCAGGGCTGGGCCGATGCCGTGTGCCTGGCGCGGCCTTTCCTGGCCGATGCGGCTTGGGTGAAGAAAGCGGAAGCGGGCGACGACAAACGCATCAACACCTGCATCGGCTGCAACCAAGCCTGCCTCGACCATATTTTTGCCGGCAAGCTGACTTCGTGTTTGGTGAACCCGTTTGCCTGCCATGAATTGCAAATGCCCGTTCAGACGGCCTCAAGTAGTAAAAACATCGCCGTGGTCGGCGCCGGCCCCGCCGGCATGGCGTTTGCCCACACCGCTGCCGGGCGCGGCCACAAAGTGACCCTGTTCGACGCGCAGCCGCGCATCGGCGGCCAGCTCAACGTGGCCAAACAAGTGCCCGGCAAGCCCGAATTCAACGAAACCCTGCGCTATTTCGACCAAGTGTTGAACGACGAGGGCGTGGTGCGCGAATTGGGCAAAACCGTATCCGCCGCCGATTTGCAGGGCTTCGACGAAATCGTGCTCGCCAGCGGCATCACCCCGCGCCGCATCGATTTGCCCGGCAGCGAGCGCCCCGAAGTGTTGAGCTATCTTGACGTATTGCGCGACAAAAAACCGGTAGGCAAACGCGTGGCCATTATCGGCGCGGGCGGCATCGGCTTCGATACCGCCGAATACCTCAGCCATCAGGGCGAAGACAGCGCCCTTTCGCCCGAGCTGTTCCGCGAAGAATGGCAGATTGACGAAACCTTAAACAAGCGCGGCGCATTGCGTTCGCCCAAACCCGAGCTGACGCCCTCGGCGCGCCAAATCTGGCTGTTGCAGCGCAAAGAAGGCATGGTCGGCCGTAACCTCGGCAAAACCACCGGCTGGATACACCGCACCGTGTTGAAACACAAAGGCGTGAAGATGTGGGGCGGCATCGAATACCTGAAAATCGATTCAGACGGCCTGCATATCCGCCGCAACGGCGAAGCGCTGGTGTTGCCGGTCGACAATGTGGTGATTTGCGCGGGGCAAGAGCCCAACCGCGGATTGCAGGCCGAATGCGAAGCGCTCGGCAAACCCGTGCACATCATCGGCGGCGCAGACGTGGCGGCGGAATTGGACGCCAAACGCGCGATTCAGGCGGGCACGGAATTGGGGTTGGCGGTGTAGGTTGCCGTTTGAATGCTGTCGGGGTGGTTGTGTGGCGGGGGAAAGGCAAACCTGGCGGTTTGCGACCCTCACCCCCGTATCCAGTACGGGGCAGGCTCTAACCCTCCCTTAGGGGCTAAATTTCAGGGCGTCTGGAAATATGCTGATGATTCGGGCATGGCTTTTCGCCCGTAGAGCTGGATTCCGTGGGCAGAGCCCACGCTACAAAATCTGAAGTGAGAACGGTTTCAGACGGCCTCAAATATTGCGGCTTCATTGATTGAGCGAGCGCAACGGTTAAACTTCCAGCATTGTAGCGTGGGCTCCGCCCACGAAATGCCCGTTTGCCTAAACAAGTCCGCGGTTTGCCCATCCTCACCTTAACCCTTTTCAGACGGCCTCCCTCATTCTCGTCAACATGCAAGGCCGTCTGAAAAAGGCATCCATTCCACATTCACATATCACTCTTCTTTAATGTTATATTAAACACCGTCTGAAACCATTCAAAACCAAGGAAAAACCATGTCGAAATGGGACGAACGCTATCTCTGCGACGAATATGTTTTCGGCACCGAGCCGAACGAATTTATCGCCCGTGTGCTGCCGCAATTGCCCCAAGGCGGGCGGGCGCTGGATTTGGCCACGGGAGAAGGGCGCAACGGCGTGTTTCTGGCCGAACACGGCTTTGAGGCCGAGGGCGTGGATATGTCGGCGGTGGGGCTGGAAAAAGCGCAAAAGCTGGCCGAGGCAAAAGGCGTGCGCTTTGATGTGCGGCAGGAGAATATCGCCGATATGGCGTGGCCGTCTGAACATTATGCGGTGATAACCAGCGTGTTCTGCCATTTTGTCGAACCCGAGCGCACGCAAGTCGCGCAACGCATCATCCGCGCCTTGCAGCCGGGCGGGATGTTTGCCGGGGTGTTTTATCATCCCGACCAAATCGGCCACGGCACCGGCGGCCCGAGCGACCCGGCCATGCTCGGCACGCTGGCGGAAATGCAGGCGGCGTTTGACGGGCTGGAATGGCTGATTGCCGAAGAAACCGAACGCGAATTGAGCGAAGGCAGCCGCCATCGGGGCAGGAGCGCGGTGGTGTATCTGCTCGGGCGCAAGGCGTGATGCGGATAATGTCATATAATATGATGATAAAACGATAACGAGGCCGTCTGAAAACGGTTTCAGACGGCCTGGTCATTATTTTCAATACAAAACGGGAGTTCGGGATAGGTGTGTAAGATATTCTGAAAATCAAAAGAGATTTCATTTACTTATCCCGAACCCACGTTACAAAGGAAAACCCATGAACCAAGAACAATTAAATCCGCTGGTCACGCCTGATACGGCAGGCTTTTTCGGTGCGCACGGCGGCAAAATCGACCATCCCGATCTGGCGGCGGCCTTGGCCGAAATAGAAGCCGGTTTCCGCAGCATCATCGGCGATGCCGAATTTATTGCCGAGATGAAGCGTTTGCAGGCCACTTATGTCGGCCGTCCCAGCCCGATTTACCACGCCCGCACCCTGTCGCAGCGCGGCGCGCAAATCTATTTGAAACGCGAAGACCTCAACCACACCGGCGCACACAAAATCAACCACTGCATCGGCGAAGTGTTGCTGGCGAAAAAGCTCGGCAAGAAAAAAGTGATTGCCGAAACCGGCGCAGGTCAGCACGGCGTGGCCTTGGCAACGGCGGCGGCGCTGCTGGGGCTGGAATGCGAAATCCACATGGGCGTGGTCGATATCGCCAAAGAGCATCCGAACGTGTCGCGGATGAAGATTCTCGGCGCGAAGCTCGTGCCGGTATCCGAAGGCGCGGGCACGCTCAAAGAGGCGGTCGACAGCGCTTTCCGTGCCTACATGGCCGATTTCAAAGACGCCATGTTCGCCATCGGTTCGGTGGTCGGCCCCGCGCCGTATCCCGAAATGGTGGCCTATTTCCAAAGCATCGTCGGCCACGAAGCGCGCGAACAGTTTCAGACGGCCTACGGCGGCCTGCCCGATGAAGTGGTGGCCTGTGTGGGCGGCGGTTCCAATGCCTTGGGCATATTCAATGCCTTTCTCGATGATGCCGGTGTGGCACTGGTCGGCGTCGAACCCGCAGGCGAGGGGCTGGACAAACCCGGCCGCCACGCCGCTACCATGACGCTGGGCAAACCCGGCGTGATTCAGGGCTTTCACTGCTATTTCCTGCAAGACGAACAAGGCAACCCCGCCGCCGTGCATTCGATTGCCTCCGGCCTCGATTACCCCGGAGTCGGCCCGCAACACTGCCATCTGAAAGACAGCGGCCGCGCCCGTTACGAAAGCGCCACCGATGCCGAATGCCTTGATGCTTTCCTGACCTTGTCGCGCGAAGAGGGCATCATCCCCGCGCTCGAATCGGCACACGCGCTCGCCTACGCCTTGCGCCGCGTCGCCGAATTGCCCGCCGACAAGCGTCTGCTGGTCAATCTGTCGGGTCGGGGCGACAAGGATATTGATTTTGTATTGGAGAAAATCGGTTTGTAAGCCTGAAACGACTATAGTGGGAAAACTTACTCTAATACAAGGCAGCAAGCCGCAGACAGTACAGCTAGTACGGCAAGGCGCAGCAACGCCGTAGTAGGAATTAAGTTTTTTCACTATTATATAGTCGGAGAAATTAGATTCTGATACAAGGCGGCGAGCCGCAGACAGTACAGATAGTACGACAAGGCGAGCCAACGCCGTAGCAGAAACTAATTTCTTCGACTATAGTACGGCAAGATTATAGTACGGCAAGGCGTAGCAACGCTGTATCAAACTAACGGAACGACTATATTTGCCGAGGCCGTCTGAAACTTTTCAGACGGCCTCGTTTTTTATTTGGTCGACAGTGATTGTTCATGTTCCGATTTCATAAAATGCATATATAAAGAATGTAGTAAGAGGTAGTTTTATCGGGATTTTTTAAAGCGGGTAGCGGTGTTTGGCTGGATTTTTTTAAAAAATTATTAAATTGCAGATATTTATTAAATTTAAGCTGAAGTGTATTAAGATTTGTCAACTTGATTTCCATCAAGTAATCTTGTGTTAATGATTACTATAATACGAATATTCGAGTATTGAGACAAATGGGAACAGACATGTCCGGCCAGATGATGGAAACGGTAGGGCGGTGCAGGCGCTGGTTGGCGGCGCTTTCGCTGTTGGTGGTGTTGCTGTTGTGCGCGCCGCAGGCGTTGGCCGAGCGGCTGCCGGAATTTTTGGTCAAAACGCCGATTTCGGAAGTGTTTCCCGATGCGGAGCGCGTGGGCGAGCCGGAGGGCAAGCCGATGGTGGCGCGGGTATACAAGGGCGAGGAGCAGCTCGGGTATGTGTATGTCACCACCGATGTGGTCAACACGCGCGGCTATTCGAGCAAGCCGATTGATATTCTGGTGGGCGTGGCCAACGACGGCACCATTCAGGGCGCGAAATTGGTCGAGCATCACGAGCCGATTGTGTTGATTGGTATTCCGCAATCGAAAGTGGATGCGTTTATCCGGGCTTATGTGGGGTTGAACCTGATTAAATCGCCTGCGCCCGATAACCGCGCACCCGCCGACATCATCAGCGGCGCCACGGTGACGCTGATGGTGATTAACGACAGCCTCTACCGCTCGATGCGGGCGCTGGCGCACCAATACGGCATCGGCACTGCATCGGCGGCCAATGCCGCGCCTGCGACAGGCAATGCGCCCGAAGCGGCGGCGCAAGTGCAGACCCGCCCGCGCCGCCTGGTCAACATGGACAAAACCGATGTGCAATCGTGGCAGGCATTGCTCGACGAAGGCGCGATTGCCCGCCTGCACATGACCGTCGATGATGTCAACAAAGCGTTTGAGGCGGGCGGCAAGGCCGGGGCGGCGGAGCATCCGGAAAAAGGCCCGGGTGAGGATACGTTTGTCAACCTGTATGTGGCGCTGGTGAGTCAGCCCGCCATCGGCAAAAGCCTGCTCGGCGAAGCGGGCTGGCAAGATTTGCAAAGCCGTCTGAAACCCGGCCAGCAGGCGATGGTGGTGGCGGGCGAAGGGCGTTATTCGTTTAAAGGCTCGGGCTATGTGCGCGGCGGTATTTTCGACCGCATCGAAGTGATTCAGGGCGACGAGAGCTTCCGCTTTACCGATCTCAACCACCAGCGCCTGCCCGCATTTGCCGCTGCCGGTGCGCCGCATTTCAAAGAGATTGCGCTGTTTACCGTGCCGGAAGACGTGAAGTTTGACGCCGCCGAGCCGTGGCGCTTGCAATTGATGATTCAGCGCGTGTTGAACGTGAACGATAAGGCGTTTGTGACCGCGGACCTGCCTTACCAGCTGCCGCAGCCTTATACGGTGGACGATCCCGACGGCGAGCCGGTGGTGGTGGCTTCGACTGCGGCGCAGCCGGTTGCTGACGCAGCGGCGGCAGGCGCTGGGGCAATGGCTGCAACGGCGGCCGATGAAGCCTCGTCGCAATTGTGGAAGCAGATTTGGGCGGGCAAAAGCTGGCAAATCGGCGTGGTGGCGTTTTCATTGCTGATTCTGGTGGCGGTGTTTTTCTTTCAGGACACGCTCACCAAATACCCGGAATTCTACGACCGCTTCCGCCTGGTTTACCTCACTTTCAGCCTGTTTTATATCGGCTGGTATGCGCAGGCGCAATTGTCGGTGGTGAACGTGCTCACCTTTACCACGGCCTTGCGCACGGGGTTCAGCTGGGAATATTTCCTGATGGATCCCTTGGTGTTTATCTTGTGGTGCGCCACTGCGATTTCGATTCTGTTTTGGAACCGCGGCGCGTTTTGCGGCTGGCTGTGCCCGTTCGGCTCGTTGCAGGAATTGCTCAACCGCATCGCCAAAAAGCTCGGCGTGAAGCAGATTACCGTGCCGCACGGCGTGCACACCCGTTTGGCGGCCTTGAAATACGTGATTTTCATGGTGCTGTTCGGCGTGTCGCTGTATGAATTGGGCTTGGCGGAAAAGCTTTCGGAAGTGGAGCCGTTCAAAACCGCGATTATTCTGAAATTTATCCGCGAATGGTGGTTTGTCGCCTTTGCCGTGGCATTGCTGTTGGCGGGTTTGTTTATCGAGCGCTTTTACTGCCGCTATCTGTGTCCGCTCGGCGCGGCGCTGGCGATTCCCGCCCGTTTGCGCGTGTTTGACTGGCTGCGCCGTTATCCGATGTGCGGTAATCCCTGCCAGCGTTGTGCCCACGACTGTCCGGTGCAGGCTATTCATCCCGAGGGCGACATCGACCCGAACGAATGCATCCAATGCCTGCACTGCCAGATGCTCTATCACCACCAAACCGACTGCCCGCACGTGGTGCAGGTCAACCGCAAAAAGCAGAAACAGGCCGCGGCCAAGGCCGAATTGGATGCGCAACGCGGCAAGCAGGAGCAGGTGATTCATTTTGTTGAAAAAAGGCCGTCTGAAAACAAATCAGGCGCGGCCGAATAAAGCAGTTGCCGTCAAACAGTTGTCGAAATATCCATTTAACCCGTTACGGCAGGCCGTCTGAAACCGCAGATGCCATGCCGATTCAAATCAAGGAGAGTTGTATGTCAGACGAAAAATTAAACCAAACCGGTTTGAGCCGCCGCTCTTTTCTGGGCACGGCTGCCGCTTCGGGCGCCGGTATCGCCGGGGCGGGTCTGTTGGGCCTGTCCGCTTGCTCCAACAGCGGTGAGGGCGGCGCGGCCAGCGGCGCTGCGGGCGCATCGGCCTCTGCGGGCGGCGACCACAGCGATTATGTCGGCCCCGGCGATCTCGACCAATATTATGCGTTCAACTCGGGCGGCCAGTCGGGCGAACTCCGTGTTTTGGGCGTGCCTTCGATGCGCGAGCTGATGCGCATTCCCGTGTTCAACATGGAAAGCGCCACCGGCTGGGGGCGCACCAACGAGAGCCGCAAGATTCTGAATGCCAATATCACGCCGGAAACCCGCGAATTTTTGCGCAAAACCAATCAGCCGGTATTGCCCAACGGCGACCTGCACCACCCGCACATGTCGTTTACCGACCAAACCTACGACGGCCGCTATGTGTATGTGAACGACAAGGCCAACAACCGCGTGGCGCGCATCCGCTGCGATGTGATGAAAACCGACAAAATCGTCGAAATTCCGAATGTGTCGGGCGTGCACGGCCTGCGTCCGCAGCGTTATCCGAAAACCGGTTATGTGTTTGCCAACGGCGAGCACATCGTGCCGATTCCGAACGACGGCACCAACATGACCGACCCGCAGAAAAACTATTTCGCGGTGTATACGGCGGTAGACGGCGAAACCATGGAAGTGGCCTGGCAGGTGTTGGTCGACGGCAACCTCGACAACGGCGATGCCGACTATCAGGGCAAATATTCGTTTTCCACCTGCTACAACTCGGAAAAAGGCCTGACCGTCAACGAAGCATCGGCCAACGAACAGGACTGGTGCGTGGTGTTTAACCTTGCCGCCATCGAAGAAGGCATCAAAAACGGCGACTTCAAGGAAATCGGCGGCGTGAAAGTGGTCGACGGCCGCGCCGAAGCCAATTCGCCATACACCCGCTACATTCCCGTGCCCAATTCGCCGCACGGTTGCAACGCCTCGCCCGACGGCAAATACATCATGCTCAACGGCAAGCTTTCGCCGACCGTGACCGTGCTTGATGTGAGCAAACTCGATGATTTGTTTGCCGGTAAAATCCAGCCGCGCGATGTGGTGGTGGCCGAGCCGCAACTGGGCCTGGGCCCGCTGCATACCGCGTTTGACGGCCGCGGCTTTGCCTATACCACGCTGTTTATCGACAGCCAGATGGTGAAATGGGACATCGACAAAGCGATTAAAGCCTATGCCGGTGAAAAAGTGGATCCGATTGTGCAGAAGCTGGATGTGCATTACCAGCCGGGTCACAACCACACCACTATGGGCGAAACCAAGGAAGCCGACGGCAAATGGCTGGTGTCGCTGAACAAATTCTCGAAAGACCGCTTCCTCAATGTCGGCCCCTTGAAGCCGGAAAACGACCAATTGATTGACATTTCCGGCGATGAAATGCGCCTGGTGCACGACGGCCCGAGCTTCGCCGAGCCGCACGACATGCTGCTGGTGGCCGCTTCCAAAGTGCATCCGAAACAAACCTGGGACCGCAACGACCCGTGGATGTGGGAAGATGCGCTGGAAATGGCGAAAAAAGACGGCGTGGAGCTGGAGCGGGCGGCCAATGTGATTCGCGACGGCAACAAAGTGCGCGTGTACATGACCGCGGTGGCGCCGGTGTTCAGCGTGCCGAATTTCGAAGTGACCGAAGGCGACGAAGTCACGGTGGTGGTGACCAATATGGAAACCATCGAAGACCTCACCCACGGCTTCACGCTGGAAGGTTACGGCATCGCCATGGAAATCGGCCCGCAGGCCACCGCATCGGTGACCTTTACCGCCGCGCGCCCGGGCGTGCACTGGTATTACTGCCAATGGTTCTGCCACGCGCTGCACATGGAAATGAGCGGCCAGATGAATGTGAAACCGCGCGGCTAAGCGTTGGTTAACAAATATAGTCGGAGAAATTAGCTTCTGATACAAGGCGGCGAGCCGCAGACAGTACAGATAGTACGACAAGGCGAGCCAACGCCGTAGCAGAAACTCATTTCTTCGACTATAAAGGCCGTCTGAAAAAGACAGTTGCAGGTTTCAGACGGCCTTTCTGCCCATTGGCGAGCCCGATGGCAGCCGTTCAAAAAAATAAGCCGGTCACGGCAAAAGTGGCACGGAGCAACGAGTCGCGCAGCCGGATTATTTTTTTGAACCGTTACCGCAATCAAGAAAACACAACACACCCATGCTGACCTTTTTAACCAAAACCTTATTGCTGGCAGGCTGCTTCAGCCTGATGCAGAGCGCATCTGCCGCCACGATTGATGTGGCCGCAGGCAGCGATTTGCAGCAGGCGGTGGCGCGCGCGCAGGCGGGCGATACCCTGCGGCTGGCGGCGGGCGTGTATCGCGGCAAAATCGTCATCGACAAACCGCTCACCCTGGAAGGGGCGGCCGGCCGCGCCGCCACAATCGAAGGCGACCGCACCGGCCGCACCATCGAAATCGCCGCACCCGATGTGACCTTGCGCAACCTCACCGTCACCCGCTCCGGCATGAGCCTGCCCGCGATGGACGCAGGCGTGTTTCTTGCCCAAACCGCCACCCGCGCTTTGGTAGAAAACAACGATATTCTGGAAAACTCCGTCGGCGTGTATATCCACGGCGCTGCCGATTCGCTGGTCAAAGGCAACCGCATCGTCGGCGACACCCGGTTGCGCGTCAACGAGCGCGGCAACGGCGTGACCGTATGGAACGCCCCCGGCGCGAAAGTCATCGGCAACGACGTTTCCAAAGGCCGCGACGGCATTTTTTCCAATACCAGCACCCGCAATACCTATCAAAACAACCGCTTTACCGATGTGCGCTTCGCCGTGCACTATATGTATACCAACGACAGCGAAGTCAGCGACAATATCTCCATCGGCAACAACATCGGCTACGCGATGATGTTTTCCGACCGCATCAAAGTGCACGGCAACATCGCCGTCAACAGCCGCGACCAGGGCATCATGCTCAACTACGTCAACCATTCGGAAGTTTCCGACAACATCATCTACAAAGCCGAAAAATGCGTCTTCGTGTATAACGCCAATTTCAACAACATCCACGGCAACCATTTTGAAAACTGCACGCTCGGCATCCACTTCACCGCCGCCATCCAAGGCACGGAATTGAGCGAAAACTCCTTTATCAACAATGAAAGCCAGGTCAAATACGTCAGCACCCGCTTCCTCGATTGGGCGGAAGACGGGCGCGGCAATTATTGGAGCGACAACAGCGCCTTCGACCTCGACGGCGACGGCGTGGGCGACAGCGCTTACCGGCCCAACGGCATCACCGACCAAATCATCTGGCGCGCGCCCGTGGCCCGATTATTGATGAACAGCCCCGCCATCAGCATCGTCAAATGGGCGCAATCGCAGTTTCCCGCCATCCTGCCCGGCGGCGTGACCGACAGCAAACCGCTGATGAAACCGTATGAAAACAGCGCCATGCCGCGCTATCTGCAAATCAAAGACGATTTGCAAAAAATCGCCGCGCGCGAAACATCGCAATGGGCGGGCGAAGAAAACGGCGGCGAGTGAAGCGGGGCGGGTTAACCCGCTTATGCCGGATATTGTTCAGACGGCCTCAAATCCTGCCAAAGGCCGTCTGAAACCAACCTTGACCACAGCCGTAGCTTGGGTTGCCACCCCAACACAGCCCGCATGCCAAACCAGGTTGGGATGCCATCCCAAGCTGCATTTTTCAGACGGCCTCAACCACAAAAGGCCGTCTGAAAAAACCAACCATAGGTAAAACCCATGCAATTCGATACCGGAAAACTCCAATGGACGCGCCAGCCCAAGCAGGCGGTGATTGCCGCCGACCGCATCACCATCACCACCGAGCCGCAAACCGACTTGTGGCAGCGCACCTATTACGGCTTTCAAAACGACAATGCGCCGATATTGCAAATGCGCACCGACGAGCGCTATTTCTCGTTTGCCGTCAAAACCGAATTCGACAGCAAGCGCCGCTTCGACCAATGCGGGATTGCGCTGTATCTAAACAGCGGCAATTGGGCGAAAGCCTCCATCGAATATGAAAACGAACACTGTCAGCGCTTGGGCAGCGTGGTCACCAACCACGGCTATTCCGATTGGGCGACCACCGACATCGCCGCCGATGTGCGGCAAATGTGGTATCGCCTGAGCCGCCGCGAAAGCGATTTCTGCTTCGAATGCAGCAGCGACGGGCAAACGTTTAAACAAATGCGGATTTTCCATTTGTGGGAAGGCGGCGGCGAAATCGCTTTCGGCGTGTATGCGTGCAGCCCCGAGCAATCTTCCTTTACAGCCGTGTTCAGCGACATGGCGCTGACCGAATGCCGATGGGCGGCACACCAATAAGCCGGAAGGCAGTGGGTGAAAAGCGGCATGATAAAGGCCGTCTGAAAAACAAACCAAAGGAATGCGCATGACCAAGCATGTCGAATTAAGAAATGTGACCAAGCAATTCGGCACCCAAAAAGCCGTCAACCAAGTCGATTTGGTGTTGGCGGCGGGCGAATGCGTGGGCTTGGCCGGACACAACGGCGCAGGCAAATCCACCCTGATTAAGCTGATTCTCGGCCTGATTACGCCGACCGAAGGCGAAGTGCGCCTGCTGGGCGAGCGCATCGCTTCCGGCTCGGGCGCAGGGCAGCGCAGCCAAATCGGTTACCTGCCCGAAACCGTCGCCCTGCATCCCTCGCTCACCGGCAAAGAAACGCTGGATTTTTACGCCAAATTGAAAAAACAGCCGACCGGCAAAAACGCCGACCTGCTTGCCCGCGTCGGCATCGCCCAAGCCGCCGGCCGCCGCGTCGGCACTTATTCCAAAGGGATGCGGCAGCGGCTGGCGCTGGCGCAGGCTTTGCTCGGCGTGCCGAAAGTATTATTGTTTGACGAACCCACCACCGGCCTCGACCCCGCCTCGCGGCAGATGTTTTACGAAATCGTGCGCGAATTGAGTAACGACGGCGCAACCGTGCTGCTGAGTACCCATGCGCTGGCCGAGCTCGACGGCCACGCCGACCGCATCGTGGTGATGAAAAACGGCAACAAAGTCGCCGACGGCAGCATGAGCGAATTGCAGGCGCAAAGCGGCCTGCCGGTGCGGATTACCGCCCGCCTGAAACACGCCATGCCCTTGTCGGCGCGCTGGCGTTCAGACGGCCTCAGTTGCAGCGCCGAATGCCCTGTGGCAGACAAAATGGCGGCCTTGCACGAACTCGGCGGCCTCGACAACATCGCCGAACTCGACATCCACACCCCCACGCTCGATGATATGTATGCACAATTTTTGAAACGGGAGGACGTATGAGCCCCGTCTGGATTATTACCGGCAAAGAAGTGCGCGACAGCCTGCGCAACCGCTGGGTGTTGGCCGCCACCCTTTTATTGGCGGGTTTGGCCTTATCGCTCGGTTTTCTCGGCAGCGCACCGACGGGCAGCGTGAAAGTCGATCCGCTCACCGTTACCGTGGTCAGCCTCTCCAGCCTTTCCATTTTCCTGATTCCGCTGATTGCCATGCTCTTGGCCTACGATGCCGTCATCGGCGAAATCGAACGTGGCACGATGGCCTTGTTGCTCAGCTATCCCGTGTCGCGCTGGCAGGTATTGGTGGGCAAATTTGTCGGCCACCTCATCATCCTCACCCTCGCCACCACGTTGGGCTACGGCCTGGCGGGCATTGCCCTGCAACTGGCACACGGCGGTCTCAATCTTGCCGCGTGGAAACCGTTTGCGCTCTTGATTGCCGCCAGCGTGCTGCTTGGCGCATCGTTTTTGGCAATGGGCTACCTCATCAGCGCCAAGGTGAAAGAGCGCGGCACGGCGGCGGGCATCGCCATCGGCGTGTGGCTGTTTTTCGTGGTGATTTTCGACATGGCCTTGCTCGGCATTTTGGTCGCCGACAGCAAACAAACCATCACCGCGCCCATGCTCGAAACCGTTTTGCTGTTCAACCCCGCCGACGTTTACCGTCTGCTCAACCTCACCGGCTATGAAAACACCGCCATGTATGCGGGTATGGCCGGGCTGAGCGAACAAATCAGCCTCAGCACGCCGCTGCTGCTGGCGGTGCAATTGTTGTGGATTGCGCTGCCGTTTGCGCTGGCGGCCTGGGTTTTCAGAAAGCGACAAATATGAAAAAAATCATCCTCACTCTGGCCGCCGCCCTGCTGTTGGCCGCTTGCGGAAGCAGTAGCGAAACCGCCGAAAAACCGGCGCCGCAGCCGATAAGCAATGCCTCCATCGGCCATTACTGCTCCATGAATTTGGCCGAACACAACGGCCCCAAAGCGCAGATATTCATCAACGGCCGCCCCGACAAGCCGGTGTGGTTTTCCACCGTCAACCAGATGTTCGGTTACACCAAGCTGCCGGAAGAGCCGAAAGGCTTGGCGGCGATTTACGTGACCGATATGGGCAAAGTGGCCGACTGGAATACGCCGAATGCCGATGATGCCTGGATTGATGCTTATCAGGCCTATTATGTGATTGACAGTAAATTCATCGGCGGCATGGGCGCGGAAGATGCGCTGCCGTTTGCCGATGCCGCCCAGGCGCAACAGTTTGCCGACCAAAACGGCGGCCGCGTGGTGCGCTTCGACGAAATGCCGGAAGAATTTATTTTCAAATGATAAATCGGCATTGAGGCCGTCTGAAAGCCCCGTGATTGAGGCCGTCTGAAATGCTTTGCGCCTGATGCCGTCTGACACACAGGGTAGGGGCGGATTCCATATCCGCCCGCGGTCGGTATTCGGAAACGCCCGCCAAGACAAGTCCGCATCCGCCGTAACGAAAAACGCTTAACCCCAAAACCCTAGTTGATGCCGTCTGAAAAAACGGCAAACCCCCGAAATACGCGAAGGAATCCGCATGAACACCGCCGCCGCTTTTACCCGCCGCCGCTTTATCGGCATCACCGCCGCCGCAGCCACCGTCGCCGCCGTGCCGTTTGCCGCCCGCAGCATCGGCGCTTTGGGTGCAAAAATGCCCGAACCGGCCATTTGGCGCGGCATCGCCTTGGGCGCGGATGCCGAACTGCGGCTCTATCACTCCGATCCGAGTTTCGCCGAAAGCCTGATTCAAAAAGCCGTGGCCGAAGTGGCGCGGCTGGAAAAAATCTTCAGCCTGTATCGGGACGACAGCCAATTGTCGCGCCTCAACCGCACAGGCCGTCTGAACCGCCCGAGCGCCGACTTGCTCGCCGTATTGAGCCAAAGCCGCGACATTCATGCGCTCACGCAGGGCGCGTTCGACCCCAGCATCCAGCCCTTGTGGGCGGCGTATGCCAAACATTTTACCCGCCACCCGGGCAGCGAAACCGCACCAGATGCCGCCGTATTGCAGCAGGCTTTGGGCCTGGTGGATTTCAATGCCGTACACTTCGACAACCAGGCCGTAGCGTTTGCCAAACCCGGCATGGCGTTGTCGTTTAACGGCATAGCGCAAGGCTATATTACCGACCGCATCACCGAGATGCTGCGCGAAGCGGGGCTGGCGCAAGCGCTGGTGGACATGGGCGAAATCCGTGTGCTCGACAGCCTGCGTCAGACCGATTGGCAGGCCGGTATCCGCAATCCCGACAATGAAAAAGCCGTGTTGTTTAATATTCCGCTGGAAAACCGCGCACTCGCTACATCCGGCGGCTACGGCACCGTGATGGACGAAGCGGGCAGGTTTACCCATTTGTTTGACCCGCGTAGCGGCAACAGCAGCCCGCGCTACCGCAGCGTGAGCGTCATGGCCGACAGCGCCGCCACCGCCGACGCACTTTCCACCGCTTTTTCAGTCAGCCGCATGGAAAACATCCGCGCCGCTGCTGCCAAAGTGGCCGGGCTGAAAGCCTGGTTGGTGATGCCTGAAGGCAAGGTGGAAACCATCGCCTGAATATAGTTGGAGATGTAGATTCTGATACAAGGCGAGCCAGCTCCGTAGCAGAAACCCATTTCTTCGACTATACGGCAAATATTTGAGGCCGTCTGAATGCTTCGACAGGCTCGGCAAGCTGTTTGCGCTGAGTTTATGAAAGTATTCGGACGGCCTTTATATTGCGTGATTTTGATATAAAATGAATTTGATTTAAACTAGATTAATAAATATTTGAACCGGCTGCTAGAGGCCGTCTGAAAGCGATTTAAAATAGTTTATAACAAATTGAATACAAAGGAGAAAGAATGAAACCCGAAACCATCGCCCTGCACGCAGGCTACACTTCCGATCCCACCACCAAAGCCGCCGCGGTGCCGATTTACCAAACCACCTCCTACACCTTCGACGACACCCAACACGGCGCGGATTTGTTCAACCTCAATGTAGCGGGCAATATCTACACCCGCATCATGAACCCCACCACCGCCGTGCTCGAAACCCGCGTGGCCGAGCTGGAGGGCGGTATCGCCGCCTTGTGCGTGGCCAGCGGCATGGCGGCGATTACCTATGCCATCCAAACGCTGGTGGAAACGGGCGACAACATCATCGCCACCAAAACCCTCTACGGCGGCACCTACAATTTCTTCGCCCACAGCCTGCCGCGCCAGGGCATTGAAGTGCGCTTTGTCGACCCCGACCGCTCCGAACAAATCGCCGCCAACACCGACGCGCGCACGCGGCTGGTGTATTGCGAATCCATCGGTAATCCCGCGATTAACGTGGTCGATGTCAAAGCCTTCGCCGACGCCGCGCATGCCCAAGGGCTGCCGCTGGTGGTGGACAACACCGTGCCGTCGCCCGCCTTGTTCCGCCCGATTGAACACGGCGCCGACATCGTGGTGCAGTCGCTCACCAAATACATCGGCGGCCACGGCACCAGCATCGGCGGCGCGATTATCGACGGCGGCAAATTCCAATGGGCAGGCAACCCGCGTTTCGACAAAATCTTCAACCAGCCCGACCCGTCTTACCACGGCGTCAACTACACCGAGCATTTCGGTGCTGCCGCCTACATCGCCCGCGCCCGCGTGGTGCCATTGCGCAACACCGGCGCCGCCATCAGCCCGATGAACGTCTTCCTGATTCTGCAAGGCCTCGAAACCTTGGCGCTGCGAATGGAGCGCCATTGCGACAATGCCGAAAAAGTGGCCGAGTTTTTGCAAAGCCACCCGCAAGTGGCCTGGGTAAACTACCCCGCCTTGCCCGGCAGCCCCTACAAAGCGCTGATTGACCGCGACTACGGCGGCAAAGCCTCCGGCCTTTTGAGCTTCGGCATCAAGGGCGGGCGTGAGGCGGGCGCGAAATTCATCGATGCCTTGCAGCTTTTCCTGCGGCTGGTCAACATCGGCGACGCCAAATCACTGGCCTGCCACCCCGCCACCACCACCCACCGCCAGCTCAACGAAGCCGAACTCGCCGCCGCAGGCGTCGGCGCCGACATGGTGCGCCTGAGCGTGGGCATCGAACATATTGATGATTTGCTGGAAGATTTGGCGCAGGCATTGGCTGCGGCAGCATAAGTTTTCGCCATTGAACCGCAGGTCGCCTGAATGCTTTTCAGACGGCCTCATTACTTTAGAATAGATACTCTTTTTGTACGCTTTATTTCAATGGCAACCGTGCTATGATGTGGCGGATTTTGCATGTCAAAAAAGTGTCATCATAAAATAAGCAGAAGGAGAGCCTTATGTCTGCAACCCACGCCGTTTTGAGCGGCACCGGCCTGTTTACCCCGCCGCACAGCATCAGCAACGATGAATTGGTGGATACGTTCAACCGCTATGTAGCCGCATTCAATGCGCAATATGCGGCGGAAATCGCTGCAGGAAACGTGGCGGCGCTGGCCGAATCCAGCAGCGAATTCATTGAAAAGGCATCGGGCATCCAAAGCCGTTTCGTGTTGGACAAAGCAGGCGTGCTCGACCCCGAAATCATGCGGCCGCAGTTTGCCAAACGCAGCGACGAGGAATTGTCGGTGCAGGCGGAGATGGGCGTGGCTGCGGCCAAACAAGCCCTGGAAAATGCCGGCGTAAATGCAGCCGACATCGATATGGTGCTGGTGGCCAATTCCAATATGCAGCGCGCTTACCCGGCGATGGCGGTGGAAATTCAGACGGCCTTGGGCTGCGGCGGCTTCGCTTTCGACATGAACGTGGCCTGCTCGTCGGCCACATTCGCGCTGCAAACCGCCGCCGATGCGGTGAAGAGCGGCTCGGCCTCGCGCGTGTTGGTGGTCAACGCCGAAATCTGCTCGGCGCATGTGAATTTCCGCGAGCGCGACAGCCATTTCATCTTTGGCGATGCGGCTTCGGCGATGGTGGTGGAGCGCGGTGATTTGGCCGCGGCAGGCAAAGGCTTTGAGATTCTCGGCACGAAATTGTGGACGCAGTTTTCCAACAATATCCGCAATAATTTCGGTTTTCTCAACCGCTGCGAAATTGATGCCGATCCGCTGGCTGCGGATAAATTATTCGTGCAAAACGGCCGTAAAGTGTTTAAAGAAGTGTGCCCCGCCGTGGGCGAGCACATCGTGGCGCACTTGCAGCAGCACCAAATCGAGCCGCAAAACGTGGCGCGTTTTTGGCTGCATCAGGCCAACCGCACCATGAACGAGCTCATCAGCCGCCGCGTGCTCGGCAGAGATGCTTCGGCGGAAGAAGCGCCGATTATTCTCGACCGCTATGCCAATACCAGCTCGGCAGGCTCGGTGATTGCGCTGCACCTGCATCAGGATAATTTGCCCGCAGGCAGCATCGGTGTGTTGTCGAGCTTCGGCGCAGGGTATTCCATCGGCTCGGTGATATTGGTCAAACGCTGATTGATGAACAGATATAGTCGAAGAAATTAGTTTCTGCTACGGCGTTGTCTCGCCTAGCCGTACTATAGTGGCTAAACTTAATATTTGATACAAGGCAGCAAGCCGCAGACAGTACAGATAGTACGGCAAGGCGCAGCAACGCCGTAGCAGATATTAAGTTTAGCCACTATATCTGTACTGTCTGCGGCTCACCGCCTTGTATCAAAATCCAATTTCTCCGACTATAAACAAGGCCGTCTGAAACGCAATATGCGTTCAGACGGCCTTTTCAATGTTTGATGCAACGATTGTTTGCGGGCAAAAACCGTAGCCGTAGCGTGGCTCTGCCCACGAAAACGCCACACAGGCCGTCCGAAAGCTTCGGAGTATAAAGGCGGATTGGCAACGTGGGCGGAGCCCACGCTACGTGCGATGCAACCATGCCGTCTGCAATGTTGCAGGCGGCTTTTTTCATGGCGGTTGCAATTATTGCTTGTGAGAAAAAGCAATTAGTGAAACACTCGCTATTGTGATGCCATCAATCGTTTGCAGGATGCCATAAGGAGGCCGGATATGAATAATGATTGGATTAGCCGTATGAATGATGCCATTCCCAACGGCGCCAGCGTGATGTGCGACTGGTTTGTGGAAAGCGCTGACAATGCGGTAATCAAAACCACCGACGGGCGCGAGTTTATCGACTTTGCGGGCGGCATCGGCGTGCTCAACACCGGCCACCGCCATCCCAAGGTTACCGCGGCGGTGGCGGCGCAGCTGGATAAATTCACCCACACCGCGTTTCAAGTGGTGCCGTATGAAAGCTATATCGAATTGGCCGAGCGCATCAATCAATTGGTGCCGATTGCGGGCAAGGTGAAAAGCCAGTTTTTCTCCAGCGGCGCCGAGGCGGTGGAAAACGCGGTGAAAATCGCCCGCGCCTACACCAAGCGCAACGGCGTGATTGCTTTCGGCGGCGCATTTCACGGCCGCACCATGATGACGCTGGCGCTCACCGGCAAGGTGTTGCCTTACCATGCCGATTTCGGTGCGATGCCTGCGGGCGTGTTTCACGCGCTGTATCCTGCCGCCACGCAAAATATTTCCGTGGCCGATGCGTTGAAAAGCATCAAGCGCATTTTCAAAAGCGATATCGCGCCGCATGATGTGGCGGCGATTATTCTGGAGCCGGTGCAGGGCGAGGGCGGCTTCAATGTGGCGCCGCCGGAATTTATGCGGGCGGTGCGCGAGATTTGCGACGAACACGGCATCGTGATGATTGCCGACGAAGTGCAATCCGGTTTCGCCCGCACCGGCAAGCTGTTTGCCATGGCGCATTACGACGTGCAGCCCGACATCATCACCATCGCCAAAAGCCTGGCGGGCGGTTTTGTGTTGAGCGGCGTGGCAGGCAAAGCGGAAATTATGGATGCGCCGCGCAAAGGCGGCCTCGGCGGCACATATGCGGGCAATCCGCTCGGCGTGGCGGCGGCTTTGGCGGTGCTGGACGTGATTGAAGAAGAAAACATCTGCGCGCGCTCGCAGGCTCTAGGCAGCAAACTGGCGGATTTCATCAAGCGCCTGAATGCGCCGGAAGTCACCGAAGTGCGCGGCCTGGGCTCGATGGTGGCGGTGGAATTCGGCGACGACGACAACCCGAATGCCGCTTTTGCCGCCAAAGTGCAGCAGTTTGCCATGAAAAACAATCTGTTGCTGCTCACCTGCGGCGTGCACGGCAATGTAATCCGCTTTCTTTACCCGATTACGATTGAAGACGATACCTTCGACAAAGGCTTGGCGGTGTTGGCGCAAGCGTTTGCATGGGCGCGTGCCAATTGATTCAGACGGCCTCAAAACAAACTAAGGCCGTCTGAAAGGCTTGAATATATTTTCAGACGGCCTGATACGGCATAAACGGAGATTCCCGATATTTCAACTCACAGAGCCACATAAGATGCAGCCCATGTGTTGCCCTGATTTGGGCGGAGTGACCGCCGTATAAACAAAAGCAAATCCTACCGCCATGAATGGCGGCGTTTCAACCGGAAAGGACATCCCGATGAAAACCATCGAAGCATTATTGCAACACCCCGATGTCAGCTTCACCCCGCTTTCAGGCGGCATCGAAGTTACCAATCCCGCCACCGGCGACACCATCGCCTATGTGAAAAAAACATCTGCCGCCGAATTGGATGCCCTGATTGCCAAAGCCGCCGTTGCCCAAAAACACTGGGCGGCGCAAACCGCGCTGGAGCGCGCCGACGTATTGTGGCGCTGGTATCAATTGTTGAAAGACAATAAAGAAAACCTCGCCCGCATCATGACCATGGAGCAGGGCAAAAGCCTCATCGAATCGCGCGGCGAGATTGATTATGCCGCCGGCTTTATCCGCTGGTTTGCCGAAGAAGCCCGCCGCATCGACGGCGACATCCTCACTTCGGTAAAGCCGACACAGAAAATGCTGGTTATCCGGCAGCCGATTGGTGTTGCCGCCGCGATTACGCCGTGGAATTTCCCCGCCGCGATGATTACCCGCAAAGCCGCGCCCGCGCTGGCGGTGGGCTGCGCCATGTTGGTGAAGCCCGCCAGCCTCACGCCGCTGTCGGCTTATGCGCAGGCGGTGTTGGCGCATGAAGCCGGTATTCCCGAAGACTTGTTGGTGATTGTGAACGGCAGCGCGGGTGAAATCAGCGAAGTGTTTGCCAATAATGAAACCGTGCGCAAAATCAGCTTTACCGGCTCCACCGAAGTGGGCGCGAAAATCTTTGCCGCCGCCGCGCCGCAAATCAAAAAGCTCAGCCTCGAATTGGGCGGCAACGCGCCGTTTATCGTGTTTGACGATGCCGATTTGGAGAAGGCCGCCGAAGGCGTGTTGGCGAGCAAATTCCGCAACAGCGGCCAAACCTGCGTCTGCACCAACCGCGTGTATGTGCAGGCAGGCGTGTATGAAGCGTTTTGCACATTGCTGGCGGAAAAAGTGGCCGCGTTCAAACTCGGCAACGGCCTGGAAGAGGGCGTGAACCAAGGGCCGTTGATTGAAGAAAAAGCGGTGAAAAAAGTCGAAGAGCACATCGCCGATGCCTTGGGCAAAGGCGCGGTTTGCTTGGCGGGCGGCAAACGCAGCGCTTTGGGCGGCACCTTTTTCGAGCCGACGGTGTTGCGCGACGTGACCGCCGATATGCTGGTAGCGCGCGAAGAAACCTTCGGTCCTTTGTGCCCCGTGTTTAAATTCGACACCGAAGCAGAAGCCGTAGCCGCCGCCAACGCCACCGAGTTCGGCCTCGCCAGCTATTTCTACACCCAAAGCACCGCCCGCCAATGGCGCGTGGGTGAAGCGCTGGAATACGGCATGGTCGGCATCAACACCGGCCTCATCAGCAATGAAGTCGCCCCGTTCGGCGGCGTGAAACTCAGCGGCTTGGGGCGCGAAGGCAGCAAATACGGTGCGGAGGAATATTTGGAGCTGAAATATTTGTGTATGGATTTGGGTTAAATGACAGAGGCCGTCTGAAATCTTGGCGAAAAGCAACCGTTGCATCCGTAGGCAGGTGCAGCGGTGCACCGCGCAGCTTGCGATATGTATGGCAAAAGCAAGTACGGTCTGTGTGTAGGGTGCCGTGCCGTAGGCACGCACGCGTTTTCCTACACTTGGATATTCACAAATATTACGATATAAAAGGTATAGGCCGTCTGAAAGATTGAAAAGTTTCAGACGGCCTGACATTGAAAAACGCGTGCGTGCCTACGGCACGGCATCCTACACGCAGGCTACGCTTGCTGAAGCTTTTCGTGGGCAGAGCCCACGCCACACAAGAAGGCCGAGATCTTTGCAAAATACTTTTTTCTTGGAAATATCCATTCCATCCGTCATTAGCTTCGCAAGTCCGCTACGCTACCCCGGCGCAGGCCGGAATCCATTTTTTCAAGGTTCAGTTATTTGATTTCAAATGGGTTTTCATGGCGAGCTATGGATTCCGGCCTGCGCCGGAATGACGGAGTGGATGCTTTTGCGACGCAGTAAAAGGTATTTTGCAAAGATCTCAGGCCGTCTGAAAACGAAATGCGTTCAGACGGCCTTTGCTTGCTGCGTATGCTGTTACAATAGCAGAATCATTTCTACCGATAACAAGAAAACAGGACAGCAATGAAGTTCTCAGCATTTGGCGAAAAATTTACCCGCAAGAGCGGCATTTTGCAGTTGATGGATGATTTGGGCAATGCCTTGAATAGCGATAAGCCCGTGAATATGCTCGGTGGCGGCAATCCGGCCAGCATTGCTGAGGTCAATCGCGTTTACCAAGAGGTGTTGGTGCACATCGTGGCTACGGGCGCGGCGGCGGAAAGCGTGGGCAATTATTCGACGCCGCAGGGTGATGCCGGGCTGATTGCCGCGCTGGTGGATTTTTTCAAGCGTGAATACGGTTGGCCGCTGAGCGCCGACAATATCGCCTTGACCAACGGCTCGCAAAATGCGTTTTTCTATTTGTTTAATTTGTTTGGCGGCAAATTCGATGACAACGGCCAAACGCGCAACAAATCGATTTTGCTGCCGTTGGCGCCGGAATACATCGGTTATGCCGACGCGCATACCGAAGGTCAGCATTTTATCGCCGTGCCGCCGCACATCGAAGCGGTGGAACACGAAGGGCGGGCGGGTTTCTTCAAATACCGCGTTGATTTCGAGACTCTGGAAAAGCTGCCCGCGCTGAAAAACGGCGACATCGGCGCGATTTGCTGCTCGCGCCCGACCAACCCGACCGGCAATGTGCTTACTGATGAGGAAATGGCGCGTCTCGATGCGCTGGCGCGCGAACACGATATTCCGCTGATTATTGATAATGCCTACGGAATGCCGTTTCCCAACATTATTTACAGCGAGGCCACGCTGGATTGGCACGACAACATTATTTTGTGTTTCAGCCTGTCGAAAACCGGCCTGCCGGGTGTGCGCACGGGTATTGTGGTGGCCGCGCCGGAGGTGGTGCAGGCCATTGGCAGCCTGAATGCGATTGTGAATCTGGCGCCCACCCGTTTCGGCGCGGCGGTAGCGAAGCCGTTGCTGGAAGACGGCCGCTTGAAAACCTTGTCGGACGAGGTCATCCGGCCGTTTTACCGTGGGCAGGCCGAGTTGGCGGTGTCGCTGCTGCAAGAAGCGCTGGCGGGCTATCCCTTGCGTATCCACAAGCCGGAAGGGGCGATTTTCCTGTGGCTGTGGTTTGAAAAGCTGCCGGTGGATTCACAGACGCTGTATGCACTGCTGAAAGCCAAAGGCACGCTGGTGATTCCGGGCGAACATTTCTTTGTCGGCATCGATACGGACAATTATCCGCACGCCCACGAGTGCATCCGCATGAGCATCGCCCAAAGCGCGGAAACTTTGGAAAAAGGCATTGCCGATATTGCAGAAGTGGTGCGCGGCTTGTATGACAACCGTTGAGGCGGCTGGATAATCAGGCCGTCTGAATCAAGCGTAGCGTGGGCTCTGCCCACGTTTTTTGTTGCTGTTTGATGACGGGGTAGTGACAGGTTGAGATCTTTGCAAAATTCTCCTGCCCGTCGCACCCGCGAAGGCGGGTGCCTAGTGCAAAGCGTAGCTTTGCTTGTCTGTCCATTTCTACTATTTCAAAAACCCAAGTTGAATCATGGGGTTGTATATTTCCAAACCTGGCAGGCTTGAGCTGAAGTTGCGCTTCAGACTGGGCACCCGCCTGCGCGGGTGCGACGGTTATTTTTTTGCAAAGGATTCAGGTTGGTTTTCAGGAATGGCACATATCAGCCACCTAATATGTATAGAAAAGTGCTTTCGTGGGCGAAGCCCACGCTACGTGGCGTATGCTATAGTGGGAAAACTTAATTCCTACTACGCGTTGCTTCGCCTAGCCGTACTAGCTGTACTGTCTGCGGCTTGCTGCCTTGTATTAGAAATTAAGTTTTCCCACTATATACAAATTGCTTGGGCAATCCGGCCAGCTGTGTCGATTGCTTCTTTTTCACGATAAAACGCCGTCTGAAACCTTTCAGACGGCGTTGTCGTAATCGCATGGTTTTCAGACGGCCTGTGCATCAAAGGCCGTCTGAAACGCTGCATCAAACGTTTACTTTTTCGGCAACTTCGTTGTAGCTGTCGATTTCGTTGAAGTTCATGTAGCGGTAAACTTCGTCGCCTTTTTCGTTGATGATGCCGATGTTGGCCTGGTATTCCTCAACGGTCGGGATTTTGCCCAGTTTCGAGCAAATCGCCGCCAGCTCTGCCGAGCCGAGGTAAACGAAGGTGTTTTTGCCCAAGCGGTTGGGGAAGTTGCGGGTCGAGGTCGACATTACGGTCGCGCCTTCGCGCACTTGCGCCTGGTTACCCATACACAGCGAGCAGCCCGGCATTTCCATGCGCGCGCCGCTGCGGCCGAGGATGCCGTAATAGCCTTCTTCGGTGAGCTGTTGCGCGTCCATTTTGGTCGGCGGGGCAACCCACAGGCGCACGGGGATATCCGATTTGCCTTCGAGCAACTTACCGGCGGCACGGAAATGGCCGATGTTGGTCATGCAGGAGCCGATGAACACTTCGTCAATCGGTGTGCCTGATTTTTCCGACATGAAGCATACGTCGTCGGGGTCGTTCGGGCAGGCGATGATCGGCTCTTTGATGTCGTCCATGTTGATTTCGATGACGGCGGCGTATTCGGCATCGGCATCGGCTTCGAGCAGCTGCGGGTCGGCCAGCCATTTTTCCATCGCCTTGATGCGGCGCTCCAGAGTGCGCGGGTCTTTGTAGCCGTCGGCAATCATGTTTTTCATCAACACGACGTTGGACTTCATGTATTCGATAATCGGCGCTTCATTGAGCTTCACGGTACAACCGGCGGCAGAACGCTCGGCGGAGGCGTCGCTCAATTCAAATGCTTGCTCGACTTTCAAATCGGGCAGACCTTCGATTTCGAGGATGCGGCCGGAGAAGATGTTTTTCTTGCCGGCTTTGGCCACGGTGAGCAAACCTGCTTTGATGGCGTAGAGAGGAATGGCGTTGACCAAATCGCGCAGGGTCACGCCCGGTTGCAGCTTGCCTGAGAAGCGTACCAATACCGATTCGGGCATATCCAAAGGCATTACGCCGGTGGCGGCGGCAAAGGCCACGAGGCCGGAGCCTGCCGGGAAGGAAATGCCGAGCGGGAAGCGGGTGTGCGAGTCGCCGCCGGTGCCGACGGTATCGGGCAAGAGCAGGCGGTTGAGCCATGAGTGGATCACGCCGTCGCCCGGACGCAAGGCCACGCCGCCGCGGGTAGAGATGAATTCGGGCAGCTCTTTGTGGGTTTTCACGTCAACCGGTTTCGGGTAGGCGGCGGTGTGGCAGAACGACTGCATCACCAAATCGGCGGAGAAGCCCAAGCAGGCGAGGTCTTTCAATTCGTCGCGGGTCATCGGGCCGGTGGTGTCTTGCGAGCCGACGGTGGTCATTTTCGGTTCGCAGTAAGTGCCGGGGCGCACGCCTTCGCCTTCGGGCAGGCCGCAGGCGCGGCCGACCATTTTTTGCGCCAGTGAGAAACCGGCCTTGCTTTCGGCAGGGGCTTGCGGCAGGCGGAATTCGGTGGAGGCGGGCAAGCCCAAGGCTTCGCGGGCTTTGGCGGTGAGGCCGCGGCCGATAATCAGGTTGATGCGGCCACCGGCTTGCACTTCGTCGAGCAATACTTGTGATTTCAGCTCGAATTCGGCCACGGTCTCGCCGTTTTTCACGATTTTGCCTTCGTAGGGCAGGATGTCGACTACGTCGCCCATATTGAGCGCAGACACATCGACTTCAATCGGCAATGCGCCGGAGTCTTCTTGGGTGTTGAAGAAAATCGGCGCGATTTTGCCGCCGAGGCAGACGCCGCCGAAGCGTTTGTTCGGCACATAGGGAATGTCGTGGCCGGTATGCCAAATCACCGAGTTGGTGGCGGATTTGCGTGAAGAACCGGTGCCGACCACATCGCCGACGTAGGCCACGAGGTTGCCTTTGGCTTTGAGTTCTTCCAATAATTTGATCGGGCCGATTTCGCCGGCTTTGTCGGGCACGATGCCGTCGCGCGGGTTTTTCAACATCGCCAGCGCGTGCAGCGGAATATCCGGGCGGCTCCAAGCGTCGGGCGCGGGGGAGAGGTCGTCGGTATTGGTTTCGCCTTCAACCTTGAAGACGGTCACGGTGATTTTTTCCGGCACTTTTTCGCGCGAGGTAAACCATTCGGCATTCGCCCAGGATTCGAGCACGGCTTGGGCGTGCGCGTTGCCTTTTTCGGCTTTTTCCTGCACGTCGTGGAAAGAGTCGAACATCAACAGGGTGTGTTTCAGACCTTCGGCGGCGATGGGCGCGAGCTGGTCGTTGTCAAGCAATTCAATCAGCGGGTGGATGTTGTAACCGCCGAGCATGGTGCCCAAGAGTTTGGTGGCTTCTGCGGGTGAAACCAGCGGGCTTTGCGCGCTGCCTTCGGCAACGGCGGCAAGGAATGAGGCTTTGACTTTGGAGGCGTCGTCCACACCGGGCGGCACGCGGTGAGCCAAAAGCTCAACCAGAAATTCGCCTTCGCCTGCGGGCGGGTTTTTCAATAATTCAACCAAGTCAGCGGTTTGCTGTGCGGTGAGGGGCAGGGCGGGAATGCCTTGGGCTTCGCGCTCGGCGGCGGCTTTACGATAGGCTTCTAACATCTCTTCAGTTCCTTATTTTGCGGTTTTTCTTCTGTGGAGATACTGCTGATGTAACGTGCAGTAGTCCGTTTATCATAAACCAAAACCACATAAATAGGAATACTTGGAGAGTACAAACTTTATTCTGATATGAAGGGCTGGTTGAAGGCTTGCGGGGCTTTAAAAATAAGCCGATGATGAGTTTGGTTGGCTCGGATTGATTGTGGCTTGTGTTGATGTGAATAAATTTGGGTTGAAAGAGGCGGATCTGGGCAGCAAAAGCTGTAGAAAAAGAGAGAGACCGAGACCTTTGCAAAATACTTTTTTCTTGGAAATATCCATTACATCCGTCATTC
>JAUNTY010000094.1 GCA_030538415.1 Neisseria sp. | reverse complement strand
CATCATGCTGTTCTCCAACCTCGGCAAAGCCATCCGCTTCAACGAATATTGGGAAAAATCCGGCAACGACGAAGCCGACGAAGCCGAAATGGAAGCCGACGACAATACCGAGCTTTCAGACGGCCTCAATGATGACGAAGCCGCCGACAACGGCGAAGCGGCGGTCATCAGCGGCAAACACGGCGTGCGCCCGAGTGGTCGCGGCAGCGGCGGCCTGCGCGGTATGCGCCTGCCTGCCGACGGCAAAATCGTCAGCCTGATTACCTTCACGCCCGAATGTGAACAAAGCGAGTTGCAAGTATTGACCGCCACCGCCAACGGCTACGGCAAACGCACGCCGATTGCGGATTACAGCCGCAAAAACAAAGGCGGCCAAGGCAATATCGCCATCAACACCGGCGAGCGCAACGGCGAGTTGGTGGCAGCGACCTTGGTGGCCGAGAGCGACGATTTGATGCTGATTACCAGCGGCGGTGTGTTGATCCGCACCAAAGTCGAACAAATCCGCGAAACCGGCCGCGCCGCAGCGGGTGTGAAGCTGATCAACCTCGATGAAGGCGAAACGCTGGTAAGCCTGGAGTGCGTGGCCGAGCCTGAGGAAAGCGATTTACCGGAGGATGAAGCGGTTGAGATGGTTTCAGTTGCCGATGATGCGGTAGAGAACGACAATACTGAAGCATAAAAGCAATGTTTTGCTTAAGGCCGTCTGAAAACGTGCAATGTTTTCAGACGGCCTTGTTATCGGTAAAAAGGAATGGGGATAATGAAAAAAGAAAACAGGCAGCCGAATCGTTATAAACAATTGGTCGATGATGCAGCAGAAGCTGCGAACAAGGCAGAAGACGACATGATTGCGGATAAGCAGAGCAGGCAATCGTCTTTATGGGCAAGAACGGTAGATTTTTTTGTTGAAACACCTGCGGAAAAAGCATTTGCACAGACAATAGAAGATTTGGAACAGGCTCGCAAGCAGGGAATTTTTGCAATCCAAACCAGCGAACCGCGTAGAGTATCTATCGACATGACTTCTTCAGAAGAGGCTCTGTGGGATGAGTGGGTGCATGAGTATCAGCATCAAGAAGTTGAATCCCAATCAGACAAAATCGATGAGTTGATTGCAGATGTTGAAGCAGCCATAGCAAAAGTAAGGAGTGCACGCACGGCTTGTCAGACGGCCTCTTCTGTAGAAATGTTTGATTTGTTTACGAAGAGTAAAGCTGTTTCGGTATGGTCGAGTTTGGAATCCTCTTCTGCGGCAAATAAAATCCGTATGGCAGAGATGGCAGTGCAAAAACTGGCAAACAGCGCTGAGATGTTGTTTGCGGATAAGCCTAATGATTGGTTGGATTTAGTCTTAGATTTAAATTTTTCGCCAACGTGGGATATTCTTTCATTTTTTAATATGCGTCGTTTGGATCGCGTAACTGAAGTGTGTCGCGAAACAGAAGGTAAGCTGGAATCGGTTTTGCAGTCGTTGCGGCAGTTGCGTGGGCAATTGCAGAATCATTAAAGCATTATTGCAGTAAAGGAAAAAAGGAAATAAATTGCAGGCAGGTTGGGTGT
Organism: Neisseria sp.; assembly: GCA_030538415.1. Lineage (GTDB taxonomy): Bacteria > Pseudomonadota > Gammaproteobacteria > Burkholderiales > Neisseriaceae > Neisseria. The sequence goes on along the minus strand of JAUNTY010000094.1, from coordinate 2,621 downwards.
ATGTGTTAACCAATCCGGGCATTCCGGGTTTGGTCAAAATCGGTTATACCAAACACGACCCGCAGCAGCGGGCGCGCGAGTTGTATGGTACGGGTGTGGCGTATCCGTTTGAGGTGGCGTATCAATTGCGCTGCACGGATTACCGTGCAGTCGAGCGTTCGGCACACGATTTGCTGGCTGAGTTTCGAGTGAATGACGGGCGTGAATTTTTTGCCTGCACCGTGCAGGATGCGGCGGAAGCCATTCAGGAATGCGCAGGTGTTGGCACTTTGTCGGAACAGGATTTCCGCGTTCAGACGGCCTTTAATATGCCGCGGCCTGTTGCCAGAGCCAACGGCAGTAACGGCCTACGACATGTGCTGTATGGCTCGCTGCTGTTACTGGCCGCTTTATGGGGCGTATGGGCGTGGTTTGATGCTTCGGGCAAAACGGCGGTGGAAGTGCGGGCTGCGCCGTTGCCGCAAGCATTGCCCGGTGGGGGCGCAACACAGGGTTGTGCGGCCGCATCATGTGGGGAAGCGTTTGATGCCTTGTTTTAGCCGCCGCGGGCAATACAGGTTATAATGGCGTTCGATTTTTTCAGGGTTTGCCTGTTGCAAGCCAAATTGCGGCAAATTCTTTGAGGCCGTCTGAACGGTTTCAGACGGCCTGTATCAATAGTTTAATGATGATTGAATGAATATGACGGAACAAAACCAACCCCTCGACCACGCCGTGCCGGAAGAACACAAACGCAGCATCCGCAGCTTTGTATTGCGCCAGGGGCACATGACGGCGGCGCAGCAACGCGCCATCGATACCTTATGGCCGCAGTTTGGCGTGGATTATCAAGCCGCGCCTTTGGATTTGGCTGAGCGTTTCGGCCGTGATAACGACAAAGTGCTGGAAATCGGCTTCGGCATGGGCGTGGCCACGGTGGAAATCGCCAAGCGCCTGCCCGAAAAAGACTTTCTTGCCATCGACGTGCACGGCCCGGGCGTCGGCAATTTATTGAAACTGATGGAAGAAGAGGGCATCGGCAACATTCGCGTGATGCGCCATGATGCGGTGGAGGTAGTGGAAAACATGCTGGCCGACGGCAGCCTGGCCGGCATCCATATTTTCTTTCCCGACCCGTGGCACAAAAAGCGCCACAACAAGCGCCGCCTGGTGCAAACGCCGTTTGTGGCCAAGCTTTTGCCGAAGCTGAAAAGCGGCGGCTATATCCATTTGGCGACCGACTGGGAGGAATATGCGGTGCAGATGCTGGAAGTATTGAGCGGCTTTGATAATCTGCAAAACACCGCCGCCGATTATGCGCCGACACCGGCTTACCGCCCCGAAACCAAATTTGAAGCACGCGGCAAGCGCTTGGGGCATGGAGTGTGGGATTTGGTGTTTTGCAAAAAATAAACCGATAATCAAAAACAGGCCGTCTGAAACATGTTTCAGACGGCCTGTTGTCATTCGTGGTGGCTGTGGCCGATTTGGAAAGTCAGCGTGGCGTAGCTGGCGAGTTTCTGGCAGATTTTCGGGTTGGAAAAATCGGATTTGTGTACCACCCGTGCTTTCCAAAAGCCCTGACGCAGCGGGATAATTTTGGTGCTGCCGTCGGCCAGCGTGGTATCGGAAAAAGCCTGGGCTTCGATTTTGTGCACTTTTGGATCGGGTTCGCCAAAGCCGTCAAACGTGGCGGTCAGCGCGACATCGGGCAGCGGCTCGCCGTTGAACAATACCCTGACCGGCAAAGCTTCGCCGACGCGGATGTTGGCGGGATTCTCCAACGGCACGATTTCAAGACCGTGGCCGACCGGGCGGCTGATAAGGGTTTTGCTGTTGCTGTGGTGGCCGATGTTGGCAATATTTTTGGCATACATGCGGGTTTGTTCGCAATATTCGGCATCGGGCATTTCGGTCATGTTGACCTGTTTCCAGCCTTGTCTGTTTTTCGACCAGAAAGTCGGGCGGTAAGTGGCGAGCAGCAGGAAGCTGCCTTCAGACACGGGCTTTTGACTTTGATATTGATAATTGTGACGGCCTTTTTGCAGCAGATTTTCGGTGCCTTTGTCGGTAACCAGTTGCACCGGCCGGCTGAAAATGGGCAGGCGATCCTGAGGAATCGGGCTCAGTTCGGGAAAATCGCCATAGCCCAATTCGGCCTTGAGAATTTCTCCGCCGTGGGTATGGGCGCTTTCCAGCCAGATTTCATGGGCGTGGGCAGTGGTGAGGGCGGTGGTCAGGCAGAAGGCGGTAAAGATGCGTTGCATGGATTTTCCTTTATGGTAAATTGAAATGTTATAGTATAACAATTTAATCATCAGGAACAGGCCGTCTGAACATATTTTCAGACGGCCTGAGGCCTTTGCAAAACTCCCCGCCCGTCGCACCCGCGTAGGTGGGGGAGCTGCTCTGAAGCACAGCTTCAGCTTAAATTTATAGTCGTTCCAATTTAGATTGATACAGCGTTGCTACGCCTTGCCGTACTATAGTGGTTAAACTTAATATTTGATACAAGGCAGCAAGCCGCAGACAGTACAGGTAGTGCGGCAAGGCGTAGCAACGCCGTAACAGATATTAAGTTTAACCGCTATATCTGTACTGTCTGCGGCTTGCTGCCTTGTCTCAATCTAAATTGAAACGAC
>JAUNTY010000038.1 GCA_030538415.1 Neisseria sp. | reverse complement strand
CCCAAACCAGCTGTTTGTCTTTAAAGCGGTTGAGCGTATGGCTTTCCGTCATCATTACATACATCTGCCACAGCCCGGCCATGCTCATACTGATAATGCCTGCGGGCAGAAAAATGATGCCCAGTAATTCTTTATTCATGATGTGTATTTGCTTCACAAAGAAATGTTTATTATATAGCGAAGCAGGCCGGGAATCCTGCCTGATATTTGCAACTTTGCATTATTGCTTATTATTGGTTTCAAGATAAACAAAAGCCGTCTGAAAACCTTTCAGACGGCCTTTCAAAATATGATGAAATCCCCATAAAACCATTACAGCATTGCTGCGGTTTGCCGTATTGCTTTGGTTTTTATATTGATTTCACGATACGCCGTCAACGGTGAAAAGATGATTCTTTGACGGCTTTGGTGATGAATTCGCCAAACGGCAAAAGCGGCAGCATCAAAACCTGAAAAGCGTGATAAATATCCGGTTTGCCCGCCCAAATGCCGTCTGCCGGGCGGTTTTCGGTGTCAAGCTGGTGATACCACTTGCCCGGTGCTTCAATCAAATATTCATCGGCATAAGCCACAAACAGTTCGTACCAATAAGAAAATTCATTGCCCAATCCGCTTGCCACATAGCCTTGAGCCAAACCCAAACCGCCCAACGGCGCATCAGCGGCATCCACGCCGTCCAGCGCCACCGCGGCACCGATGCCTTCGCACAATACCCAGTGCATGCGTTCGCGCACAATCGGGTTACCTTCGAAATCGGTGGTATACACGAATCCCGCTGCGCCATCGCCATGCCAATTATTGAGCGACTGGCGGAACAGGCCATAGGCATCGCGCGCATAATCAGCAGCAAGTTCCACGCCATAACGGCGGTTCATCGCCAAGGCATGGCAACCGAGACGCGCCCATTCGAGCGCATGGCCGACGGTTGCGCCATAGGGGCGGAATTGATGAGCCTTGTCGTTTGCGTTGTAATCCCACAGTATCTGCCAATCGGCATCGAAATGTTCGGGAATGCGGTAATCGTGTTGACGCGCCAAATCGAATACAAAGCCGATAATCGAATTCGCCCGCCGGAGCCAACGCGCCGCCCGCTCATCGTGTGCCGCCACGCCGAGCGACAGCTGCGCATCGAATGCGGCCAAACTGGCTTCGACGGTGTGCATATTGGCGTTCACACCGCGATAAGCCTCGCACTCGCTGAAATCGCGCGAAAAGGATTCGCGCATTTTTCCTGATTCTGCTTCCCAAAAATGACGGTCGATGACTTCGCTGATGTTGTCAAACAATTCGTCGGCGCGGGCAACCCCGGCAATCAGTCCGCTGGAAGCCGCCAACAGCACGAAAGCATGCGCATAGGCGGTTTTACGCCCGTCTTCTCCGGCAGGCACGGCATGACCGTTTGCATCGGGGCGATGTTCGACAGCCTCGAAAAAGCCGCCGTATTGCGGATCCTGAAAATACTCCAGCAAGCTGCGTATGCCGTGTTCGGCCAAATCGCGGCAACCTGCCACGCCCATCAGCGCGCCGATGCTGTAAATATGGGTCATGCGGCAGCTGATCCAGGCTTGAACCGGCTGGCTGAAATCCACTTCGCCGTTTTTATCCAGATAGGCAAAGCCCATCGGCTGCCTGGCCTTGCGGGCGAACTCAAGCAATGCCTTGGCTTGATGAAGCAGCCAATCTTGATGCTCCGGTCGTTGTAATGCGTTAATCATATTGAAGCCTCTCCTGTTTTACCAACCCAAAGAAAACAAGGTTATCCGAATCAGCTTCAGATAACCTTGCGTCTCGTCAAACCCAGCCTGCTTAACCGTGCAGCGCGCGTTTCTCTACCGCCAGCGCCGCTTCGTGCATCACTTCCGATAAAGTCGGATGCGCGTGGACGATGCGGGCGATGTCTTCGCTGCTGGCGGAGAATTCCATGCTCATCACGCCTTCTGCCACAAGCTCGCTCACAATCGGACCAATCATGTGCACGCCGAGTACGCGGTCGGTTTTGGCATCGGCCAATACTTTAACCACGCCTTTGGCTTTGCCCAAGGCCAGCGCGCGGCCGTTTGCGCCGAAATTGGACGTGCCTTTTTTGTATTCCACGCCTTCGGCTTTGAGCTGCTCTTCGGTTTTGCCCACCCAAGCGATTTCGGGGTCGGTGTAGATGACAAACGGGATGGTGTTGAAATCCAGATGCGGTTTCTGACCGGCGATGCGTTCGGCCACGGCCACACCTTCATCGCTGGCTTTGTGCGCCAGCATCGGGCCGCGCACCACGTCGCCGATTGCCCATACATTCGGCAGATTGGTGCGGCAGTCGCCGTCGACTTTGACAAAGCCGCGCTCGTCGATTTCCAAGCCGACCGCTTCGACATTGAGGCCATCGGTGTTCGGCACACGGCCGATAGAGATAATCAGCTTGTCAAAGGTTTCGGCTTTGCTTGTGCCGCCGACTTCATAGCTGACGCTCACGCCACCATCGACGTTTTTGATTTCATTGAGTTTCACACCCAATTCAATCGCCAAGCCCTGCTCTTTGGTGAAGATTTTCAGCGCTTCTTTGGCAATTTGCTGGTCGGCGGCGGCAAGGAATGTCGGCATCGCTTCGAGAATAGTCACTTCCGAGCCGACGCGTTTCCATACCGAGCCCATTTCCAAGCCGATGACGCCCGAACCGATGACGCCGAGTTTTTTCGGCACTTCGGTCAGGTTCAATGCGCCTTCGTTGTCGAGCACGTTGATGTTATCAATTTCAATCAGCGGCAGCGGGCGCGGCACGGAGCCGGTGGCCACAATCACTTGCTTGGCTTCGACAAGTGATTTTTCACCGTTGTTGTCCACTTCGATTTGCCACAAATCGCCGTTTTTGCCTTTGAAGCTGCCTTTGCCGAACAGGCTCTCGACTTTGTTTTTTTGGAACAAGAATTTCACGCCGCCGGTGAGCTTGGTGACAATGGCGTCTTTGCGCTCAATCATTTTCGCGGCATCAAATTTCACGCCTTCCACACTAATGCCGTGTTCGGCAAAATCATGTTGGGCAGTGTGGAAATGTTCGGAAGACTGCAACAGCGCTTTCGAGGGAATGCAGCCTACGTTGAGGCAGGTGCCGCCGAGCGCGGGCGCATCGCCTGCCTTGTTAACGCCTGCATCGATACAGGCGGTTTTGAAACCGAGTTGGGCGGCGCGGATGGCGGCGATATAACCGCCGGGGCCGGCACCGATTACGACTACGTCAAATTGAGACATCGGAAATCCTTTTCTATTCAATCATCAGGCCGTCTGAAAAACATTAAAAAATTTCAGACGGCCTCTTTGTATCTTAACGGCGGTTGCGGCATGAATACGGGCTGTATTCGGTCTGCTCCTGCTTGGTGACGTTGTTGTGGACGCGGATGGTGGCGTTCGGATGCACTTTGCACAATGAATCGCGCGCCATCGTGATACCGGCCAGATTGCTGTCGAGCTGGAAGTTTTTGCTCAACAGCTGCCCTTGGCTGTTGTAAGCCCTGACCGAGTATTCTTTGCCCTGCCAGCTTGCGCAGGCCGCCAAAGCCAATACAGACAACAATATCGTGTATTTCATGATGCTCCCTTTCGAGTTTACTGTCATGTCTTTCAGACGGCCTCCCTATAACGCAGGCCGTCTGAAACCGGGATTACAAATCCAACAGCAGGCGAGCCGGGTCTTCCAGCGCATCCTTAATCGACACCAGCGTCAACACGGCTTCGCGGCCGTCGATGATGCGGTGGTCGTAAGACAAGGCCAGATACATCATCGGGCGCACCACCACCTGGCCGTTTTCAACCATGGCGCGCTCTTTGGTGGCGTGCATGCCGAGAATGGCGGATTGCGGCGGGTTGATGATCGGGGTCGACATCATTGAGCCAAACGTGCCGCCGTTGGTGATGCTGAAGGTGCCGCCGGTGAGGTCTTCAATCGCAATTTTGCCGTCTTTGGCTTTCACCGCGTAATCCACGATGGCTTTTTCGATGTCGGCGATGCTCATCTGATCGGCATTGCGCAAAATCGGCACCACCAGGCCGCGCGGGCTGCCGATGGCAATACCGATGTCGAAGTAGCCGTGGTAAACGATGTCGCTGCCGTCAACAGAGGCATTGACCACCGGGTATTTTTTCAGCGCGGCCACGGCGGCTTTGACAAAGAACGACATAAAGCCCAGCTTCACGCCGTGCTCTTTTTCGAATTTTTCTTTGTATTTGTTGCGCAAGTCCATCACCGGCTGCATGTTCACTTCGTTAAACGTGGTGAGGATGGCGTTTTCTTGTTGCGAAGCCAGCAGGCGCTCGGCCACGCGGCTGCGCAAGCGGCTCATCGGCACGCGTTGCTCGGGGCGCGCGCCGGCCGGAACGGGTGCGGCGGGCGCAGCAGCTGCAACTTTCGGTGCGGCTGCGGCATTTTGCACGTCTTCTTTCAACACGCGGCCGTCGCGGCCTGAGCCTTGCACGCTGTTGACATCCACGCCTTTTTCGGCGGCCAGCTTGGCCGCTGCAGGCATGGCCACGCCGGACTGGGCGTTGGAAGCGGCGGCAGGCGCTGCGGCTTCTTGTGCGGGAGCGGCTTCGGCAGCAGGCGCGCTTGCTTCGGCTTTGGCTTCGGTGTCGATTTTGGCCAACAATTGTTCGGCAACCACGGTTTCACCGTCTTGAGCGATGATTTCGACCAACACCCCGGCTTGCGGCGACGGCACTTCCAGCACCACTTTGTCGGTTTCGACATCAATCAGGATTTCGTCGCGCTCAACGTATTCGCCGACTTTTTTGTGCCAGCTCATCAAGGTGCCTTCGGATACGCTCTCCGACAATACGGGTACTTTAACTTCTACGATCATTTTTGTTCTCCAGTGGTGTAGGCCGTCTGAAACTTGTTTATCTGCCGTTTCAGACGGCCTTTAGCGATTATTAGTTAAGGGTCAGGGCATCGTCAAGCAGCTGTTTGAGCTGGGCAACGTGTTTGCTCATATAGCCCACGGCCGGTGAAGCGCTGGTGGGGCGGCCTGCGAAAGTGAGCTTTTGCGAAGCGCCGATAACGCGCTCGATGCGGTGGCGGATTTGGTAAAACGCGCCTTGGTTGCGCGGCTCTTCCTGCGCCCACATCACTTCGGCGGCATTCGGGTATTTCGCCAGCTCGGCAGTGATTTCGTCATACGGGAAGGGATAAAGCTGCTCCAGCCGCACGATGGCGATATCGTTTACCAAGCCGCGCTCTTCGCGGGCTTTGGCCAAATCGTAATAAACCTGACCCGCACAGATAATCACACGTTTCACCTTGCTGTTGTCGCGCTCTTCCACATCGCCAATCACCGCGCGGAAAGACGAGCCTTCGGTGAAATTGCTCAGCGGGCTCATGGAATCCTTGAAGCGCAACAGGCGTTTGGACATGAAAACAATCAGCGGCTTGCGATACGGGCGCAATACCTGACGGCGCAGCATATGGAACATCTGCGAGGCTTCAGACGGCATCACCACCTGAATATTGTTTTCCGAGCACAATTGCAGCCAGCGCTCAAGGCGGGCTGAAGAGTGTTCCGGCCCCTGGCCGTCATAGCCGTGCGGCAGAATCACGGTCAGGCCGCACAAACGACCCCACTTGGTTTCGCCCGAAGTAATAAATTGGTCGATGGCTACCTGCGCGCCGTTGGCGAAGTCGCCGAATTGCGCTTCCCAAATGGCGAGCTTGTCGGGTGCCGAGCAGGCGAAGCCGTATTCGTAGGCCAACACCGCTTCTTCATTCAGAATCGAGTCGATGACCATGAAATCGGCCTGGCTCTCGCTGATGTTGTTCAGCGGCACATAAGCCCCTGCATCGCGTTTTTCGCGGTTTTGGTCGTGCAACACGGCGTGGCGGTGCGAAAATGTGCCGCGGCCTGAGTCTTCACCGGAAATACGCACACCGGTGCCGTTGGTTACCAGGCTGGCATAAGCCAGTGTTTCGGCCATGCCCCAGTCGGCGGGTTGCTCACCGGCAGCCATTGCTTTACGGCCTTCGAGCACTTTTTTCACCGTGTTGTGCAATTGGAAGTTTTCCGGCACTTCGGTAAATTTGTCGGTCAGGCGTTTGATGTCGGCGGCGGGCAGCGCAGTATCCACGGGCGTGTTCCATTCGGTGCCGTTGTATTTGCTCCAGTCCATCAGATTTTTGCGCTGGTAATCGGTGATGCGGGTTTGCTCCACCTGCTCGCCCTTATCCAGCGCATCACGGTATTCCTGGATAAAGCCTTCGGCTTCCTCTGCCTTGATAACGCCTTCTTTAATCAGTTTTTCGGCATAAATGGCACGGGTGCCCGGATGCTTCGACACGGCTTTATACATCATCGGCTGGGTCAGGAAAGGATCGTCGCCCTCGTTGTGGCCGAGCTTGCGGTAACACACCAAATCAACCACCACATCCTTGCGGAATTTCTTGCGGTAATCCATTGCCGCCTGCATCACGTAACACACGGCTTCGGGATCGTCGCCGTTGACGTGGAAAATCGGCGCATCCACCATTTTGGCGATGTCGGTGCTGTGTGTGGTGGAGCGCATATCGCGGGTATCGGAAGTGGTGAAACCGATTTGGTTGTTGATCACCAGATGCACGGTACCGCCGGTGGTATAGCCGCGGGTTTTGGAAAGGTTGAAGGTTGCCTGATTCACGCCCAAGCCGATAAAGGCCGAATCGCCGTGAATCAGCACCGGCAGGATGGCCGCCTGACCGTCACCGTCATAGCGGCGTTGACGCGCGCGCGCAGAGCCCTGCACCACCGGGTTGACGATTTCCAGATGCGAAGGGTTGAATGCCAGTGAGACATGCATCGGGCCGTCGGGGGTGGCGATGTCGGAGCTGAAACCCATGTGGTATTTCACGTCGCCGCTGGGCAGGGTTGCCTGAACCTTGCCTTCAAACTCGGCAAACAAATCGCGCGGCAGCTTGCCGAGCGTGTTGACCAATACGTTCAGACGGCCACGGTGCGCCATACCGATAATCACTTCTTCCACACCGTCTTTGACGGAATTCTGAATCAGGTAATTCAAGCCGGCGATGGTACTCTCCCCGCCTTCCAACGAGAAGCGTTTCTGGCCGACATATTTGGTGTGCAGATAGCGCTCCAGTGTTTCGGCGGCGGTAATCTGTTTCAGAATGCGGCGTTTTTCTTCGGCATTGTATTTTGGGGTCGACAAATCGGTTTCGAAGCGGTTGCGAATCCAGCGGCGCTCTTCGGTGTTGGCGATGTGCATGTATTCGATGCCGATATGGCCGCAATAAGTCTGCTTGAGCTTGCTGATGATTTCAGAAAGCGGCAGTTTTTTGCTGGCATCTGCAAAATCGCCCGCACCCAGCCCGAACTGCACCGCCATATCGGCATCGGTCAGGCCGTGATAGGCGGGATTGAGGGACTCAACATTAACCGGGGGCTGACGCTTGAGCGGATCAAGCTGCGCCGCGCCGGAGCCCTGGATACGGTAGGCCGAAATTAAACGCAATACTGACACCTGCTTTTGCAGCAAATCAAAATCAATTGCTCCGCTGACGGCGGCGGTTGCTTTGTGTTTGGCCAGATTGGCAAACGACTCCTGAATCGGGCGGTGGGCAACGTCGCGCTCTACGGCGCCCGGCTGGGCGGCAAGCTCGGTAAAATACTGCTTCCAATGTTCGTCTACAGAATTGGGGTCGTTGAGGTAGTTTTCGTATAATTCTTCAATATAAGGTGCGTTGGATCCGAATAAATATGAGAAATTTCGTTGTTCATCCATCATGGCTTTTGCCCTTTTTATGTATAAATAAAAGAGTAGAACGAGCTGCTTTCCAAACAGCTCTTTAGGCCGTCTGAAAACACGTTTATTCTACTCTCTGAGTGATGCGTTTACTAATGTCTTTACGTTGATTTATTTAGTAGTTTTACTACAATCCGACGTAAAAATCTGCTTTAGGCCGAACGCCCATTATTTGCGCATTCCCGCTCAAATAAATTCGTTCGGCCTAAAACGTTTGCAACATTATCAGCGCTTGTCTACGGGCACATAATCACGACGCGGCGCACCGTTATACAGTTGGCGCGGACGGCCGATTTTTTGATTCGGATCGGCAATCATTTCATGCCAGTGTGAAATCCAGCCCACGGTACGTGCCAAGGCGAAGATTACGGTAAACATTGACACCGGAATACCCAAGGCCGACAACACGATGCCCGAGTAGAAGTCTACATTTGGATACAGTTTGCGCTCGATGAAGAACGGGTCGTTCAGAGCGATTTGTTCCAATTCCATCGCCAGCTTGAATTTCGGATCGTTTTCCAAGCCCAGCTCTTTGAGCACTTCGTAACAGGTTTCACGCATGATGCTGGCGCGCGGATCCATGTTGCGGTATACGCGGTGACCGAAGCCCATCAAGCGGTATTTGCGCTCTTTCACACCTTCCATAAATTCCGGCACGCGTGAAATATCGCCGATTTCGTCGAGCATTTTCAACACGGCTTCGTTGGCACCGCCGTGCGCCGGACCCCACAGGCAGGCAATACCGGCGGCGATACAGGCAAACGGGTTGGCACCTGAAGAACCGGCCAAGCGCACGGTTGAGGTGGAGGCATTTTGCTCATGGTCGGCATGCAGGATGAAAATGCGGTCAAGCGCGCGCACCAATACCGGATTCGGCTCGTAGTCTTCACACGGCGTGGCAAACATCATGTGCATGAAGTTGGCGGTGTATGACAAGTCATTGCGCGGGTAGTTGAACGGCAAACCGTTGGAATAACGGTAACACATGGCGGCAATGGTTGGGATTTTGGAAATCAGGCGGAATTCGGCAATGCGGCGGTGTTCCGGATTGGTAATATCCAGGCTGTCTTGATAAAAGGCAGCCAATGCACCGACCACGCCGACCATCATCGCCATCGGGTGCGCATCGCGGCGGAAACCGCGGAAAAACCAGGTCAGCTGCTCATGCACCATGGTGTGGCGGGTCACGCCTTCCACAAATTTGGCCTTCTGCTCGGCAGTCGGCAACTCGCCGTGAATCAGCAGATAACAGGTTTCCAGATAATCGCTGTTTTCGGCCAGCTGTTCGATAGGATAGCCGCGATAATAGAGTTGGCCTTTATCACCATCAATAAACGTGATTTTCGACTCGCAGCTTGCTGTAGAAACAAAGCCCGGATCGAAAGTAAACATACCGGTGCCTTTGGTAAAGGCGCGGATATCCACCACATCATTGCCCAAAGTGCCTTCCAATACCGGCAGCTCCAGCGTTTCTTTACCTTCAACTTGCAATTTGACGGTTTTAGACATCTCTTAACTCCTTTTTCTTATTTGAATTCAACGCAGCCGCAGCTGCATCTTTGCTTTCAGACGGCCTCTTGATGACTCTGTGCTTGTGAAGCAAGATGGTGTCAGGCCTTTCTGATTTTTTCCAACAGCGGGATAAAGTGCAGCTTGTCGGTGGTTTCTTTTTCATTTACCAGCGCCAGGAATTCCTGGTCGGGCAAATCCAAAATTTCCACAAACACACTCAATTCATCATCGCTCAGATGCTGGAATTCTTTCTCCATAAACCGCCCGAGCAGGATGTCCAGCTCGAGCAGTCCGCGACGGGTTTGGAAACGGATGCGCCGTTTCTCGGTTTCGTCAAATTTCGCCATGGGGTTAAATCGCCCGTTTCAACATGATTTCTTTAATCTTACCGATGGCACGGGTCGGATTCAAGTGTTTCGGGCACACATCCACGCAGTTCATAATGGTATGACAGCGGAAGAGGCGGTAAGGATCGTTCAGGTCATCCAAACGCTCGTTGGTAATGGTGTCGCGCGTATCGGCGATGAAGCGGTAGGCATTCAGCAAACCTGACGGGCCGACGAATTTGTCGGGATTCCACCAGAACGACGGGCAGGCAGTCGAACAGCAGGCGCACAGAATACATTCATACAAACCGTCCAGCTCTTTGCGGTCTTCCTGGCTTTGCAGACGCTCTTTATTGCGGTCAACCGGCTCGTCATTCACCACATACGGCTTGATGGAATGATATTGCTTGAAGAACTGGGTCATGTCCACAATCAAATCGCGAATCACAGGCAAACCGGGCAGCGGGCGCAACACGATGGGCTGCTTGAGGCTGCGGATGTCGGTCAGACAGGCCAAACCATTTTTGCCGTTGATGTTCATGCCGTCTGAACCGCAAATGCCTTCGCGGCACGAGCGGCGGAACGACACGGCATCGTCTTTGGCCTTGATTTTCACCAAAGCGTCCAACAATTTCACATCGGTCGGCTCGATTTCGATTTCATAATCTTGCAGGTAGGGTTTGGCATCCACATCAGGATTGTAGCGGTACACCTTAAAACGTACTTTTTCCATGTGTTTGTGTCCTTAGTAAACGCGTTTGGCCGGCTCGATGTAATCCACGCTGAGCGGTTTGGTATGTACCGGCTTGTAAGAGAGGCTGTTGTCGGCGGTGTAAAACAGGGTGTGTTTCATCCACGTTTCATCATCACGCTCGGGATGGTCGTCCGATGCGTGGGCGCCGCGCGATTCTTTGCGCGCTTCTGCCGACACCAGTGTGGCTTTGGCCACTTCCATCAGGTTGTCCAATTCCAAAGCTTCGATACGGGCGGTATTCCACACCTGGCTCTTGTCTTTGATTTCGGTTTGTTTCACGCGCTCGGCCAAGGCCAATACTTTGTCCACGCCCTCTTTCAGGATGGCATCGGTACGGAACACGCCGGCGTGCAGTTGGACGGTGCGTTGCAATTCGCCGCGCAGTGCATCAACGTTTTCACCGCCGGTTTGATTGTTCAGACGGTCAAGGCGTTGTTTGGTGAACTCACCCGCATTGGCAGGCAGCTCTTTCCAGTCGCTTTGTTTGTTGATGAATTCAATCATGCTGTCGCCGGCCGATTTGCCGAACACCACCAAGTCGAGCAGCGAGTTGGTACCCAAACGGTTCGCGCCGTGTACGGATGCGCAAGCGCACTCGCCCGCCGCATACAGACCGCTCACCACCGCTTCGGGGTTGCCGTCTTTCGGTACAACCACTTCGCCCAGATAGTTGGTCGGAATGCCGCCCATCATGTAGTGGGTGGTCGGCACAACCGGAATCGGATCTTTAATCGGGTCGATACCGGCAAACTGGATGGAAATCTCGCGGATGCCCGGCAGTTTTTCCATGATTTTTTCAGCGCCGATGTGGTCGATTTTCAGCAACACATGGTCTTTATTTTTACCGCAGCCGCGACCTTCGTAAATTTCCATCGCCATCGCGCGGGATACCACGTCGCGCGAAGCCAAATCTTTAACGGTCGGGGCATAGCGTTCCATAAAGCGTTCGCCGTCACAGTTGAGCAGAATACCGCCCTCACCGCGCACACCCTCGGTAATCAACACGCCTGCACCGGCCACGCCGGTCGGGTGGAATTGCCAAAATTCCATGTCTTCCAGCGGAATGCCCGCGCGGGCGCAAATGCCCAGGCCGTCGCCGGTATTCATAAACGCATTGGTTGAAGAGGCGTAAATACGGCCTGCACCGCCGGTGGCGAACAACACGGCTTTGGCGTGGAAAATATAGGTTTCGCCGGTTTCCATTTCCATCGCGGTCACGCCGACTACATTGCCTTCGTCATCGCGAATCAAGTCGAGCGCAGTCCATTCCACGAAGAATTGGGTGTTGGCACGCACGTTTTGCTGATAGAGCGTGTGCAGCATCGCATGGCCGGTACGGTCGGCCACGGCGCAGGCACGTTCCACCGCGCGTTTGCCGTGTTCGGCAGTGTGGCCGCCAAACGGACGCTGATAAATTTTGCCGCTTTCTACGCGGTCAAACGGCATACCCATGTGCTCCAGCTCGATGACGGCTTCAGGCGCACGGCGGCACATGAATTCGATGGCATCTTGGTCGCCCAGCCAATCGGAACCTTTGACGGTGTCATACATATGCCAGTCCCAACGGTCTTCCTGCACATTACCCAATGATGCGGAAATACCGCCTTGCGCTGCCACAGTGTGCGAACGGGTCGGGAAAACTTTAGACAATACGGCTGTATTCAGGCCGGATTTAGACAATTGCAGTGCGGCGCGCAAACCGGCACCACCGCCGCCGACAATAACGGCATCAAACTTACGAACAGGAAAACTCATACCAACCCCCAAATTACTTTAACCGAATACACCAAACAGCCTACCAACCAAACGATGGTTGCCGATTGCAGAAACAAGCGCAGGCCGAACGATTTGACGTAGTCCATCCACAAATCGCGGATGCCGACCCACGCGTGCAAAAACAAGGCCACGAAAGTAACTTGGGTAAACACTTTAACCCAGGTTTGAGCAAAGAACACCTGCCAAGCCTCATAGCCGCTCGGCAAAGCCAACAGGAAAATCACGAACACAACGGTGTAAATCAGCATGATTACTGCCGTAATGCGCTGCATCGCCCAATCACGCAAGCCGTAGTGGGCTCCGGCCAGTTTGCGGTCTACCATAACCATGCTCCCAAGATAACAGTCAACACCAGAGCCAATACAAACACCAATTTGGCGGTCGAACGGGCGGTTTGCAGCTCCAAACCTTTATGCGCATCCAGCAGCAAAAAGCGGATACCGGCAATCGAGTGGTGCAGATAAGCCCACAACAAGCCGATCAGAATCAGCTTTACCAGCGGATTGGAGACGACAGCCTGATAGGTTACAAACGTAGATTTTTCATCTAGCGTACCGGCAAGAAGGCACAGCAATAGCGGCAGGCTCACAAACAGAATGACCCCGCTGATGCGGTGCAGAATGGAAACAATCCCGGGAATCGGCAACCTGATGTTGGGGATCTCAAGGAATACAGGGCGCTGTTTCGTCTGCATTTCAATTCCTCTTTATATATTTTTCTCAAAAAACTCAAAACCCAAGCAGTTTCGTCAAACCAAAATACCGATTACACGAAACTACGTTGCATATAATTTACCTTGTTTACCAGTTATTGAACAGCCCCTTGCCACATATTTTTTAATGAAATTTAACAACGGGCTTACAAATTCATGTATTTTCATCGGATTACATTCGCGCAGAACCCAATCACAACAAAGTGTTAGCTGCCTGAAACCATCGTTTCACGCCATATTTCACCATTGAAATACACTATCTGCTTATTGTTATCTGCTATATCTCAATGGCTTTTTCCGCAATATTTACCATATTTTTCTGCCAATCGGCCGCCTCACCCACAAAAAATGCCAACAAAAAGCCACTATTCTTGTTATTAATGCGCTAATGCATTGATTTTCCTGAGCCTGCATCCTCGTTGATTTTTGCTATTTTCTACTGCTCCTCAAGAAAACTTCACCCGATTACAAAATAATATTGCTCCTTTGCATAAATTTGGTATGATACGGCCTGTTGCAGGCAGGTTTACCAAACTTATAACTGAAACGATAATCGTTCGATTATATAAAAACAAACCTGACACGCCGCTCCAAGGCTTACGGAATCCGGAAATGATTGCCTGCCAAATCAGGCGTCTGTTTCAAATGACAATATATTTTCGGTTTTCTTGAAATTATTCAGACCCTGCATCTTCCAACAACACAAATTTACTCAGGAGAATATGGTATGAAATCACCCGTTCGAGTTGCTGTTACCGGCGCAGCCGGCCAAATCGGTTATGCTATTTTGTTCCGCATCGCCAGCGGCGAAATGTTGGGCAAAGACCAACCGGTTATTCTGCAATTGCTCGACTTGCCGCAAGCCCAAACTGCCGTCAAAGGCGTGATGATGGAGCTGCAGGATTGCGCTTTCCCGCTCTTGGCAGGCATGTACACGACCGACAATCCTGAAGAAGCCTTTAAAGATGCGCAAGTAGCGATTCTGATTGGTTCGCGCCCGCGCAGCAAAGGTATGGAGCGCGCCGACCTGTTGCAGGCCAATGCCGAAATCTTTACCGTACAAGGCGCGGCATTGAACAAAGTGGCCGATCGCAATGTAAAAGTTTTGGTGGTCGGCAACCCCGCCAACACCAATGCCTACATCGCCATGAAATCCGCGCCCGACCTGCCCGCCAAAAACTTCACCGCCATGCTGCGCCTCGACCACAACCGTGCGCTCAGCCAAGTGGCCGAGAAAACCGGCAAAGCCGTGGCCGACATTGAAAAACTGTGCGTATGGGGCAACCACTCGCCCACCATGTATGCCGACTACCGCTTCGCCACCATCAACGGCGAGAGCGTGAAAGACATGATCAACGACCAAGAGTGGAACGCCAACGAATTCCTGCCCACCGTCGGCAAACGCGGCGCAGCCATTATCGAAGCACGCGGCCTCTCTTCTGCCGCTTCTGCCGCCAATGCCGCCATCGACCACATCCGCGACTGGGTGCTGGGCACCAATGGCAAATGGGTGACAATGGGCATTCCTTCAGACGGCTCTTACGGCATCCCTGAGGAGACCATGTTCGGCTTCCCGGTAACTTGCGAAAACGGTGAATACAAGCTGGTTGAAGGATTGGAAATCGACGAATTCAGCCGCGAGCGCATCAATATCACCCTGAACGAGCTTGAAGAAGAAAAAGCAGGCGTTGCCCATCTTCTGTAATGTAATATGTTCTGTTGTAATACATAGAGAGCCAAACAAAGGCCGTCTGAAAGCGTTCAGACGGCCTTTATAGTCGAATAAATTAGTTTCTGCTATAGTGGAAAAACTTACTCTAATACAAGGCAGCAAGCCGCAGACAATACGGTAGTACGGGACTGACGGACTTGATGCGCCAGCACTGCCCGCCAGCCTTGCTGCCTTTTTTGAGTTCAGGCTCGGCAACGCCGCATGAAGTGTAAGTTGTTTAGCTATATCAGCTTACTTTTCTTTTCAGGCGGCCTTAAGCGATACCCTATTGAAATCAGGCGTTTTCCCCTTATCTTGGAAACGTTCGCCAAGAGCATGGTTCATATTAAAAGGATTTCGCCATGAGTAACCCTTCTCCCGAAGAATTCATTCCCAAATTCCGCCGCAAGCAGCTTGACGAACCGGGCTTTCTGAGAAAAGTTGCCCGCTTTGCCGGCCGCCTGGGTGCGCCTGCCCTGCGCCAGCTGTATGCGCTTTATTTTTTGTTTAAAGACCCTGCCACGCCCAAGCGTGCCAAGATGGTGATACTGGGCGCACTGGTGTATTTTTTCAGCCCGATAGACAGCATTCCCGATCTGCTCGGTCCGCTGGGGTTTACTGATGATATCGCTGTGATTGCTTTGGTTTACGCGCAAATGAAAAGCTATCTCACCGATGAAATCCGTGCCCGGGCGCGCCAGGCCGCAGATGAATTACTGGGAAAATAAAAATTTTTCAAAACGTCTTGATTATCGCTTCTGCGCAGGCAGGAGCCGGCGCAAAGCACCGCCTTACTTGTCTGATGTTTTGAAGAATATTTGAAGAATAAATCAAAGCTTTGAGCGTTTGCAGGCCAGATAGGGCTTCAATACACCATTAATACAAAGCAACAAACCGCAGACAATACAGCAAGTACGGGGTTGGCGGACTTGGCACTTCAACAGCCGGGTCTTGCCACCCTCTTTGAGCCCAGGCAAAGCAACGCTGTATGAAGCGTAAATTGTTGAGCTAACGTGAGTTCAGGATAAGTATTTCATTTTAAGTATTTTTGGAATTTCAGCCACTTATTTCCTCCCCCGTTCTTACAACTCGAAGAGGGTGAAGGGGCAGATTGCTGGTTTATCCCGAACTCACGCCATATAATGAAACAGGCCGTCTGAAAGCTTCAGACGGCCTGTTTCATTATATGGCGTTATTGCAGCGGTTTCATATTCATCACTTCCATCAGGAAGTTGGTAAATGCCGGGTTGGCAGGTTTATTGCGCATATTCGGCCAACGTTGCTGCCAGCCTTTAAGTGCATTCTGGATATAGAGTTTGGATTGCTCGGTATTAATCGCACCGCGCTGGCTGTCAACGGCAGAACGCAAATAAACGTCATACACGCTGTCGTCCACCGCATTGCGGCCTACCAGCTGGATGCGGTAACGGTTCAGGTATTGCGCAGCCTGCACTTTGGTAATCTGACCCTGGCTCACCTGATAGCTCAGGCGCGTGGCCTCATCACGAATTTTCGACACATCCGACCAGTGATTGGATGCCAGGCGGTACGTGGTTTTGCTGGTATCTACCGTCGTATTGGTCGGGCGGACGGGCACTTCTTTCAGGGTAGGCACGTAAATCGAGCTACAACCGGAAAGTGCCGCCAATGCAAATAAAATAGGGAGATGTTTTTTCATAGCGCTCATTATAATCAGGTTTATCCGATAATCAAAATGCCGGGCATACAAGCGGGCGGAATTTCTGCCTAATTGCAACACTGCTGCCCTTCATCTGCCCCGGTTGTACTATAGTCGGAGAAATTAGTTTCTGATACAAGGCGGCGAGCCGCAGACAGTACAGATAGTACGACAAGGCGAACCAATGCCGTAGCAGAAACTCATTTCTTCTACCATACCTGCGACCCGCCGCCTTGTCTCCTTCTTTGTTAATCCGCTCCGGCAGGCTTTTGTCAAGGCAGCTGACGGGTATTACTATACAATAAAAAAAGCCGTTTGAAACGGCTTTTTGTGCGGCTGCGCCGACATTTATACCAAGTCGGCAAACAGCGGCGTAGAAAGGTAGCGCTCACCATAAGAAGGAATCAATACCACAATCAGTTTGCCTTTGTTTTCCGGTTTTTTGGCCAACTCCAATGCACTCCATACGGCCGCGCCGGAAGAAATGCCGACCAAAATACCTTCTTTTTCCGCCATCGCGCGGGCAGTGGTAAACGAAGCTTCGTTCGGCACCTGAATCACGCTGTCGTAAATGTCGGTATTCAATACAGCAGGCACGAAGCCGGCGCCGATGCCTTGAATCGGGTGCGGGCCTTTTTCACCGCCGCTCAATACCGGTGAAGCCTCAGGCTCGACAGCCACGATTTCCACGCCGGGTTTTTTGGCTTTCAATACTTCGCCTACGCCGGTAACTGTGCCGCCTGTGCCCACGCCTGCAACAAAGATATCCACTTCGCCATCGGTATCGCGCCAGATTTCTTCGGCGGTGGTTTCGCGGTGCACCTGCGGGTTGGCTTCATTGTCAAACTGGCGCGGCATGAAATAGGTTGCCGGATTTTCATCCACCAAAGCCTGAGCCTTGGCAATGGCTCCGCCCATGCCTTCTGCAGCCGGTGTGAGAATCAGCTCTGCGCCAAACGCACGCAACAGCATGCGGCGCTCTTTGCTCATGCTTTCGGGCATGGTGATGGCCAGCTTGTAACCGCGCGCGGCGCAAACCATGGCCAGGCCGATACCGGTATTGCCGCTGGTGGCCTCCACGATTACGGTATCCGGATTAATTTTGCCTGCTTTTTCAGCCGCATCAATCATGGCTTCGGCAATGCGGTCTTTCACGCTGCTGCCGGGATTGAAAAATTCCAGCTTGGCGACCACGCGGGCTTCCAGGCCTTCGGTCAAACGGTTCAATTCCACCAATGGCGTGTTGCCAATCAAATCGGTAATGCTGCGTGCGATATTCATAAGTGAGCTCCTGATTATTGAATCAACCTGACCAGTATACTAAACTCAGGCCGTCTGAAAACAAAATACTTAATCTTTTCTTGTTTATAACTTTTAGTTGTAAAGCATTGCCCGAAATTTCCTCAGTAGCGGATTTCCAGCAGCGCCCCGACCACACAGGCCGTCTGAAACAACAGCGCCGTCAGCAAGCCGAGCTGCAACTGCCGACTGCTGAACCGGTTGGCCGGCTCTTTCATGATGCCGTGGCGGTGCACATAAAAAATCAGCATCAGCGCCGCTTGCGCACACATCCAGTATACCGGCTTGAACGCATACATCTGCAGCAGGGCCGGCAGCACATAAGGCGTGATGCCGCCGGGGAAGCGGTAACACACCATTGCCAGCAACGCTGCAAACACCAGCGTCATCAATGCGCCGCTCACTGCAAACAGGCTGATAAACCCGCCTGCGCCTTCCGCATGCCAACCCTGCCCGCCCGGCAGCCTTTTCCAGCGGCGGACAAAGAAAAACAGGCTGGCCAGCGTGATGTAGAAATGCGGCATATAAAGCGCACTCAGATGCGTGATACCCCACACGCCCGGTAGCAGACGCGCGCCGACAAGCCCCAGCCCCGCCCACAACACAATGCTGCCCCACAGCCATTGAAACTCGCCTGCTTTATAAGCCGCAACGACAAACACCGCAATATAGGCCGCCAAAAACCACAGGCTGATGTTGGCCGCCATTTAACGGTAGCCCATCATGCGCGACAACGCCGCACCCACCGCCTCGGCCATGCGCTCAATCCATTCCGTAGGCAAATCCGCCGCAAAGCGGTTTACATCCTCATCAGCCGCCAGTATCAGCGCACCGGTCTGCCCGCCTACCGGCACCGGCAATTGCAGGAAACTCTCTGCCGCCGCATCGTTTTCCGGCAGCAACGCCCGCATCTCGGCACTGATTTTGCTGCCCAGCTTCGGCGCTTCCAATGCCCCGATGGCCGCACGCACTTTCGCCTGCATCACGGTAATTTCATCGGGAATGCGGGTTTTGTTTTTTGGTTCGGCAATCAGCAGCAGGCGAAACTGCTGCAGGCCGAATTCCCGCTCCAGCGATTCATACAAAGCCTGCACCAGCTGCCCGACCGTATTGGCGCGCAGCAGCGCCACATCAAGCGCCAATACGCGCGACATGGTCGCCCGGTTGGCCTCGGAAGCCTCATACAGGTCTTGCAGCTGGTTGGCCATTTTTTCGATTTTCAATTGCGAAGCCGCCAGCTGCGCCTGCGCAAACGAACGCACTTTTTCGTCACGCATGCGCACACCGAGGGCATCGGCATGCTCGACCAAAAAATCAGGATGTTTTTTTAAAAAATCCAAAACGCTTTGTGTATCCATCAATATTGCAACTCGCCTTCAAATACGGTTTCCGCAGGGCCGGTCATCATCACATCTGCGCCTTCCTGCCACTCAACTGACAAATCACCGCCCGGCAGGCTCACGCGCACGGGTTCGCCGCCCGCCAGCAAGCCCAGCCGCACACCCGCCACCACAGCCGCGCAGGCACCGGTGCCGCAAGCCTGCGTTTCGCCTGTGCCGCGCTCATATACGCGCAGTTGGATGTGCTGCGGGTCAAGCACCTGCATAAAGCCCACATTGACACGCTCCGGAAACTGCTCGTGCGATTCAATCGCCCCGCCCCACAACGCCACCGGCGCGGCGGCAGTGTCTTCCACCAAAATCACGGCATGCGGATTGCCCATGTTCACGCAGCTGACCTGCACCGATTCCAAACCCATCAGCACAGTATGGGTCAGCGCATCGGGTGCCTCATCCGCCGCAGGCACAAACGGAATCTCGTGTGCCAAAAAATGCGGTTTGCCCATATTGACCGTGACCAAGCCGTTTTCCACCAGCTTTGGCACAATAATGCCACGGGCGGTTTCAACCATGATTTCCTGTTTTTCGGTCAAGCCTTTATCCACCACAAAGCGCACGAAACAACGTGCGCCGTTGCCGCATTGCTCCACTTCGCCGCCGTCGGCATTGAAAATGCGGTAGCGGAAATCCACACCCTCGGTATCCGATTTTTCAACCAGCAGCAGCTGATCGAAACCCACGCCGGTATAACGGTTTGACCACTCGGCCAACGGCGCTTCATGCGGATTAAAATGCTGGTTGATGCCGTCAATCACCATAAAATCATTGCCCAAGCCATGCATTTTGGTAAATTTCAGCGTATTCATCGCCATTCCTTCATCTATCAGCCCGCCCAACGGGCAGGCATTCTTTCAGAACTGATTCATTGATTCAAGCATCCGGATTGCTGCATTGCTCATCGTTCTTTTAACAGAAACATCCGGCAACTGCCCGGTGCTATAAATTGCCTTATTCAGGCCGTCTGAACATCAGGCAGCCAAGCACAACCAATCAAAGCGGGAACCACACACAGCCCCAAACCTTTCGGGCGTTTGTCGAGCCTCCAAACAGACATCCGCCCGATTTCCAAGCAGAAGCCAACACACGCACCGCAAATCGCGATTTTACACCACATCCGGCATACTGCGTGGCTTTCAGACGGCCTGAGGCCTTTGCAAAATACTTTTTTCTTGGAAATATCCATTACATCTGTCATTCCGGCGCAGGCCGGAATCCATTTCTCCAAAATTCAGTTATTTGATTTAAAATGAGTTTTCATGGCGAGCTATGGATTCCGGCCTGCGCCGGAATGACGGAGCGGATGCTTTTGCGATGCAGCAAAAGGTATTTTGCAAAGGTCTCAGCCTGATAAATATCGGCAATCGGTTCATCGATATTGGTTCAAAAAATCCACAAAAAAAACCGCGCTGCTCTCCGCCCATGTCTGCCAAGCTTTGAAGTCCACTTTACTTTTTTTCAAGCCATCCTGCGCACAAGTTGCAAAAGCGCAACATCCACAAGCGGTTTATTTCACCGACAACCGGTATAAAAAATATGCCGACATGTCAATTTCAGTCACTTTTCGAGCATAAACTCAATCGCCACAGTCTCAAATATCCCCATTATTTTCATCGATTTTTTAATCAATCCATTTCACCAATATGACACATGTGACAAACTCCGGCACTTTATGCCTGTTTGTAACACACCTTGCATACCGCTCGTCCGTCAAATCGCCCATTTATAAAAATAATTTTGACAATTTTTTTATTGTCGTATTCAAAAATAATCGGCACAATGCATCCCATCGAAACACAAAAGCCGCCACTCACCGGCTTTTGACCGATTCATTTAAAACGAGCCGCCAAACCGGCCAGACAATAATTCCTTGCAAACATATTACGAACAGGACAACACCATGAATATCCGCCGCACCCTCTCCACCCTGCTGACCCTTTCCCTGCTTGCCGGTGCCCAAAGCGCTGTGGCCGATGATGTGGTATTTTACCAAAAAGCCTCCGACGCCCGCGCCCCCATCAGCGGCAATGTCGCCATGCGCCTCACCCTCAGCCCCGAAGGCCAAACCAGCGATGTGCGCGTTATCCGCAGCAGCGGCTCAACCCAAATCGACCAACTCGCCGTGATCTGGATGCAGCAGCAAACCATGCGCCCGGTGACCAAAAACAACCAGCCCGTCGAATTCAGCTTTGTCAAAGAAATCAAGTTTTCCGATGCCGCTGCCGTGCAGCTCAGCATGAAATAACAATTATATCGTCTTACAACACAATCAGCCGACGCTTTCCCGGGATGCCGCATCCCACGGGAAAGCGTTTTGTTTTTGAATAGCCGCGTCTGCAAGCTTTACGCCATTTCACTTTAAATCCGCTATACTTTGATTATTGCAGCAACTTTTCAAAGAAGGCACACAATGAAGCATTCAGCTCTTGCAGCCGCATTGGCGGTTTCTCTTTCTGCCTGCAGCGTGGGCACCCCCGGCATGTCGGTCGGCCTCGGCGTCGGCACCAGTATCGGCCGCCACGTCGGCCTCGGCACATCCATCAACATTCCTGTCGGACTGGATAAAACCCGCACCGGCAACAGCAGCGGCAATGGCGGCGTCAGCGTGGTTGAAGAGCAAATCGTGACTTACTTCGATGCCCGGGGCAATGCCGTCAGCAACCAGACCCAGGGCGGCTATTACCGCCAATTGATCAACAAGCGCGGCGACGAATACATCGTGCAGGATTTCTATGGCGACACCAACCGCAAACGCACCGATCCCTATACGCTGTCGCGCAGCCAGCTGATGGATTTCCGCGCCCATCCCGCCAACGGCACGCTCACCACTTATGCCTACAACGGCAATCTGATGCAGCAACAGGTTTATCAAAACAACCGCCTGATTAATGCCAAATATTGATGCCTTCCTGGCTGATAAACCCAATTCATACAAAGCAGCAAACCGTAACAGATATTGACCTAATTACTATATCGAACCCAACAAAAGGCCGTCTGAAATCTTTCAGACGGCCTTTTGTTGGGTATCCAACCGTTGCCTTATGCCAGAAAAAGCTTGTAAGCGGCATTGTCGGTTTCATCTTCATAGCTGTAACCGAGCTGGTCGAGAAATGCCTCAAACGCCCCGCCTTCCTGCTGCGGCACATCCACGCCCACCAAAACACGGCCGTAATCGGCACCGTGATTGCGGTAATGAAACAAGGTGATGTTCCAGCCCGTCTGCATATGACTGAGAAAACGCGCCAGCGCACCGGGGCGTTCGGGAAACTCAAAGCTCACCACCCGTTCGTTTGCCACTTTGTGGGTGCGACCGCCCACCATATAGCGGATGTGGATTTTGGCGATTTCATCGTTGGTCAAATCCTGGTTCGGCAGGCCTGCGGCGGTCAGCTCTTCACTGATGCGCACCAAATCCTGCACACCGGCCGTCTGAATGCCGACAAAAATATGCGCAATATCGTCATCGCCGTAACGGTAGTTGAATTCGGTGATGTTGCGGTTACCCAAAACATTGATAAATTTCAGAAAACTGCCCGGCTTTTCAGGAATCGACACCGCAAAAATGCCTTCGTTGCCTTCGCCCAATTCGCTGCGCTCGGAAACATGACGCAAGCGGTGGAAATTCATGTTGGCGCCGCTGGTAATCGCCACCAGCGTTTCATTTTGCGCATGGTTGCGGGCGATATACGATTTCAAACCAGCCAGCGCCAGCGCGCCCGCGGGCTCGGCGATGCTGCGGGTATCATCGAAAATGTCCTTGATGGCGCCGCAAACCGCATCGGTATCCACCGTGATGATGTCGTCGAGCAAATCGCGGCAGATACGGAAGGTTTCCTCGCCCACCAGCTTCACCGCCGTGCCGTCTGAAAACAGGCCGACATCTTTCAATTCCACCCGTTCGCCTTTGGCAATCGACAGCTTCATGTCGCAGGAATCATTGGTTTGCACACCAATCAGCCTGATTTCGGGCCGCACCTGCTTGATAAACGCCGCCATGCCCGCAGCCAGGCCGCCACCGCCGATGGGCATGAATACCGCATCAATCTCCCCCGGATTCTGACGCAGGATTTCCATCGCAATCGTGCCCTGCCCGGCAATCACGTCCGGATCGTCAAACGGCGCGATATAAGTGAGGCCGCTGCTCGCCACCAGCTCCATCGCATGGTCGTAAGCATCGTTGTAAGACACGCCTTTGAGCACCACTTTGCCGCCGCGGTTGCGCACCGCATCAATCTTGATTTGCGGCGTGGTGGCGGGCATCACAATGGTGGCCTCGCAGCCCAAATGCTGCGCCGACAAAGCCACGCCCTGGGCATGGTTGCCCGCGCTGGCGGTAATCACACCCTTGGCCAACGCCTCTTTCGGCAGCTTGGCCATCTTGTTGTAGGCGCCGCGGATTTTGAACGAAAACACCGGTTGCAGGTCTTCTCTTTTCAGCAAAACATTATTATTGAGGCGGCGTGACAAAATACGCGCCTGCTCCAGCGGCGTTTCCACCGCCACATCATATACGGAGGCGGTCAGAATGCGAATCAGGTAATCAGAATAAGAAAGCGGGCTGGTATCCATAAAACAAAAATCAATCCGTAAACAAACTGGAGAACCGTACAGCCGCCCCAAATAGGCGGGCAGACAGCGGATAAAGGTAAAACCATACCCGCGAGGCCGTCTGAAAGCAAGAAAAATGTTAGCAATTATAACGATTACAGGTATAATGCAAAGCTCCGGTTTGCAGCTAAATAGCGGTGTTTATCATAAAAATCGCCGAATATTGCGCAAACGCAACCACGTTTTCCTCGCTGCAACATGCCGTGTCGAAACGAATTAAATTTAATATAGTCGGAGAAATTAGCTTCTGATACTAAGGTGACGAGCCGCAGACTGTACAGATAGTACGACAAGGCAAGCCAACGCCGTAGCAGAAACTATAGTCGCTTCAATTTAGATTGAGACAAGGCAGCAAGCCGCAGACAGTACAGATAGTACGGCTAGGCGCAGCAACGCTGTATCAAACTAAATTGAAACGACTATAATTTCTTCGACTATAGTCAGGCCGTCTGAACGGGCGGCCTGTATCTTTATCCGAAATTATCGAAAAGTCTGTCCCATGAAAAAAAACCTGCTCGGCCTTTCCATCGCCGCCCTCATGCTCGGCAATGCCGTTGCCGCCCCCGACACCGCATCCGCACCGGCCTCAGCGCCACAAACCGCTGCCTCAGCGCCCGCCGATGCCGCAGCATCTGCCCCCGCAGGCACCGCAGCGGCCACCGTTGCCCCACTGCCCGAAATCGCCGCCACCGCATATCTTGTCAAAGACTTGCAAAGCGGCCAAATTCTGGCGCAAAAAGACCTCAATGCCCAGGTAGAGCCTGCATCGCTCACCAAGCTGATGACCGCCTATCTCGCCTTCAAGGCGCTTGACAACGGCACCCTCAAGCCCGACCAGATGCTGACCGTATCCGACAAAGGCTGGAAAGCCGAAGGCTCGCGCATGTTTCTCGAACCGCGCACACCGGCCAGCGTCAGCGACCTGATTAAAGGCCTGATTGTGCAATCCGGCAACGATGCCGCCATCACCCTCGCCGAAGCCATCGGCGGCAGCGAAGAAGGCTTCGCCACCATGATGAACGAAGAAGCCAAACGCTTGGGCATGAAAGAAACCTTTTTCGCCAACAGCACCGGTCTGCCTGCCGAAGGCCACCTCACCAGCGTGAACGACCTGGCCATCCTGGCAGGCGCCATCATTCAGGATTTTCCCAAATACTACCCGATTTACTCAATCAAATCGTTCAAATACAACAACATCGAGCAGCCCAACCGCAACCTGCTGCTTTACCGCGATGCCAGCGTCGACGGCCTCAAAACCGGCCACACCAGCAGCGCGGGCTATAACCTCGTCGCCTCCAGCAAGCGCAACGGCCGCCGGGTGATTTCCGTCGTTGTCGGCACCTCAAGCCCTGAAGCCCGCGCAGCCGAAAGCAGCAAGCTGCTGAACTGGGCGCTACAGTCATTTGACACCCCCAAGCTTTACGATGCCGACCAAACCATTTCGCAAGTCAAGGTTTATAAAGGCGCGGCCAACGCCGTCAACGTCGGCTTTATCGAACCCGCCTTCATCACCATCCCCCGCGGCGAAGGCAAAAACATCAAACCCATACTCGAAACTGTGCAGCCGGTATTGGCGCCGATTCAAAAAGGCCAGGTGTTGGGCAAACTGAAAATCATGAACAACAACCAGGTATTGGCCGAAAAAGAAGTGGTGGCACTCAACGCCGTTGAAGAAGCAGGCTGGTTTGGCCGCGCTTACGACAGCATTGTCTTGTGGTTCAAAAACCTCTTCTCAGACAATTAACCGCCATAGCATGACAAAAACCGCTTTCCTTACGAAAGCGGTTTTTCTTTCAGACGGCCAGGCTTCAAACCAATCTGCCCGCACTACCCGAGCAGCAAAGCATCATCCGACACTTTTTCACCGCGTGTCTGCTCAAACATGCGCAGCAAATCGGGCACATCCATGCCTTTGCGTTTTTCACCGCTGACATCCAACACCACCCGTCCCTGATGCAGCATCACCGTACGGCTGCCGTGGTCGAGCGCCTGGCGCATGGAATGGGTCACCATCATGGCGGTGAGTTTGTTTTCCTGCACGATTTGGTCGGTCAGCGCCATCACGAAAGCGGCAGTTTTCGGGTCGAGCGCGGCGGTGTGTTCGTCGAGCAGCAGGATTTTGCTCGGTTGCAGGCTCGCCATCAGCAGGCTGACAGCCTGGCGCTGGCCGCCCGAAAGCAAGCCCATGCGGTCGGTGAGGCGGTTTTCGAGACCGAGTTTGAGCATGGCCAGCTTGTCGCGAAACAATTCGCGATTGGCGGCATTCAGCGCCAAACCAAGGCCGCGTTTGCGTCCGCGCTTGTAGGCCAGCGCCATGTTTTCTTCGATGCTGAGCGCTTCGCAGGTGCCCGCCATCGGGTCTTGAAACACGCGCGCCACCAGATGCGCGCGTTTATGCGCGGGCATTTTGGTCACGTCGGTGCCGTTGATGACGATGCTGCCTGAATCCACCGCCAGCGCGCCGCTGACGGCATTCAGAAAAGTGGATTTGCCCGCGCCGTTGCTGCCGATGACGGTCACGAATTCACCGTCGGCAATATCGAGGCTCATGCCGCGCAGGGCACGGTTTTCAATCGGCGTGCCCGCGTTGAAGGTAATTTTGAGGTTGTCGGCGCGCATCATGATGCTTTCCTCCGTTTCAGCCAGCGTTTGATATACGGCATGCGCAGGGCGATCACCACCAATACGGCGGTCAGCAGGTTCAAGTCTTGCGGGCCGAAACCGATGTCGCGTAAGGTGTCGCTACCGAGCGCCAAGGCGATAAACAGGCGGTAGAGCACCGCGCCGATAATCACCGACAGCACCACCACCCACATGCGTTTGCCCGGCAGCAGCGTTTCTCCGATAATCACCGCCGCCAAACCGATGACGATGGTGCCGACACCGATGGAAATGTCCGCGCCGCCCTGAGTTTGCACAAACAACGCGCCACCCAGCGCAATCAGCGCATTGGAAAGCGCCATGCCGATGATAATCATTTTGGAGGTGCCCACGCCCTGCGCGCGCGCCATGCGGCTGTTGGCACCGGTAGCGCGCATGCTCAAACCGGCCTCGGTGGAGAAAAACCAGTCGAGCAAGAGCTTGCCCGCCACCACGAAGCCCAGAATGACCAAGGGCTGCACCCAATACTGGTTGCTGAAATCGGCGGCCACAAACGGCGTGAACACGGTCTGCTCGCCGATTAACGGCAGATTCGGCGCGCCCATGATGCGCAGGTTGACCGAATACAGCGCCACCATCACCAAAATACTGGCCAATAACTGCAGAATGCCGAGCGACACATGCAGCCAGGCCGTCACCATGCCCGCCGCCGCCCCCGCCAACATGCCTGCGGCGCAGGCCAGCCAGGGATTGACGCCGCTCACAATACACACCGCCGCCACCGCGCCGCCGAGCGGAAAGCTACCGTCGGCAGTCAGGTCGGGAAAATCGAGGATACGGAAGGAAATCAGCACCCCCATCGCCACCAAGGCGTAAATCAGGCCGCTTTCAAACGCGCCGAACAAAGCTTCTATAGACATTTTCTGTTTCTTTTATCCATCAAACAACGGCAAAGGCCGTCTGAAAGCGCAGTCTGCTTTTCAGACGGCCGGATTGCGGCAAACGGTTATTCCTGCACCTCGGCCGCTTCTTGCAACACTTCCTCGGAAAGTGTTACGCCCTGCTCCGCGGCATGTTTTTTGCTGACAATCAAATCGAGCTTGTCCATGCGCATCGACGGAATATCGCCCGCATTTTCGCCGTTCAAAATCCGTGCCACCGCATCACCGGCCTTCTTGCCGATGTCGAGATAGTTCACGCCCAAAGCGGCAATCGCGCCGCGCTGCACCGAGCCGGTGTCGGAAGCCACCAGCGGCAGCTTGTTTTCAACCGCCACTTTGTAGAGCGATTCGAAAGACGACACCACATTATTATCAAGCGAGGTGTAGACCAAATCAGCCTTGCCCTTGAGGCTGCGTGCGGCGGTCGGCACATCGGCGCTGCGTTGCGCAGGTGCGGCAACCAGCGCGATGTTTTGCGGCGCCAACGCGGCTTTGAGCTGGTCGAGCACAATAGTGGAATTCACTTCACCGGGGCTGTAAACATAGCCCACCGATTTCAGCTCGGGCACGATTTTCTTCATCAGGTCGATTTGCGGCGCCAACGGCAATTCGTCGGATACGCCGGTAACATTGGTTTTGGAGGCTTCCCACGAAGGCACCAGCTTGGCGGCCACGGGGTCGGTGACCGCTGCGTACACAATCGGAATCGACTTGGTGGCGGCAACCATGGATTGCGCGCTCGGCGTGGCAATCGCCACAATCACATCAGGCTTGTCGCCTGCGAATTTCTTGGCAATCTGCCCGGCGGTGGCGGTGCTGCCCTGTGCGCTTTGGAAATCGACTTGCAGGTTTTTGCCCTCTTCAAAGCCTTGTGCCTTCAATTCTTCCAACACGCCTTTGCGCACATTGTCCAGCGCCGGATGGTCGACAATGGCGGTGATGGCCACTTTTTTCACCTCGGCAGCGGCGCTTGCGGGCGCGGAAGCCGACGGTGCGGGCTGGCTTTTCTGTTCGGCAGGCGAACAGGCGGCGAGCAGCAGGCTGCCGATGATGCCCAGCGCGAAAGTGGCGGTGTGTTGGTGTTTCATGCTTTATCCTTTGTGTATCGGTTTGATGGTTGCAATATTAGGCTAAAAAACAGAAAAATGCACTTCGTAAAGGCATGTAAATTGCTGTATTTCAGGCAGATAATCGCGTATGAAATATTAGTGACACGCCCCGAAAAAGCGCTTTATGCCAAAAAGCGGCAATAAACCAACACTTGCTGGCACAAGCATTATTTCTGCGGCAAAGATATGGTTATTCGCATGCGCAAAAAGGCCGTCTGAAGCTTTCAGACGGCCTTTGAATCAAGCCTGCCAAACAAGCGGGCTATAGTCGAATAAATGAGTTTCTGCTACGGCGTTGGCTCGCCTTGTCGTACTATCTGTACTGTCTGCGGCTCGCCGCCTTGTATCAGAATCTCATTTCTCCGACTATATTATTGCGGAATGCGCAGTTTTTGACCCGGATAGATTTTGTTGGGGTCGCTCAACATCGGTTTGTTGGCTTCGAAGATTTTCATGTATTTGTTGGCGTCGCCGTAGTATTTCTTGGCGATGGCAGACAGGGTGTCGCCGCTGACCACATCGTGGTATTGGGCGGCGGTTTCAGCCGGGAAGGTCAGGTTGTTTTCCACATCAGACACGCCGGTAACGTTGCCCGCGGCCAATACGGCTTTTTCGGCAGCTTCTTGCGAAGGCGCGGAGCCGCTCAGGGTCACTTTGCCGGAAGCGCCGTCAAACGCAACGGCCAGGCCGGTCAAGCCCAGATTTTGTTTCTCGATGTATGTCTGGATGGCGGCGGAAGCCTTGCTGTTCAAATCTTCCACATTGGCAGCGGCAGCGGCGGCCACTTCTTTTTCGTCTTTACCCAACAGCTTTTCGCCTGCATTTTTAATAAAGCTGAACAAACCCATGGTTTCACTCCTAGTCGTTAAAAAATCCGGCTGACCGGCTGCCCTTATCATTAAGCTTGGCCTGCGTTTTTTCAAGCGCGGCATTGTCACTCTTACTTCGTTTTACAAAATCCGCGACAAAAAACCGCGCCTGTGAGGCATTGTTGCTACAATACCGGCTGACATTATCCGCATCTTTCAAACGGCCATGAACGGCGACATTACCCTACTCACCCTTTTCCTGATCGGCTTTTTCGGCGGCGGCCATTGCATCGGCATGTGCGGCGGCCTTTCCAGCGCCTTCGCCCTGCAACTGCCGCCGCACATCAAGCGCTTTTGGCTGATTTTGCTGCTCAACGCAGGCCGCATCGGCAGCTATGTGTTTATCGGCATTTTGCTCGGCGCGCTCGGCCAAATCGGCATTTCCCTCGACCAAACCCGCTGGCTGCAAAACAGCTTGTTTGTCTCCGCCAATATCCTGCTGCTGCTGCTCGGGCTTTATCTGGCCGGGCTCTCGAGCACCGTCACCAAAGTGGAAAGCATAGGCCGCCCGATATGGCGCAGGCTCAACCCATTGTTGAACCGGCTGCTGCCGATACAGTCGCTGCCCGCCTGCTTCGGCGTCGGCCTGCTGTGGGGCTGGCTGCCGTGCGGCCTCGTCTACAGCGCCTCGCTCTACGCGCTCGGCAGCGGCAGCGCGGCCAAAGGCGGCCTCTACATGCTGGCTTTCGCACTCGGCACCCTGCCCAACCTGCTGGCCATGGGCTTCTTCGCCGCGCAATTGAAAAACCTGCTGCAAAAACGCAGCCTGCGCCTGGCCGCCGGACTGCTCGTAGCCGCATGGGCGGCTTGGCAGTTGGGCATGTTTGTTTATTACCGAATCTGAATATCAGGCCGTCTGAAAGTTTAGGTCGTCTGAAAGTTTA
>JAUNTY010000093.1 GCA_030538415.1 Neisseria sp. | reverse complement strand
ATGGGCGTGGCCGATTACGAAGCGGTGAAAGAAGTGGTGATGGACGACGTGAAAGCCCATTTCCGCCCCGAAATGATTAACCGCATCGACGAAGTGGTGGTGTTCCACGGCTTGGATCAGGCCAACATCCGCAGCATCGCCAAAATCCAGCTGCAAAGCCTGGAAAAACGCCTCGCCGCGATGAACCTGAAACTGCACGTCGACGATGCCGCGCTGGATGTGATTGCCGAAGCAGGCTTCGACCCGGTTTACGGCGCGCGCCCGCTCAAACGCGCGATTCAGGCCGAAATCGAAAACCCGCTCGCCAAAGCGCTGCTCGAAGGCCGCTACGCGCCGGAATCGACCATCAACGTGCAGGCCGAAAACGGACATTTGGTGTTTAACCGCATGATTTAACGGTGAAATTAAAAAGGCCATCTGAAACGGAAAATCGTTTCAGACGGCCTTTTTATAGTCGTTTCGTTAGATTGAGACAAGGCAGCAAGCCGCAGACAGTACAGATAGTACGGCAAGGCGCAGCAACGCTGTATCAAACTAACGGAACGACTATATAAATAACTTTACAAAAACTAACCGATTATATCGCTATTTTTTGCCAATGCATACGCCCCCTCCATCATTCGCATTATTGTTGGCCGCCGCCGACTGCGCCGACGGCTACCAAGCCACCCTGCTCGACGAAGCCGACCGCGCCCGCCTCGCCCGCAGCCCCGCCTTGGCACAGCGCTCCGACTGGCAAGTCAGCCGCTTTTTAAAACAACAAACCGCCCTGCCCGCCTTGTCGCTGTCGCACAGCCGCGGCACGGCTTTGCTGGCGGTTTCTGATCTTCCGCTTACCGCAGGCGTGGACATCGAAGCCTTGAAAAACAGAGACTTCAAACAGTTATCAGAATATTCATGCAGCCAAGAAGAGCGAAACTGGCTGGCAATGCGCGGCTGGCAAACCACCGACTTCTACCGCTTGTGGACGCTGAAAGAAGCCCTCATCAAAGCAGCCGCACTGGATTTTCCCGCCGACTTACCGCAAACGGGCGTGCGCATCGACAAAGGCCGTCTGAAAATCAAAAACAGCGCAGGCCGCGCATGGCAAGGCCTCTCCGCCCTCACCGACAAACACGCAATTGCCTGCGTGTGGGATACGAAAGTGGATGCGCGGGCGGAATGGCGGTTTTTCGGGCAGTTGGCGGAACGGGAAAATGTGGTGCGGGCGGTTTGGCGTTTGGATGCCGTTTGAAACGGTTGTAGGGGCGGATTCCATATCCGCTACATACACTCCGTAGGGTGGGCAACTCGTTTGCCCACCATTCTAATTTCTCCGATTTGGTGGACATTTAGTGGGCAACCGAGTTGCCCACCCTACAGCGTTTCAGACGGCATCAAGCATTTTTCGAGGGCAAGCATGGATACCGATCTGCATCGGTATGACAATGGTTGGGATTTCAGCAAACGCAGCCCTCGCGTAGGGTGTTGTGCCGTAGGCACGCACGCGTTTTCTCATACTTCAATATTCGCCAATATTCCGATATAAAAACAGATGCCGTCTGAAAGGTTAAAAAGTTTCAGACGGCATCTGCTTAAAAAAGCGAAGCAAACACAGGTATTGCAAACACCTCACTATTCCTGCCAGCGTTTGAACACCAGCGAGGTATTCACGCCGCCGAAGGCGAAGTTGTTGTTCATCACATAATCGGTGTGGATTTGCCGCCCTTCGCCGCGGATGTAATCGACTTGGCCGCAGCGCGGGTCGATTTCTTCCAGATTCACGGTCGGGGCAAACCAGCCGCTGCGCATCATTTCAATCGAAAACCACGATTCCAGCGCGCCGCAGGCGCCGAGGGTGTGGCCGAAATAGCTTTTTTGCGAGCTCATCGGGATGCGGCTGCCGAACACGGCTTCGGTGGCCTGTGTTTCGGCGATGTCGCCTTTTTCGGTGGCCGTGCCGTGGCCGTTGACGTAGCCGATTTGGTCGGCGGTGATGCCCGCGTCTTTCAATGCCGATTCCATACAGCGCTGCATGGTGTCTTTTTGCGGCTGGGTGATGTGGCTGCCGTCGCTGTTGGCGCCATAGCCGACGATTTCGGCGTAGATTTTCGCGCCGCGCGCACGGGCGTGTTCCAATTCTTCCAACACCAACACACCCGCGCCTTCGCCGATGACAAGGCCGTCGCGATTTACATCATACGGGCGCGGGGTTTGTTCGGGTGCGTTATTGCGGCGGCTGGCGGCATAGAGCGAGTCGAACACATACACTTGCGAAGGGCTGAATTCTTCGCCGCCGCCCGCCAGCATCATCTCGATCATGCCGTATTTGATGGCTTCGTAGGCATAGCCGATGCCCTGGCTGCCCGACGAGCAGGCGCTGGAGGTGGGGATGATGCGGCCGGTAAGGCCGAAGAAAATGCCGATATTGGCGGCGGTGGTGTGCGGCATCATGCGCACATAGGTATTGGCATTGAAATTTTGCGATGTGCCGGTCAGCAAGAGTTCGCCGATGTCGCCGATGTCTTTCGGGCTGCCCGACGACGAGCCGCAAGCCACGCCCATGCGTCCGTCTTTAATGCGTTCGTCGTTCAGCAAACCGGCATCGGCCAGCGCTTGTTCGGCGGCATCGACGCACAATTGCGACACCCGCCCCATGCTGCGCAACTGCTTGCGCGTCCAATGCGCGGGCGGCGCATATTCGGGCAGCGGCGCGCCGAGCTGCGCTTCCAATTCGGGAAACTGCGCCTGCCAATCCATGGTTTGCACCGCGTTTTTACCCGCTTTAAAGGCCGTCTGAATGCTGGCCCAATCGCGACCGAAAGCGGTGATGCCGCCGATGCCTGTAATCACTACGCGCTTGGTATTCAACACAAACCTCCGTTTACCGCAATCACTTGGCGGGTAATATACGCCGCTTTTTCGTCCATCAGAAAACGCACCGCATGCGCCACTTCTTCGGGCAACCCCATGCGCTGCGCCGGAATCATTTTCAGAATTTCCTCAACCGGCACGTTTTCATCGACAATCTCGGTGTCAATCAGGCCGGGTGCAACGGCGTTCACCGTAATCTTGCGCTTGGCCAATTCCAAAGCCAACGCTTTCACTGCGCCGATCAAGCCCGCTTTCGCGGCGCTGTAATTCACCTGCCCGCGGTTGCCGACCAAGCCCGACACCGATGCCATG
Source organism: Neisseria sp. (assembly GCA_030538415.1). Taxonomy (GTDB): domain Bacteria; phylum Pseudomonadota; class Gammaproteobacteria; order Burkholderiales; family Neisseriaceae; genus Neisseria. The sequence continues at coordinate 1,100 of JAUNTY010000093.1, read as the reverse complement.
CAGACAATCCGCCCCGGCTTGCGGCGGCGTATCATCGGCATCGAAACGGGATGCAAGACGTTGTAAAAACCATCGAGATTGGTGCGCAATACCTTGTCCCAATCGTCGTCTTCCAGCGCGGGGAAGGCATTGTCGCGCGTCAAACCCGCATTCAACACCACGCCGTAATACGCGCCGTGCTGTTCCACGTCGGCGCTGAGGATTTCGCGGCAGACGGCGCGGTCGGACACGTCAAACTGCAACACCCGCGCCTGTTGCCCCAAAGCGCGGATGTCATCGGCCACCGCCTCCGCTTCTTCGCGGCGGCTGCGGCAATGCACCACAATGTCGTAGCCGTCGGCCGCCAAACCCAAGGCAATCGCTTTGCCGATGCCGCGATTGGAGCCGGTGATTAAAATGGTTTCGCTCATGCGTTTTCCTGATGGATATTTTCGGTGTGAATTTTACTATGAACAGCAACAAACCGCCTGTGCTTTTCAGACGGCCTTGCCTTCTTTCGGGCTGAATACATTCAAAGCCGCCTGAATCAAGAGGCCGTCTGAAGGCAGGCTTGCTTTGGCACTTTCGGGCGCATCAAACCAGCGCATTTCACAGTCGAACACGCCGAAGCCGGTGTTGTCTTGCGTGGAAGCGCGCACTTTTACCGTCAGCTTCGTGCCCACCGGCACGCTGTCGGCAAACAGATCCAGCTTGCGCGTGCCGAGCAAAAAGCCCAAGCGCACGGGTTCGCCCGCATTGTGGGCATGGCAGCCCGCCAGCGCCGCAATGCCTTGCGCCATGATTTCCATCCCCGCCAAAAGCGGCAACACGCCGTTTTGCAGCAGAATATGTTTTTCACCCACCGTCGCTTCGGCGTGCAGATAATCGCCGCCGTATTCGGTGATGCTGTCGAGCAAGACCATGTGGCCGCTGTGGGGCAATAAGGGGGCGACTTGGGTGATGGGGCAGATGAGTTTTTCGGGCATATAGGGTTCTTTATATTTATTTGTATTTTTTGGTAATGCATAAGCGGGCGGATAGGGCAAGGCAAACCTGGCGGTTTGCGACCCTCACCCCCGTATCCAGTACGGGGCAGGCTCTAACCCTCTCCCTTAGGGAGA
>JAUNTY010000037.1 GCA_030538415.1 Neisseria sp. | reverse complement strand
TAGTCTTTTGAGTATGCCATAAAGCCATTGTACCATTTTTATTATTCTTTTACTATATTAACTGACAAAACAATAAGATAATAAAAAAACCAGTAGGCGTTGCCTGCTTTTCTCCCGCTTCCGCCAAAAAATTTGACCCAACACAAATTTATGCATAAAAAAGTAAGCACATGTAATGACACCGATGTCACCACATGGTAATCTGCCTGCAACACAAATAAGGGAATATCCGATGGCCACTATTTACGACGTTGCACGTCATGCGGGCGTCTCTGCGAAAACGGTGAGCCGCGTATTGAACAACGACGCGCCCGTGAAGCCGGAAACGCGCGAAGCGGTGCAAAAAGCCATTGCCGAATTGGGCTACATCCCCTCTTCCGCTGCGCGCATGATGCGCTCGAACCGCTCCGGGTTAATCGGTCTGATTACCGGCGCGATTTCGCAATCATCCGCCCGCACCGATGCCGCCCGCCAGCCGCGCGGCTTGAGCGACATGCTGCTGGTGCAGGGCGCTTTGCAGGCGATTTCCGCTTCGGGCAAAACGCTGATGATTGCCGACACCGGCGGCGATGCCGACAAGGTAGCCTCCCTGATTCGCACGTTTTTGCAGCATCGTGTGGAAGGGATTTTATATGTGGCCGACCAGCATAAAGAAGTGGCGCTGCCGAAAGTGCCGGATGATTGCCCGATTGTATTGTTGAATTGTTTCGACCGTTTCGACACCCCGGCTGTATTGCCGGATGACGTGGCCGGTCAAAAGCTGCTGGTAGAAGCGCTTGTCCGCCACGGCCACCGCCGCATCGCTTATCTGACACTGCCGCCCGACGTGATTGCCACCCGCCTGCGCTCGCAAGGCTACCGCAGCGCGCTGGAAGAGGCAGGCATCGGCTACGACCCCGATTTGCTGGTGGCCGGTTATCCGAATCAAAATAACGACAGCCGGGATTTGTGGAATGCCATCGAACACCTGATGACGCTGGCCGAGCCGCCCAGTGTGATTTGCTGCGGCAACGACGAAATGGCGCTGCGCGTATACGGCATTTTGCGCACCCGCGGCCTGCGTATTCCGGAAGATATTTCCGTGGCCGGTTACGATAACGACATCACCATTACCGAAACCCTGTTTCCGCCGCTCTCCACAGCCATCTTGCCTTATTACGAAATGGGCATGGAAGCAGGCCGCATGCTGTTGGCGCTCACCTCGGGCAAGCCGGCCAAAAAACAAGCGCCCAATCCGGTAATCGTGCCCTCGGAAGTGTCGTGGCGCGCGTCGGTAACCACATTAAACGGATAATCCGGCAAGGGCAGCCTGACCCGGCGATAAATACCACACAGGCCACACACATCAAAACCGGACAATATTTTTGCATCTTATTTTGTTAATTCTCACAGGAGAATAGTTGTATGAAACTCGACACCAAGCTGGTGGCCATGACCTTGCGCCAGATTATGCTGATGAATTTCGGTTTCTTCGGCATCCAATACAGTTTCGGCCTGCAGCAAACGGCCATCACACCGGTATTCAGTTTTCTGAATGCCGACCCCGGCTCCATTCCGCTGCTGCACATGGCGGGCCCCGTTACCGGCCTGATTGTGCAGCCGCTGATTGGCGCGCTGAGTGACCGTACCTGGGTCAACGGCCTCGGGCGGCGGCGGCCTTATTTTTTAATCGGCGCCATCGGTTGCAGCATCTGTTTATTCCTGTATCCGCACGTTACCGCCTTATGGATGGCCGTATTGCTGCTGTGGATGCTCGACATCAGTAACAACACCGCCATGGAGCCCTACCGCGCCTTTATCGCCGACAAGCTGCCCGAAAGCCAGCAGCCCACCGGCTTTCTGATGCAGAGCGTGTTCACCGGCCTCGGCATCACCCTTGCCAACGTATCGCTCTATTTCTTCCAACAGTTTATCGGCGGCACCACCGAATCGGGCATCCCTTACTGGGTATTCGGCTCGTTTTATGTGGGCGCGGTCTGCTCCATCGGTTCGATTCTGATCTCCGTATTCACTACACCTGAAAACCGCCCCAGCGATGAAGAGCTGGCGGCCATGCGCGCCAAACCGAAAGGCCTCCTGCCTGCCGTGAAGGAAATCGGCGCAGCCATCCGCGACATGCCGAAACCTTTGTGGCAGCTTGCCCTAGTTTACCTGTTCCAATGGTATGCCATGTTTATCTACTGGCAATACGTTACCCACAGCATCGCCAAATCGGTATGGGGCGCGCTGCCTTCCGACAAGGCGCTGTATGAGCAGGCAGTCGGCTGGACCGGCCTGGTCAACGGCTTCTACAACGTGGTAACCTTTATCTCCGCCTTCGGCCTGATGTGGCTGGCGCGCAAATACCCTGCCAAAGTGGTGCACGCCTTCGCCATCACCCTTGCCGCCATCGCCCTGCTGGTTTTCCCGCACATCAGCAACAAATACCTGCTGTTTATTCCGATGATCGGCTTCGGTATCGCTTGGGCCAGTATCATGGGCGTGCCTTTCCTGATTGCCGTGGCTGAAGTGCCGAAAGAGCGCTACGGCGTATACATGGGCATCATCAACATGATGATTGTGATTCCGATGCTGATCGAAACCGTCACCTTCGGCTGGATTTACCGCACCTTCCTCGGCACCAACCCGACCAATGCCTTGATGTTTGCCGGTGTATTGATGCTGCTGGCCGCCGGTGCCACCATGCTGATTCGCACCAAACAGCGCGCCGCCGAATCTGTCTAGACATATAGTCGGAGAAATTAGATTCTGCTACGGCGTTGGCTCACCTTGCCGTACTATAGTGGAAAAACTTAATATTTGACACAAGGCAGCAAACCGCAGACAGTACAGATAGTACGGCAAGGTGCAGCAACGCCGTAGCAGATATTAAGTTTTTTCACTATATCTGTACTGTCTTCGGCTCGCCGCCTGGTATCAGAATCTAATTTCTCCGACTATACAAGACCAAGCAAAGGCCGTCTGAAAGAATTCTTTCAGACGGCCTTTGTTTAAAGAACGCGAGCTTATTGATACGTAATCGGGTTTTAAAAAACAATTTTAATTATTTGTTTATCAATGGCTTCCCAAAAAACTTTCAATATTTGATTGCCGAAGCAATAGCCATTATTCGATAACGTAACCCGCCTCATCCCACACGGTTCTTTTAATCAGATTATCATCCTGATACACCGATTCCGATTTTTTAGCACCATCGTCATACCAGTCCAGCACAATGCCGCTGCGGCGGCCGTTGTTGATGGAAAGCTCCGACAGCAGCCGCCCGTCTTCGTTCCAACTGACCACGCTCACCGGCTTGTCGTCCGCCATCGTCATTTCGGTTTTCGGGCTGCCGTCGGCATACCATTGTTTCCAGAAACCATTGGCTTTGTCGTTTTTAAACTGGATTTCGCTTTCTTTGTTGCCGTTGCGGTAATAGCGCGCACCGATGCCGTCGCTCTTACCGTTCACATACGGCATCACCGCCGATTTGCGCCCGTTCGGATACCAGTTGATCCATTCGCCGTCGGGCTGGCCGTTGCGGTATGAGCCGACCATTTTCTTATTGCCGTTAAAATACCACAGCGTCAGCGTACCGTTTTGCAATACCGGCACAAACTCTTTAATCCGCGCCTCCGCCAGCTGATAAGGATCGGAGTATTTTTTCATCGACGGATAATAAAAATCCTGCACCTGCGCCGTGCCCTGCCCGGTTTCATACTGGCGCACATAGGCCACTTCCGACATATTGGCCGTCAGTTTGCCCTGCTGGCTGAAATACACTTTCTGCATTTCTGCCGCGGCAGGCAGCGACACACCGGCCATTACCGCCGCCAACATGCTTGTTTGCCATAATCTGTTCATTTTGTTTACTTTTGCCAGTAAGATTTCACATTCACGAATTCATACAGCCCGAATTCCGACAATTCGCGGCCATAACCCGAAGCTTTCACGCCGCCGAAAGGCAGGCGCAAATCGCTGCTGGTATGGCGGTTGACAAACACCGAGCCTGCCTGGATTTTTTCCGCATAACGCCACGCCCGCTCTTCGTCAGCCGAGTAAATACTCGCCCCCAAACCAAACGGGTTGTCGTTGGCCAGCCAGACCGCATGCGCTTCATCGCGCGCGCGCAGCAGCATGGCCACCGGCCCGAACACTTCTTCATGATACACGCGGCAAGCCGGATTCACACCGTCGAGCACCGTGGCCGGATAAAACCAGCCTGCCCCGCCCGGCATTTCGCCGCCGCACAGCGCCACCGCCCCATGCGCCAATGCATCCTGCACTTGACCGTGCACACGTGCGCGCAAGTCCTCACGGTGCAGCGGTGCCAGCGTGGTGGCCTCATCCATCGGATCGCCGGTTTTCAGTTTCGCGCATTCAGCCAGAAACAGCGGCAGAAACTCATCCACCACCGCATCGGTCACAATAATGCGCTTGGCCGCATTGCACGACTGGCCGGCATCGCGGAAACGCGAATAACAGGCATCTTTCGCCGCCTGTGCCAAATCGGCATCGGGCATCACGATAAATGCATTGCTGCCGCCCAATTCCAACACGCTTTTTTTCAGATGCTGACCTGCCTGCGCAGCCAGGCGGCGCCCCGTGGCGGTGGAGCCGGTAAACGCCAGTGCGTCAACATGTTCAATCGCCCGCAGCGTATCCTCGTGATTCAGCCAGGCCGTCTGAAACGGCAAAGCATCGCCCACCAATTCAAACAACGCCGCCGTCACCCGCGCCACGCTCGGCGCGGGCTTGACCACACAGGCGTTGCCCGCGCACAAGGCAGGCACCGCAAAACGCAACACCTGCCATATCGGGTAATTCCACGGCATCACCGCCAACACCACGCCCAAAGGCTCAAAGCGCACTTGGCTCAGGCTGGCCTGCGTTGCAATGGTTTTGTGTGCCAGCAATTCGGGCGCCAGATGCGCATAATAACGAATCAGCTCCACCGATTTGTCCAGCTCCGCCTCGCATTCGCGCAGGCAGCGGCCGACCTCTTCGCAAACCATGCGCGCCAGCCGGTGGCGCTCTGCCGCCAGCCGGTCGGCCAGCGCGGCCAGCAATCCCGTCCGTCCGGTCACCGTCAGCGCCGCAAATACCTGCTGCTGTCGGCGCAGACTCTCCAACTGTTGTCCGAATTCATGCCACGACTGCGCATCGCGCTCAAACAAAAGCGTGCCGCTCACCACATTCATGCTGCGAAACACAGGTTTCTCCATCTTGTTTCAGACAGCCAGCAACCGTTTGCCGCCAACACCGCACAAATGCCGCCTCGCCGTCAAATAACTCCAGCCATCAAAAAATTTGTATTTATACAGTCAACCAACACAAAACAACCCAAGACGGCGCGTTGTGACAACGCCGACGTGTTGCTCATTTTCATTGCCTATACAGTTGGCAGACACCGCACATGACGCCTATGTGCGGTCTTGATGGCCGTGACATACGGCCAAGAAACCGGCATTTCATGCGGAACCGTCTGCAGCTTGCCGCCTTGCATGAGTTGCGTTTCCCAGCCTCACAATCAACATCAAGGCTTACATTATGACAGTTTTATCCGGCGGCACATCGGCACTCTGTAAAACGGTGTCAAATTATGCCAAGCGGTATATAAACTGTTGTAAAAAAGATAATGAGACGCAAGCCCGCAGGCAGTGCAAATATTTCAGGCCGTCTGAAACCATTTTCAGACGGCCTATTTTTGCAAAAACAGCAAAACCTGCGCGGCAATATATAGTCGGAGGAATTAGATTCTGATACAAGGCGGCGAGCCGCAGACAGTACAAGTAGTACGGCCAGGCGCAGCAACGCGGTAGTAGAAATTAAGTTTTTTCACTATAAATTGGAACGACTATACATTTCTGAAAATCAAAAATAGACATCTTACCCCAAACGAAAATACCCTGTCTGATATACAGACAGGGTATCAAATCTGGCACGCCCACGGGGAATCGAACCCCGGTTACCGCCGTGAAAGGGCGATGTCCTAACCGCTAGACGATGGGCGCGGAAATCTTGATGGCGCACCCGGAGCGATTCGAACGCCCGACCCTCTGGTTCGTAGCCAGATACTCTATCCAACTGAGCTACGGGTGCGTGTATCACTGCGCTTCGTTAGTGCCGTGAATCAAGAGAACCGAATAATATAGAAACTTGAAAAAGCTGTCTACCTTTTCAGGAAGATTTTTTAATGAAAACACTTACACTTTTGAATTTAATCCGAATTTATTTCAGACGGCCTCCGCATGCCTCAAAGGCCGTCTGAAAACCCAAACAGTAAGCGAGTCCATTCATCAAAAGACGCCAACAAGGCCAAGGTGAAACTGGCAGATTTGGTGCCTCAGCCCCCGGGCTTGCCGTTCTCTTTGAGCCAAGGCGATGCGACGCCGTAGCAGATGTCGAGCTGATTCGCTATACCATACCGATGCCGGACACTTCGCGCGCCATTTTGGCCGCGGCGTTGTCGGTCATGCCGCCGACAAAATCGAGGATTTTCATATAGGCCTGATAAAGGCTGTCTTCCCGCGTCAGCGGGTCGTCATGATTGAGCAGCTCCAGCGCCAGCGACTGGCGTGTGCTGATTTCGCCCCGTGTAATCAGCGCGTGGGCGGCAGGCACCAGCAAATCAAGTACCGAACCGATGCAGGGAAACGCGGCGATTTCCGTCATCAGCTTACTCTGGTGGCGAAAAATCCGCGTGCGCGCCAGCTCCTTGGCTTTTTCGAGCGTGTTTTGCACTTCAGGGCTGCACAAGGCCAGCAAATCTTTGCCTCTGAATTCGCCATTGAGCAAATCCGACTGATGGGTCATAAACGTTTGTGCCACATCTTCAATCGCCCGGCCGATGGCAATGCCGCGCAACATCGCGCAACGCTGGCGGCTGCTCTGGGCGTGCCAGGTGGTTTCGACGAATGTGAGCTCCGCCAGAATGCTCTCTACTTCCGCGTCGCCCAGCAGGCCGATTTCCACCGCGTCTTCCAAATCCAGCAAGGCGTAGCAGATATCGTCGGCGGCTTCCATCAGGTAAGACAAGGGGTGGCGCGCCCAATGGTCTTTGTCCTGCTCGGGCAAGCCCAGTTCTTGGGCCACGCGGCGGATATACGGCAATTCGGTTTGATAGACGTTGAATTTCTTGCGGCCATACGGCGCCAGCGTGGTCCACGGATATTTCAGCAGCGCGCCAATGGTGGCGGCGGTCAGGCGCATGCCGCCGCGGTTGCGGTACATTTCCAGGCTGGCCAAGAGGCGCAGGCTGTGGGCATTGCCTTCATAAGTTTGCACGTCATTGCGCTCGGCCTCACTCAGCCCTTCGAGATAAAGGCCGTGCGCAGGGTTGCGGAACCAGTCGCGCAGCGCGTCTTCGCCGGTATGGCCGAACGGCGGGTTGCCCAAATCGTGTGCCAGACAGGCCACCTGCACCACGGCGCCGATGTCGCTGGGCGTATTGCCCAAAGGCAGGAATTCGCCCGCCTGCATCATCACACCGACGCGGTTGCCGAGGCTGCGGCCGACGCTGGCCACTTCCACGCTGTGGGTCAGGCGGTTGTGGGTGTGGTCGTGTTCGGCAAACGGATGCACCTGGGTTTTGCGGCCGAGGCGGCGGAAGGCGCCCGAAAACACCACGCGGTCATAATCAATATGGAAATCTGTGCGCAAAGCATCGGCGCCCTCTTGTGTGGACGGTGTGCTGGTGGGCACGATTCCGCCGTCTTTGGGGCGGAATCGTTGGGTGCTGAGCAATTGCTGCCAGTTCATTTCGGTTGCCATGCGTGTTTCTTTATATGGAATGGTTGATTCAAGCAACAGGCCGTCTGAAAAGGTTTCAGACGGCCCGGGGTCTTTTATTTGCCGCGCATCAGCTCGAAGAAATCGTTGTTGTCTTTGGAGTCCTTGAGCTTGCCCACCAAAAATTCGGTGGCTTCCAGATCATCCATCGGATGCAGGAATTTGCGCAACAGCCACATTTTTTGCAGCTGGTCGTTGGGCACCAGCAATTCTTCGCGGCGGGTGCCGGACTTGTTGATGTTGATGGCCGGGAACAGGCGTTTTTCAGCCATGCGGCGGTCAAGGTGCAGCTCCATATTGCCCGTGCCCTTGAATTCTTCGTAAATCACATCGTCCATGCGGCTGCCGGTTTCCACCAGCGCGGTGGCGATGATGGTGAGCGAGCCGCCCTCTTCCACATTGCGCGCGGCGCCGAAAAAGCGTTTCGGACGGTGCAAGGCATTGGCATCCACGCCGCCGGTGAGGATTTTGCCGGAAGCGGGTACCACGGTGTTGTAGGCGCGTGCCAAGCGGGTAATCGAATCGAGCAAAATCACCACGTCTTTTTTGTGCTCGACCATGCGTTTGGCTTTTTCCAGCACCATTTCGGCAACCTGCACGTGGCGTGTTGCCGGCTCGTCAAAAGTAGACGACACCACTTCTCCGCGCACGCTGCGCGACATTTCGGTCACTTCCTCCGGGCGCTCGTCAATCAGCAAGACAATCAGCTCGACATCGGGATAGTTGGCGGTAATCGCATGGGCGATGTTTTGCAGCATCACGGTTTTACCGGTTTTCGGCGGCGCCACCAGCAAGGCGCGTTGGCCGCGGCCGATGGGCGACACCAAATCAATGGCGCGGCTGGTGAGGTTTTCTTCAGCCTTGATGTCGCGCTCGAGCTTGAATTGCTTGGTGGGGAAAAGCGGGGTCAGATTTTCAAACAGGATTTTGTGTTTGCACACTTCGGGCTTATCGCTGTTGATGCTGTCCAGACGCACCAGCGCAAAATAGCGCTCGTTGTCTTTGGGCACGCGCACGCTGCCTTCGATGGTATCGCCGGTATGCAGGTTAAAGCGGCGGATTTGGCTCGGCGACACGTAAATATCATCGGGGCCGGCCAGATAAGAGGTATCGGAGCTGCGCAGGAAGCCGAAGCCGTCGGGCAGGATTTCAAGCGTGCCCGAGCAGGTAAAGCTTTCGCCCTGCTTCATCATCTGGCGCACGATGGCGAATACCAGATCCTGTTTGCGCAGACGGTTGGCGTTTTCAATATTGTGTTGTTCGGCCATTTCCAGAAGTTTGGAAATATGCTGGGTTTGTAGTTCGGAAACGTGCATAGTATGGATGTATGGTCTGTAAGATGAAACGGTACGGGGGCCGTCTGAAAAATAAATCGCGAATGGACGGAATGGGAGCGGCCGATGCGGCCAGGATGGAACGACAAAGTGCTTGTCAGGCGGGAATTGTAGGCAGTCGCGGCCAAAGTGTCAAATTTTATTACCGCACGATAACCGTTTGCGGCAAAACGGCAGCGTTCAGGCAACAGCTGAAAACCACGCATTTAAACCAACGAGACACAGCGATGCTGCAATAGATATCCAGCAAGCCGAATTCATACCGGTATATCGCATTATACCCATTCGTAAAAACAACCTGACTGCGTTGACCCGCCTTGTATCAGAATCTAATTTCTCCAACTATAGCTTATTTTTATAAATAGGCATCAGAGGCCGTCTGAACGCTTTTCAGACGGCCTCTGATGATATGGTTTGCGGCTTATTTGAAGAAATCGCCCATGCCCGGCGGCAGCCCTTGTGTGAATGCGCCCATGGTTTTGCTGGTGGTTTCTTCGGCTTTGCTGCCCGCATCATTGATGGCTGCCAGAATCAAGTCTTCCAGCATTTCCTTGTCATCGGCGGCTTCCTGAATCAGCTCTTCGCTGATGTCCAGCTTGCGCACCACATGGTTGCAGGTCATGGTGACTTTGACCAGGCCGTTGCCGGCCTCGCCGCTCACTTCGGTTTCGGCAAGCCTGGCTTGCGCTTTTTTCATATTGTCCTGCATTTGCTGGGCCTGCTTCATCAATCCGCCCAATCCGGCTTTTCCAAACATGGTCTTGCTCCTGTTGATATATGGGGTTAATTTTCAGACGGCCTGTGGCCGCATTATTCTTGATTTTCAGCCAATTCCAGCGTGTCCGGGCGCCATTTGCCGCCGAAAAGCTGCAAAAGCTGCTGCGCCGCCGGATCGGCTTCCAATAATTGCTGCGCCCGTTCGCGGCCTTCCTGCTGAATGCGTTTTCGCCGCATGGTCGGGGTTTCCCAGCCCGCATCGTCGCGCCAGGGCTCGGTTTGCAGCTTGAGCGCCAGGCCATAAGCTTCAGCCAGAGTATCGCGTATTTTATCCAGCCGCTCTTTATTGGTCGTGGCGCGCGCTTCACTGGTGAGGGCGAATTTTAACAGGCCGCTGTCTGCATCATAAGCCGTCCAGGCAGCATGTTGGGCAATCATTTGTGCGGCGCCGAGCTTGGGCGCCAGCCTTTTCACAATCGCCGCCCAATGCCCCGGGGAAAATTCGGGCAGCGGCACAAACTCCGGCTCTTCCGCGTTTTCTTCTTTTTCCGGCTCTCCACCTGCCTCCACTAACTCTGCCACTGCCGCCGGCAGTGGCGGCTCGCCTGCATAAGCGGCATAACCTTCTTCATCCGTTTCAGGCGGCGGGAAATCGGCCTCGGCGTAATCAGACTCGGCCGCGCTTTCTGCGTATTCCGGCGCATATTCGCCAAAAGCTTCTTCCGCCACCGGCGACACCACCGCCTGCCATGCCGGTTCGGCAACTTGTGCGGCGGCAACAACCGCTTCGGGCTCAGGTTCAGGTTCGGATGGCGTCATCACCTGTTCAGGCTCGGCTGCCTGCGCCACTTCGGCAGGCAAATCCGCAACCGCTGCCTCTTCCCAGGGCGGAATGTCTTTGTCCGCCTGTTCTTTCGGAGGCTCGGCTTCGGTTTTCACATGATTTTGCGGTGCACTTGCCGTCTCTGCCGCCTCGATTTGCGGCAACGCTTCGGCGGCCCGCGTTTCAGGCGCAGGCTCAGGCAGAGTCAGCGGCTTTTTTGCAGCACGCTCCGATTGCCGGGGATTATGCAGTTGTGTGCCCTCCACCACTTCATCAATCTCATACGGCTTGGCCGCCACCGGCGTAAACGCCAGCATCCGCAGCAAGGTCATCACAAAGCCCGCGTATTCGTCGGGCGCGAGGCTCAAATCGTGTTTGCCGTGGATGGCGCATTGGTAGTAAAGCTGGATTTGCTCGCCGCTCAAGTAATGCGCCAAGCGGCTGAGCGTGTCGTGTTCGGGGTCGTCAGCGAGGGCTTCGGGCACGGTTTTCAGCATCGCCAAGCGTTGCAGCAGCATCGCCAACTCGCCCAAGGCGCTGTCGAAACCGATGGCGCGGGCGGCCATTTCCTGCGCTTTGGCCATCAGCGCTTCGCCGTCTTGGTTGACGATATGTTGCAACAATTCATACAGATAGCGTTTATCGACCGCGCCTATCATTTGGCGCACGTCTTGCTCGGTCACGCTGCCCGAGCCCATCGCAATCGCCTGATCGAGCAGGCTCAAGGCATCGCGCATCGAGCCCATCGCTGCGCGGCCTAACAGTTGCAAGGCTGCGGGTTCAAAGGCGATTTGTTCTTCGCCCAACACATAAGCCAAATGATCGGCGACTTGCTGGCCGGTCATGTTGCGCAACACGAATTGCAGGCAGCGGCTCAATACGGTAATCGGCACTTTGTGCGGATCGGTGGTGGCGAGGATGAATTTGACGTGTTCGGGCGGCTCTTCCAGCGTTTTCAGCATCGCGTTGAAGGCGCTTTTCGAGAGCATATGCACTTCGTCGATGATATAGACTTTGTATTTACCGACCGTGGGCGCATATTGGGCATTTTCCAACACTTCGCGGATGTTGTCGATGCCGGTATTGGAGGCCGCGTCGATTTCGAGCAAATCGACATAGCGGCCTGCATCGATTTGGGTACAGCTTGAGCAGACGCCGCAAGGCTCACCGTTGTGTGCCTGTTCGCAATTGAGGCTTTTCGCCAAAATCCGCGCAATGGTGGTTTTACCGACCCCGCGCGTGCCGGTGAGCAGATAGGCATGGTGCAGACGGCCTTTATCCAGCGCGTTTCGCAGCGCTTTGACTACATGCTCTTGGCCGACCAAATCGGCAAAGGTTTTCGGCCGCCATTTGCGCGCCAAGACTTGATACGCCATATTCTGCTCGCTTACAGGCGGTAATTGCCGCTGACGCCGTTGGCAATGTCGCGCACGGCGGTGACATACATACGGCTGTGGTTGTATTGCCAAACGGCATAGAAATTGTTCAGGCCGAGATAATATTCATACACGCCGGGGGCGGTTTCCAAGCGATACAGCAAGGCGGGTTCGCTGTCGGCCACATATTCCTGCGGCTGCACGCCCAAGCGTTTGAAATCGGCGACCGTGCGGGTGAGCGCGGTTTTTTCGTCGATGATGTTCTGCAATTCCTGCGTGATGGTCAGCGACACCGGCACCACCATCTTGCCGTTGGTTTTCCAACCGTGCGCCTTCATATAATTCGCCACCGATGCGGCGACATCGCCGACGTTGTTCCAAATATCGTGGAAACCGTCGCCGTCATAATCCACCGCGTATTTGCGGAAGCTTGACGGCATAAACTGCGGCATCCCCATCGCACCGGCGTAGCTGCCTTTGAAGCTGAAAATATCGCGTTTTTCCGCTTTGGCCATCAGCAGAAATTCGTTCAATTCTTTTTGGAAAAATTCGGCGCGGCGCGGGTAATCAAACGCCAGCGTGCTCAAGGAATCGGCCACGCGGAAGCTGCCCATATTGGTGCCGTAATTGGTTTCGATGCCGACAATGGCAACGATGATTTCCGCAGGCACGCCGTAGCTTTGCGCCACCGCATCAATCACGCCTTTGTTTTTCGCATAAAACTGCTTGCCGTTGGCAACCCGGCTGCCGCCCGCATTGGCCTGACGGAATTCATACCACGGGCGTGATGTGCCGGGGCGGTTCATGATGTTGATGATGTTGCCCTTATACTCGACACCGCCGAAAAAGTTTTGCAGTTCGTTATACGAAAACTGACCGCTTTTCACTTCATGGTCGATAAAACGCTGCACATTGGCATTGCCGTTGAAACCGCTGATCGCCACCGATTCGGCGCTGTCGTTGAACACCGGCCGTTTCGCCAGCGGCGCAACAGGGGTTTCTGCCGTTTGTTCGGCAGGTTGCTGCGGTGCGCTGCAAGCCGCCAAAATCAAGGTCACGGCAAACGGAACGGCAAATTTTTTCATGGTCTGTATTCCCATATCGGCAAGTGGATAAGCAGCCCGCAGTGTATCAAATTTACAGGCCGCCTGAAAGCGGTGTTTGTTTCAGACGGCCTGTTCCGCCACTATAGTCGAAGCAATGAGTTTCTGCTACGGCGTTGGCTCGCCTTGTATCAGAATCTCATTTCTCCGACTATACTTTACAGATACAAAAATGCCGTCTGAAATTCAGACGGCATTTTCAAAGCACAAGGCTTATTCGGCAGCAGGTACGACCGCCACGGTGATTTTGGCTACGGCGTCGGTGTGCAGAGCCACTTCGACTTCGTATTCGCCAACCGCTTTCAGCGGACCTTCCGGCAGACGCACATTGGCTTTAACCGCCTCGATACCGCTGGCCTGAATGGCGGCAGCGATGTCGGCGTTGGTTACAGAGCCGAACAGGCGGCCGTCAACACCGGCTTTTTGCGCCACGGTAACGGTTTGGCCGTCGAGTTTGGCTTGACGCGCTTGGGCATCGGCCAGGATTTCGGCTTGTTTGGCTTCGAGTTCGGCGCGGCGTGCTTCAAACTCTTGCATATTGGCTGCGGTCGCGCGTTTGGCTTTGCCGCTGGGGATCAGGAAGTTGCGGGCATAGCCGTTTTTCACGGTAACCACGTCGCCCAGATTGCCCAGACCGCCGATTTTTTCTAACAGAATGATTTGCATGTTACTTTTCTCCGTCAATTATTTGTGTTGGTCGGTGTAGGGCAACAGCGCCAGGAAACGGGCGCGTTTAACCGCAACAGACAGTTGACGTTGGTAGCCTGCTTTGGTACCGGTGATGCGGGCAGGAATGATTTTGCCGTTTTCAGCGATAAAGTCTTTCAACAGATCTACTTGTTTGTAATCCACTTCCTGGATTTTTTCAGCCGTGAAACGGCAGTATTTTCTACGTTTGAATGATTGACGAGCCATTGTCGTTTAACCTTTATATTCTTGAATGTTTTGTATCCGCAACACCGGTCGGGGAAAGCGCTGGCTTCGCTGTGCGAGAAAGCCTGTGACTTCGACCACGGTATTTTGCCGGTGTTGCCACTGCAAAGCCTCTTCACCGAGAATCTTGGCCTGTAACTCGAATTTCACCAGGCATTGCTGGCCGTTTTCAAGCTGCCATGATTCGTGTTTCAGCACCAAATCCAACACCGGCAGGCCGGCGGGGGTGTAGCGGATGTCGCCGCATTGGCTGATTTGGGCGGTGAGCCGGAGCAGATTGTCCAATCTTGCTTACGCTTCGGCAGTTTCTTCTTTGGCTTCGGCAGCAGCGCCGTTGCTCAGCAGGCTTTTAGACTTCTCTTCTTTCATCATCGGAGAAGCTTCGGTAACCGCGTGTTTGGTTTTGATGGTCAGATGACGCAATACCGCATCGTTGAAGCGGAAAGCGGTTTCGATTTCTTCCACCACTTCAGGCGTGGTTTCGATGTTCATCAAAACATAGTGTGCTTTGTGGATTTTGTTGATCGGGTAAGCCAGTTGGCGGCGGCCCCAGTCTTCCAGACGGTGGATGGTACCGTTGGCTTCGGTAATCATGGTTTTGTAACGCTCAACCATAGCGGGCACTTGCTCGCTTTGATCAGGATGAACGATAAACACGATCTCATAATGACGCATGTTATCTCCTTACGGTTTAAAACAGCCTTCCACCATGCGAAGAGCGAAAGGCAAGGTTGCAAAACGCGTTATTATAAATAGCAACCGGTCTTTATGCAAGCAAAAATATCATCCCTATTGCCTATTGGTCGGCGGCTTCTGTTACCCGGGACTTACCCGAATTTTCTTAACCGACATTAATCAAAACCACTACAGTATTTTCAAGATCCGCACTCTTCCGCCCCTGCCAAGACCTGCCCCTAGGGCTTCCTGACAATTTGTTTATGAGGGGATTTTTGTTCCTGAAAATGCAGATGCAAGCCTACTCAAAGAGGGCGGTTTTACACGCTGCGCTAGTAAAACCAGCCAAAACGTAGCAAGATTGGACATCTTGCGAGGCTTTTTAACGCAGCAGATGCGTTTTCAGGGGCAAAAAGCACCCGTAAATCGAATTGTCAGGAAGCCCTAGCCCCTATGGCGCGTTATAATGGCGCCTGCAATTTCGATTACCCGCCAAGAAAGCAACACATGCTTCACACATTCAGCAACATTACCCTTACCGGCTCCAATCTTATCGAACACACCGGCAACAATCTGAAAGATTTTTTCCTCAACCTGTTTGCCCGCCAACAGTTTACTTCGCAACTGCTGGAGCGCACCTTCAACCGACCCGAAGGCTGGCTGGATTTGGCTGTGTGTATCGCCTTGATGCTGCTCACTTATTGGCTGTCGGCCTGGTGGATCCGCCGCCACCCGATACAGCCCAACCGTTGGGCTTTCGGCCGCCATCTCGGCCAGCGGCTGCTGTGGCCGCTGTTGTTGCTGCTTGCTTCCATCATCGCGCTCTCGCTGTGGACGATTTTTGACGGCCGGGCTTTGTGGCTGCACCTGTTGGCAATGGCCGCGCGCTGGCTGATTCTGATCCGGTTGGCGCTGGCCTTTATCAATGCTGCCCTGCCCGACAACAAATACACCGACTGGCTCGAGCGCTCGATGTCCGGCGCCTTGTGGGTGGCTTTTTTCACCTGGATTTCCGGCATCGACGATATGCTTATCGACGGCATGAAATCGGTAGAGATTCCGTTTGGCGCGGCCAGCCTCAATCTTTACACGGTTTTGACCGGCCTGCTGTGGATCGGTATCGTGGTCTTGCTGGCCTTGTGGCTGGCCAAATTCATCGACAACCGCCTGATGCGCAACCAAAGGCTGGATCTCAACCTGCGCATCATGTTTTCCAAAATCATCAAAACCGTGTTGATTTTCCTGTCGGTGCTGATTGCCCTACCGCTCGTGGGTATCGACCTGACCGTATTGTCCGTGTTCGGCGGCGCACTCGGCGTCGGCATCGGTTTCGGCCTGCAAAAAGTGGCCAGCAATTACATTTCCGGCTTCATCATTCTGGGCGACCGCTCCATCCGCCCCGGCGACCGCCTTACCGTCAACAGCTTCACCGGCTACGTCACCAAAATCACCGGCCGCTTCGTGGTGTTGCGCAGCGCCGCCGGTGCAGAAGCGCTGATTCCGAACGAAACCTTCGTCACCTCCACCGTCATCAACGAATCCTATACTTCAAAATCACTGTGGCAGAGTCTGGACATCCAAGTGGCCTACCACACCGACCTGACCCAGGCGATGCAGATTCTCGAAGCCGTTGCCGGCGCACAGGAGCGTGTGGAAAGCAATCCGGCACCGAAAGCCTATCTCATCGAATTTGCCGACAACGGCATCAATCTGCGGCTGGGTTTCTGGGTAAAAGACCCGGAAAACGGCTTTACCGGCCTTTTCTCCGCCATTTTGCTGGATATCTGGAAACGCTTTAACGAAAACAATATCGAATTTCCCTACCCGCAACGCGAAGTACGCATTCTCAACGAGCAGCCCGAGCCCGATGCAGAAGCCATCCTGCGCGCCGGACAAAAAGCCCGCAGCGACACCCGCTCCGAAGAAACCTTCGACAATGACGGAGACAAGTGATGACGCGCAAAACCAAACCGCTCAAGCAACCCGTTTCCGTATTGGTGGTATTGCACGACACCGAAGGCAATGTGCTGCTTATCGAACGCGCCGACCGCGAAGGCTTTTGGCAGTCGGTTACGGGCAGCATCGAGTCCGGCGAAACGCTGGCCGAAACCGCCCGCCGCGAAGTGTTTGAAGAAACCGGCATTTGCCTTTCAGACGGCCAATTAAACGATTGGCGGCAAAGCCAGCAATACGAAATTTATCCGCATTGGCGCCACCGCTATCCGCCCGGCGTGACCCACAATACCGAACACGTTTTCTCCGCCTGCATCGCTGCCGACACGCCGATTACCCTGAGCGCGGAACACACCCGCCACCGATGGCTGCCCGCCGAAGCGGCGGCGGATTTGGCGTTTTCGCCTTCCAACCAGCAAGCCATTCTCGATTTGGCGCGACGTTTGCAGCGAGAGGCCGTCTGAACGCCCCAAAGCGCGCCCTGTCCGACCCGTTTGTTTGAACGCACGAAGGCCGTCTGAAACTTTTTTCAGACGGCCTTTTTATGTTCAAAACGCCCTATTCTTTCGAACCGCTCGCCATTTTATTAATCTGCCAATCCAAGAACGAACCATAAACAGAAGTACGTTCAATCAGCATCTGTTCCAATTTGTCGGGCGCAGCTTGTTCGGTACTCAGTTTCATCTCATCCGACCAGCGGTAATATTGCTTACTGCCCGCATGGTAAAAGCCCTTTTCCGTCACCACCACTTCGGTGTTATAACCGTAACCGCACCACATTCCCATTTGTTCGGGTGCGGTCAAATCGCAGCCGTTTTGATAATAGGGGCGGTTGGACAAACTGAGCGCGTAGAGTGTCGGCATGATGTCTTTGTGCGAACCCGCCCGCTGCGGCTGGTAAACATGATTTTCACGATAGCGCTCGGGCACATACAGGTAAAACGGCACGGCATGACCGAGCGCCGCTTCTTCGGGTTGCGGATAGCCGATGGCGCGCATATTGTGGTCGCCGGTGGCGGCGATAATGGTATCGGGCGCGTTTTGCTTCACTGCGCCGATAAAGCGGCCGAGCTGGTCGTTGCTGTAACGGAAGGTATTCAGAATCCTGTTCAGCTCCTCGCCGCGTGCCAGATTCGCCAGCCGTGCCGCTTCATCGCCGCTCAACGCAAACTGCTGTTCGCGGTGCGGCGCAGGAAGTTTATACGGCGGATGGTTGGTAATAGAAAGCAGCATGATGAACACCGGCTTGCCGCTTTTCTCCGCCGCCGCCAGTTTTTCGGCCGCGTAGCGGAACATGAATTCATCCGGCACGCCCCAAGTCTCCGAAACCGCTTCGGGATAATGCCGTTTCAAAGCATTTTCATCGACAAATTCGTTCACACCCAAATGGCGCAGAAAGCTGTCAAAATCACGCCAACCGCCGTTGCCCGCCGTGATATACACAACCTCATAACCTGCATCCAGATAAGGCTGAAACATATTGCTCGGAAAGGTTTTGTTTTTCGCGCTGCTTTGGCTCAGATTGACAATCGGGCTGCGCACAAACAGGCGGTGCAGGCTGTCGCTGGTACCGTCGCCTTCGGAAACAAATTTTCGGTAAAGCCAATCATTGTCGAAATGCGTTTGCAACCCGCCCAGCAAATCCCGTTCGCCATTATTGAAATCAAGCAGATGGCTGCCCATGCTTTCCATCACCGCCAACACCACATTCGGGCGACGTTTTTCCACACTCGGATTTACGGTAGCTTTGACAATAAATTGCTGTAAATCAGCAGAATCAGCCTTCTCGCCGGACAAACGGCTAATCAGCGTGATGCCGTCTGAATCGCTGACGGGATGAAACTGGTTGCTGTTTTTGTGTTCCTTGCGCGCCCAATCAAGCGCAATCAAGGCATTGGGAACAAGGCGGTTGATGTGAACCGAAGTGGAGATTTGCGCGCTGTCTTGACGTAAGGGAAATTTGCCGATAGAGCCGCGGATACCTGCAGCCAGCAAAACAATCGTGACAACTGCCGCAAGCACCAGCCATTTTTTATGTGCGGCCAATGGTTTTGCAGCAAGTGCAGTGTTGAAAAAACGGTTAATCAAATAGCCAAAAGCTATTAACCCCCCCCGAAATCAATAAAACAGGATAATCAGACCAAATGGTTTTCAACACCGCCTGCGTGTCTTCTTCGGCCAATCCAAACACAAACACATCAAACTGGCGCTCATACACCTTGAAATAAAACACATTCGCCACCGTCGCCAGCAACACCAGCGCCACCAACAACACCGCCAGCGGTTTCTGAATCCGTGCGTACACCATTGCCGCCTTGCCCCACAACAGGCTCAGCAAACCGGGCAGCAATACCACCGCCGCACAAATCGAAGCAATCTTAATGTCGAACAGCAAACCGGTTTTCAGCAATGCCGCCAAATCCCCCGCATACTGCTGCCGCACATCCGCAGCCACAAAATAGCCGTAGAGAAAGCCGCGCCCGACGAACATTACCGCCACCAGCACCATCCACAGCAGCCATACCTGCCGCAGGTTTCGTTCCAAATAAGTAAAACGCATTTTTATCCTTAATAATTTTCACAAAATATAGTCAATTAAAATAAGAAGAAGACAAGGCGGCAAGACGAAGCCAACGCTGTATTGTTCTTAATTTTAATTGACTACACAAACAAGCCGAACGCTGCCGTTTTCAGACGGCCTCGTTCGGCAGAAAAACCAATCATTATTTCACAGCCGATAGCTGATGGAAGTCATGATTTTCGAGGTCAGCTTCATCATTTCCTTCACCGGCAGCGGCAGCGGCGCGGCGCCGAACTGATTCGCCATCTCGGCGTGTTGCATTTCATCCAGCCGCATTTGCGCCACAATGGCGCGGGATTTGGCATCTTGCGGCGGCAATGCTTCGAGGTGTTCTTCCAGATGCGCGGTGACCTGATGTTCGGTTTCTTCCAAAAAGCCCAGATTCCATTTGTCGCCGAGCAAGCCCGCGCCGATGCCGATGGTGAGCGAACCGGCATACCAGAGCGGATTAAACACGCTGGTGCGCCCGCCCAATTCCTTCACCCGCTTTTCCGTCCAGGCCAGATGCTCGACTTCCTCATAAGCCGCGTGTTGCAGCGCTTCGCGGTTTTCCGCGCTGCGGGCGGTCAGCGCCTGCCCCTGATACAAAGCCTGCGCGCACACCTCGCCGACGTGGTTGACCCGCATCAGCCCGAGCGCGTGCTGTTTGTCGGCATCGCTCATTTCGCCCTCTTCCAAGCCCGCATCGGGAAACGGCCGTGTGCTGGCGGCGGGGGCGAATAAAGTGCGCAATACGGTATCGACATGGGGAATCAGTTTTTCGGCCAACACGGGCGGCATCCTTATCATATTTGTTCAGACGGCATTATAACCGCGTTTCAGGCCGTCTGAAAAACTGCTATACTTCTGCCCGTTTAACACCCTATTTCAAAGGAAAAATCATGGCTGATTTCAACCAAATCCTCACCCCCGGCGACGTGGACGGCGGCATCATCAATGTCGTCAACGAAATCCCCGCCGGCAGCAACCACAAAATCGAATGGAACCGCAAGCTGGCCGCCTTCCAACTCGACCGCGTAGAGCCCGCCATTTTCGCCAAGCCGACCAACTACGGCTTTATCCCGCAAACGCTCGATGAAGACGGCGACGAGCTGGACGTATTGCTGGTAACCGAACAGCCTTTGGCCACCGGCGTGTTTCTCGAAGCGAAAGTCATCGGCGTGATGAAATTCGTTGACGACGGCGAAGTGGACGACAAAATCGTATGCGTACCTGCCGACGACCGCAACAACGGCAATGCCTACAATTCACTGGCCGATTTGCCGCAGCAATTGATCAAACAAATCGAATTCCACTTCAACAATTACAAAGCCCTGAAAAAACCGGGTTCGACCAAAGTGGAAAGCTGGGGCGACGTGGAAGAAGCCAAAGCGGTGATTAAAGAATCGATCGAACGTTGGAACCAACAATAATCTGATTGAGCCATCGAAAAGGCCGTCTGAAACGCAAGCATCGTTTCAGACGGCCTTTTATAGTCGTTCCGTTAGATTGATACAGCGTTGCTGCGCCTTGCCGTACTATCTGTACTGTCTGCGGCTTGCTGCCTTGTCTCAATCTAAATTGAAACGACTATACTTGTTTGCAGCAAAACCCGTATGCTTTCAGACGGCCTGAGGCCTTTGCAAAATACTTTTTTCTTGGAAATATCCATTACATCCGTCATTCCGGCGCAGGCCGGAATCCATTTATCCAAGATCCAGTTATTTGATTCCAAATGGGTTTTCATGGCGAGCTATGGATTCCGGCCTGCGCCGGAATGACGGAGCGGATGCTTTTGCGATGCAGCATAAAGATATTTTGCAAAGGCCTCAGGCCGTCTGAAACCGTCAACCCGCTGTCATGACCACCAGCGCCACAATCAGCACAGCCGAAATCACCGCCATCGCCAACTTGCCCAAACCGGCAAATTTCAGTTCCGGCACACCGCCTTCCAGCTCTTTGTAACCGGTCAGCATCGGCTTGACTAAATCATGTTTCTTCACAAACTTATACACCAAAATCGTGAGCACATGCACCGCCGCCAAAGCCAGCAACACATTGAAAAACGCGATGTGGATGCCGCGCGCCGTAGCGCCCGCTTCACTGCTTACCAGGCTGTTGAGATAGCCGTTGTAAAGCCACATGTTTTCATCACTGGCAAACAAACCGCTAATCAATTGCACCAGCAGCGCCGCCAACAACGCCAGCACCATCAGCGCGCCCAAAGGATTGTGGCCGGGCTGCTCGTTTTCGGTGAGCCCGCCTTGCAGATAGCGCTTAATCTGCTTGGGCCCGCGCACAAACTGGCTGAAGCGCGATGTGTCGCTGCCCCACAAACCCCAACAGATGCGAAACACCACCAGCGCCAAAATAAACAGGCCACAGCGCAAATGCCAAGCCATCAGATTGCCGCCGGTTTCGCCGCTATACCACATAAACGCCAGCGCCAGCACCAAAGTCCAGTGAAACAGGCGCGTGGGTAAATCCCATACTTTCAGTTTTTGCTTCATAATCCGCTTTCGTTCTTATATGATGGACGTGGTTTTCAGACGGCCTGCAAGCCCGCCCTGATGTTTTATTGTAACCAATTTGACCGAGGGAATCACCATGTTTTCAAACGCCAGCCTTCCTGAAAACTTCGACCACCTGCTCGAAGAAGCCGCGCAGTTTCCCCATGTGTTCAGCGCACGCGCCGAAGAAAGTCACAAAGGCACTTACGGCACGCTGGCCGTCATCGGCGGCACTGCGGGCATGAGCGGTGCGGTCATTCTGGCCGCCACCGCCGCCATCTACACGGGCTGCGGCAAAGTGTGGGCAGGCTTCAACCAGCCCTCGCTGCCGCTGCCCGTGATCGACGGGCGCCCCGAAATCATGCTTGACACCGCCCGCAGCCTGCAAAAGCGGCCGGACATCAGCGCCTGGGTTGCAGGCTGCGGGCTGGGGCTGGGCGAAGAATCCGCCGCCGTGCTGCACGCGCAACTGTCCGCGCGCCACGCCGCCCCGCTGCTGCTTGATGCCGACGCGCTCACCCTGTTGGCGCACCATGCCGACTTGGCCGGGCTGGCCGCGCAACAAACGGCGTTGATACTCACGCCCCACCCCGCCGAAGCCGCACGCCTGCTCGGCATTACCACAGCCGACGTAGAGGCCGACCGCAGCCGCGCCGCCTACCGCATCGCCACCCGCTTCAACGCATTGACCATTCTCAAAGGCCACCGCACATTGGTGGCCGCACCCGACACCTGCGAAGAATATGAAAACACCAGCGGCAATCCCGGCCTGGCCACCGCAGGCAGCGGCGACGTGTTGAGCGGCATCGTCGGCAGCCTGCTGGCGCAAGGCATTGCGCCCGAAGAAGCGGCCTGCGGCGGCGTATGGCTGCACGGTGCCGCCGCCGACATGCTGCGCGACAGCGGCATCGGCGAAATCGGCATGCTGGCCGGCGAAATCGCCCCCGCAGCACGCCGTTTGAGAAATGCCCTGGTTGCCGCGCAAAACCGGCGCCTCGAGCTGATTGCCGACAACGCGATTTTCTAAGCCGCCGGATTGCCCCCGCCGGCCGGAGCAAAAGCCCTAGCCGTCTGAAAGCCGTGTGCCAAGCCTTTCATCCGCATGCAAATTAGCGTATGCTTGCGCTTTTTCGCATGCGTTTGCCCATGGACATTTTAATCAGACTGAGCCGTTTTTTCGGCAACACTTTCGCGCTGTGGGCGGCTCTGGCCGCCGTCACGGCTTTTATCTCACCCGCCGCCTTCATGTGGGTGCTGCCTTATATCCCCTGGCTGCTCGGCATCATCATGTTCGGCATGGGCATGACGCTCTCGCCGGTGGATTTCAAAATCCTCGGCCAGCATCCCAAAGCCGTGATTATCGGTGTGGTGGCGCAATTCGTAATTATGCCGTTGACCGCTTATGCGCTGGCTGTCGGCTTCAAGCTGCCCGCCGAAATCGCCATCGGCGTGATTCTGGTCGGCTCCTGTCCGGGCGGCACCGCCTCCAATGTGATTACCTATCTCGCCCGCGGCAATGTGGCGCTTTCGGTGGCCGTCACCTCTATTTCCACCCTGCTCGCCCCCGTGCTCACCCCGGCAATTTTTTATATTTTGGCCAACCAGTGGCTGGAAATATCGGCTGCGGCCATGTTTGTGTCGATTCTGAAAATGGTGTTGCTGCCGATTATCCTCGGCATCGCGGCGCATGTGCTGTTCAAGAAGCAGACCGAACAGGCCGCCGACATGCTGCCGTTGGTTTCGGTGGTGGCGATTGTATTGATTATCGGCGCGGTGGTCGGCGCCAGCAAACCGAAAATCGCCGAAAGCGGCCTGCTGATTTTCGGCGTGGTTATCCTGCACAATGCCATCGGCTATCTGCTCGGCTTCTTTACCGCCAAGCTCTGCAAGCTGCCCTATGATGCGCAAAAAACACTGGCCATCGAAGTGGGCATGCAGAATTCCGGCCTCGGCGCCGCGCTGGCTTCCGCCTATTTCTCGCCGCTCTCTGCCGTGCCGAGCGCCATTTTCAGCGTATGGCACAATATTTCCGGCTCGCTACTGGCTTCTTGGTGGTCGGCCAAAGCCGAAAAAGAACAAGCAAACCGCACCGAATAAACCCATCACAAGGCCGTCTGAATGGTTCGGCAGGCTCGCCAGCCTTTCAGACGGCCTTTCTTTTTCATTTAATGTGAAGTAAAATCCGTTAAAGCAAACAATACAAAGGAAACATGATGGCCAACAAACTTACCGCGCCTGCCGAGTTGCCCGACGAATCCGATCTGCGCGCCGTGCTCGCCTACAACATGCGCCTGTTTCGCGTCAACAAAGGCTGGTCGCAGGAAGAGCTGGCGCGCCAATGCGGCCTCGACCGCACTTACGTGTCGGCGGTAGAACGCAAACGCTGGAACATCGCGCTGTCGAATATCGAAAAAATGGCCGCCGCGCTGGGCGTGCCCGCCTGGCAGCTGTTATTGCCGCCGCAGGCGCGGCTGGAAATGACGGTGTAAAACGCATCGAATCCCGACAAGGCCGTCTGAAAGGCCGTCTGAAACACTGCCTTTTTCGCAACAACCTTGCGGATAGCATCATATTGCCAAGCCGCACCATCAGGTGCATTATTCCCAATATAGTCGGAGAAATGAGTTTCTGCTACGGCGTTGGTTCGCCTTGTATCAGAATCTAATCTCTCCAACCATACCAGCCGTCTGAAAACACCCTGCCCGAGAAAGATGTTCATGCAAACCGTCATCCAGTCTGCCACCCAGGACCTCAAATTCAAAAAACAGCAAGCCATCGAAAGCTACCGCACCAAGCGTCTGCCGATGGTGTTTTTCGAAAGCTACGGCAAAGCGCTGGAAACCGCGCTGGCAACCCTCTGGCAGGAAATTTTCGGCGTCGGTGATTTGTGCCTGCTGGCCACCGGCGGCTTCGGGCGGGACGAAATGTATCCGCATTCCGATCTTGACCTGGCGATTGCCGCACCGGAAACGCTGGACGAAACCACGCAGGAAAAAGTAGCCTGCTTCGTGCAAACCCTGTGGGACATGCAGCTCGCACCCGCCATCAAGGTCGGCAGCATCGCCCAATTGTGCCAAAGCGCGCAGGAAGACATCACCAGCGACACCGCCTTTCTCGAAGCCCGCTTCATCTGCGGCAACCATCTGGTGGCAGGCCACCTGCTGCAAACCCTGAGCCTGCAGCGCGACACCGCTGCCTTTATCGAAGCCAAGCTCGTCGAAATGCAACAGCGCCACGCCAAGGCGCAAGGCTCGGGCGCACTCCTGGAGCCCAACGTCAAAACCTGCCCCGGCGGCCTGCGCGACATCCACACCATGCTCTGGCTGGCCAAGGCGCAGGGGCTGGAAGCCGACATCCACAGCCTCATCAGCCAACGCATCATCACCCGCGCCGAAGCGGGCATGCTGATGAACAGCCACAAGCAGCTCGCCAAAATCCGCATTGATTTGCACCTCACCGCCGGTCGCGAAGAAGACCGGCTGATTTTCGATTTGCAAACCCAGGTGGCCGAGAGCATGGATTTGCGCGACGACGCGCAATATATCAAAAGCGAAAAGCTGATGCGCACGCTCTACCGCGCCACCAAAACCGTCAAGCAGCTCAACGGCATTTTGCTGCCGATGCTGCGCGGGCGCGTCTATTCCCGCCTGCCGCGCATCGTGCACGACATCGACGACGATTATTACCAGGTCGGCAACCAGATTGCCGCCAAAGACAAAAAGCTCTTCACCAACAAACCCGGCCATATTTTCAAAATCATCCATATCCTGCAAACCCGCAACGACATCACCGCCATCGCCCCGCAAACCCTGCGCAACTGGTGGGCGGCCTCGCAAAAAATCAACCGCAAATTTTACGAAAATCCGATAAACCGCGAGCACTTTGTCGGCTTTTTCAAACAAGGCAGCGGCCTGACCCACGTCGCCCGTTTCCTCAACCTCTACGGCGTGCTCGGCCGCTACCTGCCCGCCTGGGGCAAAATCGTCGGCCTGCTGCAACACGATTTGTTTCACATTTATCCTGTCGACGACCATATTCTGATGGTGTTGCGCAACATGCGCCGCCTGGCGATGGACGCCCACAGCCACGAGCTGCCGTTTGCCTCGGCGCTGATGCATGCCTTTGAAAAGCAATACATTCTCTATCTGGCCTGCGTGTTTCACGACATCGCCAAAGGCCGCGGCGGCGACCATGCCCGGCAAGGCATTGCCGACGCGCGCACCTTTGCCGCCGACCATTTCCTGAGTGAAGAAGAAAGCGACCTGCTCGCCTGGCTGGTGGAAGACCACCTGCTGATGTCGTCGACCGCCCAGAAAGAAGACATCCAAGACCCCGATGTTATTGCCCGCTTCTGCTCAAAAGTCAAAACACAAGAGCGCCTCATCGCCCTTTACCTGCTCACCGTCGCCGACATCCGCGGCACCAACCCCAAACTCTGGAACGACTGGAAAGCCAGCCTCTTGGAAAACCTGTTTCATTCCGCCCGCCGCCGCCTCGCCGGCGAGAGCAGCAGCCGCTCGGTGATTGTGAGCCGCCGCCAGCAAAGCGCCGTCGACCTGCTCACCCAGACCGGCACGCCCGAATCCGCCCAACAGGCCTTGTGGCACGCGCTCGGCCCCGCCTATTTCGTGCGCCACGAATTGCAGGAGATTTTGTGGCACACCGCCAACCTCGTCCACAACACCGGCACCCCGCAAACACGCACCCGTTTCCTGCCCGCCAGCGACACCCTGCAAGTGATGGTGTTCATGCCCAACGCACCCAAGCTTTTCGCGCGCCTGAGCCGCATTTTCAGCCACCAGGGGCTCAACATCCTTGCCGCACGCGCCTTTGTGACCGAACACAACTACATTCTCGACACCTTTATCGTGCAGATTCCGCCGCAACACGAATTTTCCGACTACCCCAACCTGCAAAGCACGCTTGAAGCCGAGCTCAACAATTTCATCCACGACTGCCACACCGATACCGACGACGCCACCTGCGGCATCCGCAGCCGCCGCAGCCGCCACCTGCCGATTGCGCCGAGTATTTTATTGATGCCGGAAGAAGATTATCCGGGCTGGTACACGCTGGAATTGGTGGCCGTCAACCGCCCTTACCTGCTGGCCAATATCGCCGAAGTATTGTCCGAGCAGGAAATCAGCCTGCGCTACGCCAAAATCGCCACCCTCGACGAGCGCGTGGAAGACAGCTTCGTGCTCTACAGCCCGCATCTGGAAAACCCGAAAAACCAGCTCGAATTGAAACGGGCCTTGTTTGAGCAGCTGGACAATTGAATACAAACGCGAAAGGCATAAGGCCGTCTGAACGCATTGTGTTTCAGACGGCCTTATGCCCATTAAAAAATGTGGGTTTAAATTATGGGGTTTAAATACTGTGAGGCGAACTATAGTCGAAGAAATTAATTAGTCGAAGAAATTAATTTCTGCTACGGCATGCTCGCCTTGTCGTCCTACTGTACTGTCTACGGCTCGCCGCCTTGTATCAGAAGCTAATTTCTCCGGCTATATAGTGAAAGAATTTAATTTGTGGTACGTTGTCAAGCTCGCTTGCTGTACTACTTGTACTATCTGCGCTCGCTTTCCTAGTACCACTTCTTAACTTCTCCCACTATGCTGTCCGGAATAAGCTCAAAGGCCGTCTGAAAAGCCGAAAGACTGAAACCTTTGCAAAAAAACAACCGTCGCACCCGCGCAGGCGGGTGCCCAGTGCAAAGTGCAGCTTTGCTTGTCTGCCTATTTCTCTGATTCTAAGAATCCAATATAAATCATGATGTTGTAAATTTCAGGGTTGGCAAGGTTTGAGCTGAAGCTGTGCTTCAGGCTGGGCACCCGCCTGCGCGGGTGCGACGAACAGGAATTTTGCAAAGGCCTTAAGAATATCTTAAACACTTATCCCGAACCCACGTTATTTAAACCGGCTTCATCATATCTGCCGCCAAACACTTGACCTTGCCCCTGCGTCAAGGTTTATAGTGTGAACCATCGACCCATCCTCAGAGGAAAAACATCATGGAAACCATCAAGTTAAACATAGCGGGCATGACTTGCGGCGGCTGCGTAGCCAGCGTTACCCGCGTTTTGGAAGCGCTCGACGGCGTGGAAAAAGCCAATGTCGATTTAGCTTCCGCCAGCGCAGAAGTCACTTACAATCCGGCCAAAGTGGCAATCGATGCTTTGGTAGAAGCTGTTGAAGATGCAGGTTACGACGCTTCCCTGTAAGCGCTTGCACACTTTCAATCATCGTTCAGACGGCCTTTTATGCAATAGAGGCCGTCTGAAATCCATTCAGGCTGAAAGGAAATATCATGGAACAAAAAGCCCGTTTCAGCATCGAGGGCATGACTTGCCAGGCCTGCGCCAGCCGCATCGAAAAAGTGCTGAATAAAAAAGATTTTATCAGCGAAGCCGGGGTCAATTTCGCCAGCGAAGAAGCACAAGTATCGTTTGACGACAGCCAAACCAGCCCCGAAGCGATTGCCCAAATCATCGAAAAAACCGGCTACCACGCTACCCTGCAAACCGACGACACACCCGCCGAAATCAAGGAAACTCATGTAAGCTGGCGTTTGTGGTTATTGCTGGCCATCAACATCCCGTTCATCATCGGTATGGTCGGCATGATGACGGGGCAACACGGCTGGATGATGCCCGCGATGTGGCAGTTTGCGCTCGCCAGCATCGTGCAGCTTTGGCTCGCCGTGCCGTTTTACAAAAGCGCGTGGGCTTCCATCAAAGGCGGTTTGGCGAATATGGATGTGTTGGTCACCATCGGCACGGTGGCGATTTACCTTTATTCCGTGTTTATGCTGTTTTCACACCGCGCGATGGGACACGACGGCATGGCGCACGTTTATTTTGAAGCGGGCGTGATGGTGATTGGTTTCGTCAGCCTCGGCAAATTCCTCGAAGACCGCGCCAAAAAACACAGCCTCAACAGCCTCGGCCTGCTGCTGAAACTTACCCCCAAAAACGCCAATGTGCAGCGCGAAGGCCGGTGGCAAAGCCTGCCGCTGGATCAAATCCAAATCGGCGACCTTATCCGCGCCAACCACGGCGAGCGTATCGCCGCCGACGGCATGGTCGAAAGCGGCAACGGCTGGGCAGACGAAAGCCATCTTACCGGCGAATCCAATCCCGAAGCCAAAAGCACGGGCAGCAAGGTGTTGGCGGGCGCGATGATGACCGACGGTAGTGTCGTTTATCGCGCTGAACAGCTCGGCAGCAAAACCCTCTTGGGCGACATGATGGCCGCGCTTTCCGAAGCGCAAGGCAGCAAAGCGCCGATTGCGCGGATGGCGGATAAAGTGGCGGCGGTATTCGTGCCCGTTGTCGTCGGCATCGCCGTGCTGACCTTTTTGATCACCTGGTATATCAAAGCCGATTGGGTGAGCGCGCTGATGAACGCCGTGGCCGTATTGGTGATTGCCTGCCCGTGCGCCCTCGGCCTCGCCACCCCCGCCGCGATTATGGTCGGCATGGGCAAGGCGGTGAAACACGGCATCTGGTTTAAAGACGCCGCCGCGATGGAAGAAGCCGCCCATGTCAACGCCGTGGTGCTCGACAAAACCGGCACGCTCACGCAAGGCCGCCCCGAAGTCGCCGCCGTGTGGCTGCATCCCGATAGTCCGCTGGATGAAAACGGCTTATACCGCGCCGCTGCAGCCGTGGAGCAAAACGCCACCCACCCGCTCGCCAATGCGATTGTCAAAGCCGCGCTCGACCGCCAAACCGATATTCCCGAAGCGGCCAATGCCAAAACCGAAGCCGGTGCAGGCATTACGGCGGAAGTGCCCGGATTGGGCGTGGTCAAAGTGGGTAAACCCGATTGGTGCACTCTGCAACTGCCTGAAAATTTAGGCGAAGTATGGCAAATCGCCAGCATCGTGGCCGTATCGGTGAATGATGTTCCCGCAGGCGCGTTTGCCTTGGCCGACGAATTGAAAGCCGACACCGCCACCGCCATAGGCCGTCTGAAAGCCCACGGAATTGATGTGTATGTGATGAGCGGCGACAATCAAAGCGTGGTGGTCTATATCGCCAAACAGCTCGGCATCGGCCACGCCATCGGCAACATGAGTCCGCGCGACAAAGCCGCCGAAGTGCAAAAACTACGCGACAGCGGCAAAGTGGTGGCAATGGTCGGCGACGGCATCAACGACGCGCCCGCGCTCGCCGCCGCCAACGTCAGCTTTGCCATGAAAGGCGGCGCAGACGTGGCCGAATCCGCCGCCTCCGCCACGCTGATGCAGCATTCGGTCAACCAGATGGTCGATGCGCTACTGGTTTCCCGCGCCACTCTGAAAAACATCAAGCAGAATCTGTTTTTCGCGTTTATCTACAATATCTTCGGCATTCCGCTGGCCGCATTCGGTTTTCTCAATCCGATTATCGCGGGCGCGGCGATGGCGATGAGTTCGGTTTCCGTACTCGCCAACGCCATGCGCTTGAAAGGCGTGAAGATTGATTGAGGGGCAACAGGCCGTCTGAAACGATATTCAGACGGCCTTTCCTGTGTTTTCATGACAGGCATAAACACTTGAAAATATTACTTTACCCGATTTAAATCCCATACCGAACAACTTTATCGCCACCGTCTTTATAATGCCCGCATGGTTATTGAAACACAGGAGCACACATGAACGGCAAAACACACTGGCTCGCCAAAGCGGTCACGCTGGCAATCGGCCTGGCCGTGGTTGCGCTGCTGACCCTGCTGGCCGCATCGTTTTTCCGGCATGTTTTCGATTTCGACATTCTGAACAACTATGCCGCGCTGATGATGGTGTGCATCACCCTGATTACCCTTGCCGCGCCGCTGCTGCTGTCGCTTTACCGGAAATACATCCAGCATTGCGAACACGCTCCCCATCCGCCGCGCAAATTTTTCGCGCACCGCTGATTCGCCTGATAAAAAGGCCGTCTGAAACATTCAGACGGCCTTTGCATTTATCCGCCATACAATATCAACAATGTTGCCATTGCGTCTGCTTTGTCTGCCCATCGGCCTTGAGAATCACCACCATCCATTTGAATTTAATCAGATAAATAACTGGCACACGCCTTGCTGGAGATTCACTACCCCTTCACACACCCACACCGCAAGGAGCCTGCAATGAAACTTTCAAACGTTTTGATTACCCCCGCAGAATTGAGCGCCCTTCCCGCTGCCGACAGCGTGTTTATCGACACCCGCGATGCCGAAGCCTACGCTGCAGGCCATATTCCCGGCGCGGTCAACCTGCGCGAAATTTTCACTTTCCTGGCCACTTCCACGCCCGAGGGCTTGCGCGAGCTGCGCGACACTTTCACCGCCGCACTCGGCGCGGCGGGCATTTCCGGCAGGGAAACGGTGGTGTTTTACGAAGACACACTCAACGGCGGTTACGGCCAATCCTGCCGCGGCTTTTTCCTGCTGCACTGGCTGGGCTATGCCGATGTGAAAGTGCTCAACGGCGGCTACAGCGCCTGGCTTGCCGCCGGTCTGCCCGTATCCACCGAAGCTGCGCGGCCTGTCGCGGCCGTGTTTCCTGATGATTTGCAAGCCAACGACGTGATGGTGGATGCCGCCGGTGTATTGGCGGCGCTCGGCACCGATACCGTATTGCTGGACGTGCGCGACGCGGTGGAATGGATAGGCGAAAGCTCCAGCCCCTACGGCGCGGATTTCGCCCCGCGCAAAGGCCGCCTGCCCGGCGCGCGCTGGATTGAGTGGTACCGTTTCATGAAGCCTTCCGCCCAAGGGCCGGTGATTAAAAGCCCCGGCGAAGTGAAAGCGGAGTGCGACAGCGCGGGCATTGCCAAAGATGACGAAATCATTCTTTATTGCTTCAAGGGCGCCCGCGCCTCCAACACTTTTTTGGCGCTCAAGCAGGCCGGTTACAACAAGGTAAAAATGTATTTCGGCTCATGGAACGAATGGTCGCGCGATCCGTCGCTGCCGATTGAAGCAGCCCCGGCCGCGGCGGACAAAGCCGCCTGACCCCGCCGCCGCAGGCAAGCGGTGATTCAGGCCGTCTGAAACCTTTACAAGAAAAACAACCGTCGCACCCGCGCAGGCGGGTGCCTAGTGCAAAGCGCAGCTTTGCTTGTCTGCCT
>JAUNTY010000092.1 GCA_030538415.1 Neisseria sp. | reverse complement strand
AAACGACTATATAGTCGGAGAAATGAGATTCTGATACAAGGTCGCAAGCCCAGACGCCGTATGAAGCATAAATTGTTTAGCGATATAAATCATAAAGAAAGCCCAAACCAATGCAATATTTGTTTGTGAAACACAGCCACCTGACTTTTGTGGTCATCACCATCCTCCTCTTCAACCTGCGCTTCTGGCTGCTGGCCGCGCGCCCGCAAAAGCCGCTGCCCGGCATATTGAAAGCGCTGCCGCACATCAACGACACCATGCTGCTGTTTACCGGCCTGTGGTTGATGAAAATCACCCATTTCACCCCGTTCGGCAACGCCGACTGGTTGGGCGTGAAACTGTTGCTAGTGCTGGCCTATATCGCCATCGGCATCGTCACCCTCAAGGCAAAGCCGCGCACAGCCAAGGCCAATATCGGCTATTTGCTGTGTCTGGCCTGCCTCTGCGTCATCATTTATCTGGCCTGGTACAAGCCGTTTTGAGCAAAGGCCGTCTGAACACATGAAGCACGCATCCACCGCCGTCATCGCGCTCGGCAGCAATCTGGATCATCCGGCAAAGCAGGTAAAGGCCGCGCTCGCTGCCATTGCCGCGCATGCGCAGATTGAACTGCTGCGCGCATCCTCTCTTTATATCACCGCGCCGGTGGGCTATGCCGACCAGCCCGATTTCGTCAACGCCGTCTGCCTGGTCAAAACCACGTTGGGCGGCGAAGCGCTGCTGGCGGTGCTCAACGGCATCGAAGCCGATTTCGGCCGCGAACGCAGTTTCCGCAATGCGCCGCGCACCCTCGACCTCGACATTATCGACTATAATCACGAGCAAAACGACAGCGTGCGGCTCACCCTGCCGCACCCGCGTGCACACGAGCGCAGCTTTGTAATGCTGCCCTTGGCCGAAATCGCACCGGATTACCGGATAGGGCGTCACGGCAGCGCCGCCGGGTTGGCGCAAAGCCTCGGCAGCAGCGGCATCCGCCCGTTACCGGATAATGAACACCACCATACCGCACAGGATTAAGCATGGATTATCGTTACATCGTTGTAGAAGGCTCGATTGGCAGCGGCAAATCGGAGCTCAGCCGCCGTCTGGCGCAATATTTTGACGCGCTGCACCTGACCGAAAGCCCCGAACGCAATCCGTTTCTGGAGCAGTTTTACCTCAATGCGGCAAACCACGGCCTGGCCACCGAGCTGTATTTCCTGATGCGCCGCGCCGAAGCGGTGGAAATCATCAATACCGAAGAAGAGAAAAACGAGCGCATCGTGGCCGATTTCCTGCTCGAAAAAGACCAGATTTTCGTACCCGCGGTGCTCAACGGCCGCGAGCCCGGCAATGAACAGACGCTGTTTTGGGAAATGAAGCGTAAAGTGATGCCC
Organism: Neisseria sp.; assembly: GCA_030538415.1. Lineage (GTDB taxonomy): Bacteria > Pseudomonadota > Gammaproteobacteria > Burkholderiales > Neisseriaceae > Neisseria. The sequence continues at coordinate 3,199 of JAUNTY010000092.1, read as the reverse complement.
GAATACCCCGTGCCCGATTTGGTGATTTACCTGCAAACATCCGACGAAGCAGCACAAAAGCGCCTGCAAAAACAAAACAGCGGTATGCTCAACCTGTTTCCCGGCGGCTACCTCGCGCTGATTCAGGATGAATACCGCCGCTTCTTCCATCTTTACCAGAATGCGCCGCTGTTGATTGCCAATGCCGACGACATGGATTTTGCCGGTAATGACGAGCATTTCGAAATGCTGCTGCGCGCCATGAGCAATATGCAGGGCAGCCGCCATTATTTGAATCTGAGCGAATAGGCCGTCTGAATACCGGCGAGCAAACAGTCTAAAATAATATTTGAAAGCACCGCATTCAACATCATATAGTCGAAGAAATGAGTTTCTGCTGCGGCGTTGGCTCGCCTTGTCGTACTATCTGTATTGTCTGCAGCTTGCTGCCTTGTATTAGAGTAAGTTTTCCCTCTATAATTTCTCCGACTATATAGACGGCATCTGCTTCTTTTCACTTTATCAGAAACGGTTGATGCGCCATGAACATACGCGACGACATGTTTGCCTATCTGAGCCACTGGCTGGGCACTCCGATTCGCCTTTTCACGGGCGAAGCTTCGACATTGCCGCCGTTGTGGCGCGATTATGCCAGCGACGACATGATGGTGCGGCGGGCGGCATTGCAGCGGGAGCTGGCGGACGTTGAAGCCTATTTCCCCGAAACCATGCGCAGGTTGGCGCAGATTGCGCTCGATGCTTTGGTGGTTGAAACAGGCAGGTCGGAAGTATTGCGGGTGATTGTGTATGAGCTTGGCGGGCAGCAGTATTACGCTTATTCGGCATCGCCGCTAAAGCAGCAAACCGCTGCGGATATTTGGAAACTGTTTCAGGCACATGCGCCGCAAGTGATGAGTTGGCTGTATCGCGAGCGGATGAACGGGCTGACGGATGTTTACGGGTTTGCAGGCTTTAAAAGTCTGGCTGAGATGACCAGCATGGCCGAAGAAATCAATACCTATGGCGAGGCAGACTGGTATGAAGAGTTTGCCGCCCGCCACGACACCCGCCTGATGGTTGAAATCCTGTCAACCGGCGGCGGTGCTTATCTGCTGCTGGATTTGTCGTGCGGCCAATCCCAAGCGGAAGATCCGGATGGCTGGATGGTTTACATGAAAGAAAACAGGCCACCCGAAAAAGTGGGCTTTTTCCCATATCTCGATGCCTTGATGGCAATCGGGCTGACGGATGCCTGACCCTATGGCCGGGAAACACATTTATATAAGGCAGTAAGCCGAGGCCGGAATAAAACCAGCGCAATGCAGATTTGCGTTGTCCTACTATTAGATTACAAAGAGACCCCGATGATTACCGTAAACACCTTGCAGAAAATGAAAGCCGCAGGCGAAAAAATCGCCATGTTAACCGCTTATGAAGCCAGCTTCGCCGCGCTGATGGACGAAGCGGGCGTGGATGTTTTGCTGGTGGGCGACTCGCTCGGCATGACCGTGCAGGGGCAGACTTCGACCTTGCCGGTGACTTTGCAGGATATGTGTTACCACACCGCCGCCGTGGCGCGCGGCACGCAAAACGCCATGATTGTCAGCGATTTGCCATTTGGCGCGTATCAGCAGAGCAAGGAGCAGGCTTTTGCCGCTGCGGCCGAATTGATGGCGGCGGGCGCGCACATGGTCAAGCTTGAAGGCGGCGTGTGGATGGCGGAAACGACGGAATTTCTGCAATTGCGCGGCATTCCCGTGTGCGCCCACATCGGCCTCACACCGCAATCGGTGCACGCGTTCGGCGGCTACAGGGTGCAGGGCAAGGGCGACAAGGCCGCCGCCTTGCTCAACGATGCAACCGCCCACGATGAAGCGGGTGCGTCGATTGTGTTGATGGAATGCGTGCCTGCCGAATTGGGCAAGCGCGTGACCGACAGCGTGCGCTGCCCGACCATCGGCATCGGCGCGGGCGTGGATTGCGACGGGCAGGTGTTGGTGATGCACGACATGCTCGGCGTGTTTCCCGGCAAAACCGCCAAATTCGTGAAAAACTTTATGGAAGGCCAAAGCAGTATTCAAGCTGCGGTGGCGGCTTATGTGGCAGCGGTGAAAGACCAATCTTTTCCGGCGGCAGAACACACATTCAGCGCATAAAGCGTATAATCCGGCTCATTAATATGTTTCAGACGGCCTTGAATATTGGAAAGGCCGTCTGAAAACCATTTACCGCTTTTCCTTTACACGGACGTTCCCACCATGCAAATCATCCATACCATTCAAGAATTGCGCAAATGGCGCAAAACCGCAGGCCGCGTGGCCTTTGTGCCGACCATGGGCAACCTGCACGAAGGCCATCTGGCGCTGGTGCGCGAAGCAAAAAAGCGCGCCGACCATGTGGTGGTGAGCATTTTCGTCAACCGCCTGCAATTCGGCCAGGGCGAGGATTTCGACCAATACCCGCGCACCTTGCAGCAAGACGCCGACAAACTCAAAGGCGAGGGCGTGGCGGTGGTGTTCGCGCCCGATGAGCAAGAACTCTATCCTCATGTGGCGCAGCGCTACAACGTCGAACCGCCGAATCTGCAAAACGAATTGTGCGGCAAATTCCGCCCCGGCCATTTTCGCGGCGTGGCCACAGTGGTGAGCAAGCTTTTCAATATCGTTGAACCCGATGTGGCTTGTTTCGGCAAAAAAGACTATCAACAACTGGCGGTTATCAAAGGTTTTGTGGAAGATTTGAATGTCAATATCGACATTGTGCCCGTCGATACCGGCCGCGCTGCAGACGGCCTGGCCTTGTCGAGCCGCAACCAGTATCTGAACGAAGCCGAGCGCGCCGAAGCGCCGCGCCTTTATCGCGAACTGCGCGCGATGGCCGATGCGATTCAGGCGGGCAATCTGGCCTATGCCGGGCTGGAAGAGCAGGCTCGCGCCGCGCTGGAAGCATCAGGCTGGGTAGTGGATTATGTAGAAGTGCGCCATGCCGACAGCCTCGAAGTGGCGCATATGGGCGACAAACGGCTGGTGATTCTCGCCGCCGCCCGCTTGGGCAAAACCCGCTTGATTGACAATATCGAAGTAAACCTGCCCTGAGTGATGCTGTGGCGGCGGATAAGCCAATTGCTTTGGCAAGATAGCAATTTTTGATTATAGTCGAAGAAATTATAGTCGTTTCAATTTAGATTGAGACAAGGCAGCAAGCCGCAGACAGTACAGAT
>JAUNTY010000036.1:15458-32840 GCA_030538415.1 Neisseria sp. | reverse complement strand
GGCACCCGCCTGCGCGGGTGCGACGGGCAGGGGAATTTTGCAAAGGTCTCGGCCTGTTCGCCCGCAGCCGTTGCCGATTGAAGCAATATCAGCAATCGGCCGCGCTGATGCGCACCGGCGCAAAAATCCGGCTGCCGTTTTGGGCATCCACCTGCACCTCGAAGCGGTAACGCCCATACTGCATCAAATCGCGCACCTTGCGGTTGCCGCACATATTCTTCCTGCTCAGGCCGGCAAACTGCTGCCGCGCCTGCTCGCGCTGGCTGCGGGTGACGCTGGCGGGCGTGGACACGTTTTTCAGCTCGGCGCGGATGACAAACGTATCATCCTTGGCGCGGTAGCTGACCTGTTTGTAGCGGTAGGCCGACGTTTCCGGCCATTTGTCCCGCTGCATGCCCGCAGCGGTTTTCCTGCCGACCTCATCGCGCTCTTTCGGCGTCATCGCGCTCAAATCATTGCGCAGCTGCCCCGACATGCCGCTGTTGCAGCCGCCCAACGCCAACAATGCCGCCACGCTGCATAATATCGCGGTGTGTTTCATGGCCTCTCCTCCTGTAGCGGGTATTTCGATTATCGAATATGTTTGATTGCATGATGCTGCCAGCGTTTTTCCGACGGCAGCGATACCACAATATCATAAAACGAGCGTCACTTGGATAAGGTTTATCGGGCTGCCTGTTTATTGCCTGAACGGCTATTTTTTCAAAAAACAGAATCATATAGTCGTTCCGTTAGTTTGATACAGCGTTGCTGCGCCTTGCCGTACTATCTGTACTGTCTGCGGCTTGCTGCCTTGTCTCAATCTAAATTGAAACGACTATACAATCAACAGCAACACGGTTTGCAGGCAAGCGGGAGGCCGTCTGAAATCATCTTTTCAGACGGCCTGATACCTTTGCGGTTGATTCAATCCGCCCCGCTTTCAGAAATGTCATCCCCGCATGCCGTCGGTGGAGAGCGGCCTTTCCGGCGCGCCCGCAGGATGTTTGTAGCGGTTGTACATAAACAGATATTGCTGCGGGAAACGGCGTATCCACGCTTCGACATTCTGATTCACCAGCCGCGCGTCGTGCGCCTTGTCACCGTTCAATCCGCCTTGTAGCGGCTCGATGTGCAGCACAAAGCCTTTGCCTTCGGGCAAGCGTTCGCCGCAGAAAAACAGTGCCTTCACGCCTTTGACCTGCGCCAGCTTCGCCGCCAGCGTCATCGTGTAGGCCGGTTTGCCGAAAAAATCCACCCACACGCCGTCGCCGCCCTCTTCCGGCGCGGGCACGTGGTCGGGCAACACAATCGTCGCCTCGCCCGCCCGCAGCGCCTTCATCACCTGCTTCACGCCCTGGATATTGGTCGGCGCGGTTTTGCCCTTGCCGCGCACCCGCCCCGCCTGCATCACCGCATCGAAGATTTTCAGCTTCGGCGGCTTGTACATCGCGGTTAACGGAAACGGCAGCTGCTGGCTGATGTAGCGCCCGGCCAAATCGTAGCTGCCGAGGTGCGGCGTGATGAAGAGCAAGCCCTCGCCTTGGTCCAAGGCCGTCTGAACATGATGCCAGCCGTGGATTTCCTTAAACAAGGTTTCAATCGCTTCAGGCCGTCTGAAAAAAGCCACCGGCAATTCGAGCGCGCCTTTGGCGGTTTCCTGAAACACCGCCTTAAGCGCCGCATCATCGGCAGCCACTCCCGCCCGGCGCATATTGGCCAACGCCCGCTCGCGGTCTTTTTTCAACACGCGGCAGGCCAGCGCGCCCCACAAGCGGGCGATGAAGTGCAGCAGCGGCAGGGGCAGCGCGGCGATACATTTAAACAGGAAAAAAACAAGCGTTTGCATGGGCGGCAACCAAAATAATATGTTTGGATTGTAATGGAAATCGGCGCAAACCCCAAACCGCCGAGGCCGTCTGAATGCCTGGCAGCTCTGGAGCGGCAACACAGGTGCAGCCGCCTTGTCCGGCCGCCCAAAACCTGCTATCATCCGCCCTGCATTAAGAGTTGGGAATTCCATGCCAACCTGCTTTTCACAGCGAAAGGTAAGGTGGACGGTTGCAAAACCGATGTGGCTCACCAGAGCAATCCAAACCCGCCTGATGCGGGCATTTTTTTTGCGCGTTTTCTGCCAAAATAAAGCCAATGCCGTTGACTTTGTTTAAAAACACCAAACAGGCCGTCTGAACGCCTGCTTTATCAGAAAGTATCCACATGAGCGAATATTTGTTTACTTCGGAATCGGTTTCCGAAGGCCATCCCGACAAGGTGGCCGACCAAATTTCCGATGCCATTCTCGACGCCATTCTCGCGCAAGACCCCGCCGCGCGCGTGGCCGCCGAAACGCTGGTGAATACCGGCTTGTGCGTGTTGGCCGGTGAAATCACCACCAGCGCCCACGTCAACTACATCAAAGTCGCCCGCGAAGCCATCAAACGCATCGGCTACAACAGCTCTGAAATGGGCTTCGATGCCGAAGGCTGCGCCGTGATGGTGTGTTACGACGCGCAATCGCCCGATATCGCCCAAGGCGTGAACGAAGGCGAAGGCGTGGATTTGGACATGGGCGCGGGCGACCAGGGCTTGATGTTCGGCTATGCCTGCGACGAAACCCCCACGCTGATGCCGTTTGCCATCTACTACGCCCACCGCCTGATGCAGCGCCAAAGCGAAGTGCGCAAAGACGGCCGCCTGCCGTGGTTGCGCCCAGATGCCAAAGCCCAGCTCACCTGCGTTTACGATGCCGAAACCGGCAAAGTGAAACGCATCGACACCGTGGTGATTTCCACCCAACACCACCCCGAAGTCACCCGCGAAGCGCTGATTGAAGCAGTCAAAGAACACATCATCTTCCCGGTGTTGCCGCCCGATATGCTCACCGATGAAACCAAATACCTGATCAACCCCACCGGCCGCTTCGTCATCGGCGGCCCGCAAGGCGACTGCGGCCTGACCGGACGCAAAATCATCGTCGACACCTACGGCGGCGCAGCCCCGCACGGCGGCGGCGCATTCTCCGGCAAAGACCCCACCAAAGTCGACCGTTCCGCCGCCTATGCCTGCCGCTATGTGGCGAAAAACATCGTTGCCGCCGGTTTGGCCAGCCAATGCCAAATCCAGATTTCCTACGCCATCGGCATCGCCCAACCGACCTCGATTGCCATCGACACCTTCGGCACCGGCAAAGTGAGCGAGGAAAAACTGATTCAAATCGTGCGCGAACATTTCGACCTGCGCCCGAAAGGCATCATCCAAATGCTCGACCTGCAACGGCCGATTTACAGCAAAACCGCTGCTTACGGCCACTTCGGCCGCGAAGAGCCGGAATTCACCTGGGAGCGCACCGATAAAGCCGCGCTGTTGAAGGCGGCAGCGGGTTTGTAAACCTTTACCGATGCAACAACCATCACAGGCCGTCTGAAAAGGTTTTCAGACGGCCTGTTTTATCGCCGAATGATATGGATTTACGCTGAACGAATATTATTTCTACGCCGAATCCGAGAGCTGTTTCAGGCATGGTTCCGCCAAGCCCGCCACGCAGCGGCAATCTCCTCTTTTCCCATTCCTCCACACTACATTTCGCTACATTCCCAACAAAATTTGAATTTATTTAAATGATACTGATTTATATATTTGATTTTAAATAAAAACTTGAAATTGACACCATCAAGCAAACACTCTATATTTTCCCCCTACAAATATTATACAAAGTGTAGACAATGAAACGACAAAACAAATCTGCTGCCGAAAACAGCCAGCCGGACCGCAAAACCCAACTCGATCAATCCCTGCGCCGCCGCATTCTCGACATGACCCTGCCGCCGGGTGCGGTGGTGGACGAAGTGGCCTTGAGCGAGGAATTCGGCCTGTCGCGTCCGCCAGTGCGCGAGCTGATGCGGCAGTTGGCGGCAGAAGGCTATCTGGAGCTAGAAGCCAACCGTCCGGCGCGGGTGTCGCCGATGGGTTATGAGTCGCTGCACAGCTTTTTTCTGGCGGCGCCGCTGATTTATATCGCCACCACCCAATTGGCCGCACGCCATGCCACCGCAGCCGATATTGAACGCTTGCGCCGGATTCAGGCGCAATTCCGTGCCGCCATTGCCGACAACGACACGCAGGCGCGGGTATTGCACAACGATGCCTTCCACCTCGAAATCGGCGTGATTGCCCGCAACGTTTACCTGCTACCGAGCCTGCGCCGCCTGCTGATTGATCATGCGCGTTTGGCTAAAACCTTTTACCGCAGCCCGGCCACACCGGAAATGCAGGCCGATATGGAAACCGCCGCCACGCAACACGACCAAATCATCGCAGCCATCGAGCAACGCGACCCGCAGGCAGCCGAAGCGGTGGTGCGGGCGCATTGGGAATTGTCGCGGCGGCGCCTGGCCGATTATGTGATGCCCGACGGCGTCAATATTCCCCTGCAATTCTGAAACATAAAAATACAGACAGCCCAAGCTGCCAAACAGACAAATGAGAAACCGCACCACAAGGAGAAACCCCATGCAAACCGTCACTTCCCTGCCCGCCGACGATGCCGCCTGCGGCTGGTTCCACACCAGCGCCGCCCGCACTGCCAAGCCCGCCCACAAAGGCAACAGCCATGCCCGCTGGGCGGTATTGGGTGCGGGTTTCACCGGCCTGGCCGCGGCACGGCAACTGGCCTTGCGTTTTCCTGACGACGAAGTGGTCTTGATTGAGGCGCAAGAAGCCGGCTTCGGCACTTCGGGGCGCAACGCCGGTTTTGCCATCGACCTGCCGCACGATATCGGTGCCGACGACTACATCGGCGACATCCGCACCGCCCGCACCACCATGCAGCTCAACCGCCTGGGGCAGCAGATTTTGCGCGAACAGGTAGCGCAGCACGGCATCGACTGCCACTTCCGCGCCAGCGGCAAATACCAAGGCGCGGTAGAAGAGCGCGGCATGGCGGTATTGCAGGCCTACCGCCGCGGCCTCGACAAATTGAATGAGCCTTACCAGTTGATTGAAGCGGCAGACTTGCCCGACCATCTGGGCACTTCGTTTTATCGTCAGGCACTCTACACCCCGGGCGCGTGCCTGCTGCAACCGGCGGCGTTAATCAAAGGCCTGGCCGACAGCCTGCCTGCCAATGTCACCCTGTATGAAAACACCCCCGTCAGCAGCGTGGCATACGGCGACAAAGTGGTGCTGGCGCACGCAGGCGGCCGCATCAGCGCCGACAAGCTGATTCTGGCCAACAATGCTTTCGGCATGCACTTCGGCTTTTTGCGCAACACCATGCTGCCGGTGTTCCTGTATGCCAGCCTCAGCCGCCCGCTCTCCGAAACCGAACAAGCCGCGCTGGGCGGCAAGGATTTCTGGGGGCTGACTCCTGCCGACCCTTACGGCACCACTGTGCGCCGCACCCATGACCAACGCATCCTGATTCGCAACTGCTTCAGCTTCAATCCCGACGGCCGCCCGAAAACGCATCTGATTGAGCGCTTTTTGCCGCAACACCGCGCCTCTTTTGCCCGCCGCTTTCCCATGCTGCCTGAAGTGGAAATGGAATACAGTTGGAGCGGCTCACTGGCGTTGGCGCAAAACCATCAAGGCTTTTTCGGCCAACTGGCGCCCAACGTTTACGGTGCGCTCTGCTGCAACGGTCTGGGCGTAACCCGCGGCACCGTCACCGGCACGCTCCTGGCCGACTGGCTGGCGGGCGACCGCAGCGAATTGACCGATTTCCTGCTTGCCTCACCCGGCCCCAGCAAGCTGCCGCCGCAGCCCTTCTTGTCGCTCGGCGTCAATGCCACCCTGTGGTGGGGGCAACGCAAGGCCGGCCTCGAACTCTAGGGCTTCCTGGCAATTTGTTTATGAGGGGATTTTTGTTCCTGAAAATGCAGATGCAAGGCAAAAAACGCAGCAAGATTGGACATCTTGCGAGGCTTTTTAACGCAGCAGATGCGTTTTCAGGAGCAAAAAGCACCCGTAAATCGAATGGCCAGGAAGCCCTAATTCCCCATACCCATCCATTACTACCCTCCGCGCGGGCGCAGAAACCGCAGCGGCAGGCTGTTTGCACACCTTGTTCAGACGGCCTGAGCATAAAAATAACAATGCCGTCTGAAACCTTTCAGGCAGCCTCTATTAGTCGGAGAAATGAGATTCTGATACAAGGCGGCGAGCCGCAGACAGTACAGATAGTACGGCAAGGCGAGTCAACGCCGTAGCAGAAACTCATTTCTTCGACTATACAAAGCCCTTCTTCAAAAAAGGCAAACCGTGTCCATCATAAGGAGAAACGACATGACCACCGCAACACACCATCAGGCAGCCGTCTCGATTGAAGACGTGCCGCTCAACCGCTTCCACCAGCTGCTCAGCGTCCGTTCCGGCGGCGGCTGGCTGATGGACGGCTACATCCTCAGCATCATCGGCGTGGCCTTGATGCAGATATCCGGCCAATTGCAGCTGAGCAATTTCTGGGAAGGCATGATTGCCGCCTCGGCGCTCATCGGTATTTTCTTCGGCGGCTTTCTCGGCGGCTGGCTCACCGGCCTGGTCGGGCGGCAGAAATTGTATTTCGTCGGTCCGGTTATTTTTGTGCTCTGCTCGTTGGGGCAATACTGGGCGGATTCGGGCGTGGCTTTGTTTGTCTACCGCTTTTTAATCGGCATCGGCGTCGGCTTTGAATACCCGGTGGCAGGCTCGCTGCTGGTTGAATTTTTGCCGAAAAAGCACCGTGGCCCGCGCTTGGCGGCGCTGACCATCCTGTGGTTTGCCGGGGCTGCGCTGGCCTATATCGTCGGCAACATTATTCTGGGCAGCGGCGGCGAAGAAGCCTGGCGGCTGGTTTTGGCCAGCCCCGCCGTTATCGGCGTACTGCTGATTCTGATTCGCCTGGGCACGCCCGAATCGCCGCGCTGGCTGGTGAGCAAAGGCCGCCATGCCGAAGCGGAGCAAATCATCAAAAAAGTGTACGGCAACGATTTTTCCCTGCGCAACCTGCCGGAGCAGGAAGCCGAACACAAGGCTTCGCTGGGCAGCCTGCTGAAAGCGGGTTACGGCGCGCGCATGCTGTTTGTGGCGGTATTCTGGACTTGTTCGGTGATTCCCGTGTTTGCAGTATATGCCTTTGCCCCACGCGTGTTACAGGCGCTGAACCTGCAAGGCGACTGGGCGGCCTACGGCTCGGTGGCGATTACCGTGCTGTTTGTGGTGGGCTGCGTGATTGCCACCGCACTGATTAATATCATCGGCCGCCGCCCGATGGTGATTCACAGCTTTTTGTGGTCCGGCCTGGCATTATTGGGGCTGGGGATGTTTTCCGACAGCGCAGAATGGCTGGTGCTGGCGCTGTTTGGCGCTTATGCGGTGTTTATCGGCGGCGCGCAAGTGTTGCAACTGGTTTACCCCAATGAGATTTTCCCCACCGAAATCCGCTCGTTTGCGGTGGGTACCGGCGCATCGCTGTCGCGTATCGGCGCCGCAGTCGGCACCTGGCTGGTACCGATTTCACTCTCCGGCATCGGCATTGGCAACACCATGTTTGCCGCCGCCGCAGTATCGCTGATCGGTCTGCTGGTGTCGCTGGCGCTGGCACCGGAAACCCGTTCCATGAGCCTGGCCGAAGCGGCCTCACTCAAACGGTAAAACCGTAAAACCGCCTGGAATCTTTTTTCAGGCCGTCTGAAATCTTTTTAAACCACCCCCCTCTTTAACCCAAGGAGCATCATCATGAAATTTGAAGGTATTTACACCCCCGCCATCACCCCGCTGGCCGCCGACGGCCAAATCGACAAGACCGCTTTTGCCGAAGTGCTCGAATCGCTGATTGAAGCCGGCATCCACGGCATCGTTATCGGCGGCTCCACCGGCGAATATTACGCCCACACCATGCAGGAGCGGCTCGACCTGGCCGCTGCGGCCAAAGAAATCATCGGCAGCCGCACCGCGCTGATTGTCGGCACCGGCGCCATGCGCACCGAAGATTCGGTGGTGTATGCCGAAGCAGCCAAGGCCATCAAGGCCGATGCCATTCTGGTGGGTTCGCCTCCTTACGCGCTGCCGACCGAGCAGGAAAACGCAGCCCACGCGCTGGCGGTAGACCGCGCCGCCGGCCTGCCCATCATGCTCTACAATTACCCTGGCCGCATGGGTGTATCGATGGGGCGCGAGTTTTTCAACATCGTCACCCAAGCCTCCAAAAACTTTGCCGCCATCAAGGAAAGCTCCGGCCAAACCGGCCAACTGCACATGCTGGCACGCGAATACCCGCAAATTTCCCTCTCCTGCGGTTGGGACGACCAGGCGCTGGAATTTTTCGCCTGGGGCGCGCAAAGCTGGGTGTGCGCCGGTTCCAACTTTGTGCCGCGCGAACACATTGCCCTTTATCAGGCCTGCGTGGTGGAAAAAGATTTTGACAAAGGCCGCCGCATCATGACCGCCATGCTGCCGCTGATGGATTTCCTCGAAGACGCGGGCAAATTTGTGCAATCCATCAAATACGGCTGTGAAATCGTCGGCCTGCCCAACGGCGGCGTGCGCGCCCCGCTGCAACCCCTCGATGAAGCCAACCAAGAAGCGCTCAAAGACATTGTGGCCAAACTGAAAACCAATGTGGCCGCTGCCTGCGGAGGTGTGGTATGAGCCAAACCGCTTTATTGAGCGCCGCCGAATACGCGGCGCTGGCCGCCCGCATCACGCTGCCGACACAGGCGTTTATCGACGGCGCATTCCGTCCGGCGCAATCGGGGCAGACCTTCACCAGCACCAATCCGGCCACCGGCGCAGCATTGGCCGACATTGCCGCCTGCAATGCCGATGATGTCGATTTTGCCGTTGCCCGCGCCAAGGCCGCGTTTGAAGACGGGCGCTGGAGCCGTTTGGCACCATCCGAACGCAAGGCGGTGTTGCTGCGGCTGGCCGATCTGATTGAAGCCAATGCGCACGAACTGGCAGTGATGGAAAGCCTCGACAGCGGCAAGCCTGTGCGCGAATGCCAGCTCACCGACATTCCCGAAACCCTGCACACCTTGCGCTGGCATGCCGAACTCATCGACAAAATCTACGACCACACCGCGCCGGTCGGCCACGACGCGCTGGCGCTGGTGGTGCGCGAAGCCATCGGTGTGGTCGGGCTGGTATTGCCGTGGAATTTTCCGCTGCTGATGTTGGCATGGAAAATCGGCCCCTCGCTGGCGGCGGGTTGCTCGGTTGTGGTCAAACCGGCCAAAGAAACCACCCTCACCGCCTTGCGCGTGGCAGAGCTGGCGCACCAGGCCGGCGTGCCCGACGGCGTATTCAACGTGGTGCCGGGCGGCGGCCGCGATGTGGGCGAGCCCTTGGGACGGCACATGGATGTGAGCATGGTCAGCTTCACCGGCTCCACCGAAACCGGCCGCCTGTTTTTGCGCTATGCGGCCGACTCCAACCTGAAACGGGTGGTGCTCGAATGTGGCGGCAAAAATCCGGCCGTGGTGCTGAAAGACGCCGAAGACCTCGACAATGTGGCTGCCCACATCGTCAATGGCGCATTCTGGAATATGGGTGAAAACTGCTCGGCTTCCTCGCGGCTGATTGTGCACGCCGACATCAAGGATGCCCTCTTGGAACGCATCGGCCACCACATGCAGGTTTGGCAGATGGGCGACCCGCTCGACCCCGACAACCGCATCGGCGCACTGGTCAGCCGTGCCCATTTCGACAAGGTACGCGCCTACCTCGACCACGCCCGCGACGAACAGCGCGCCGTGGCCTTCGGCGGCCATACCGAAACGGACATTTTTGTTGCCCCCACCGTGGTAGACGGCGTCGATGCAGACAGTCGATTGTTTCGTGAGGAAATCTTCGGCCCGATTCTGGCGGTTACCACCTTTACCGACATCGATGAAGCAATCGCACTGGCCAACGATTCGGTCTACGGCCTCGCCGCCTCGGTATACACAAGCAACCTGCGCCACGCCGTGCGCCTGTGGCGCGCCATCCGCGCCGGTGTGGTAACGGTAAACTGTTTCGGCGAAGGCGACATCACCACGCCGTTTGGCGGCTACAAGGAATCCGGTTTCGGCGGGCGCGACAAATCGGTGTGGGCGCACGACCAATACACCGAACTGAAAACCGTGTGGGTGGGCGAATTGGGCTAAGGCTTGCCCAAACGCCTTTCAGACGGCTCAGCAAGTACCTTGCCGGGGCTTCCTGACAGCGCAGCGGTGTCAGGAAGCCCTAGGCTGTCTGAAATGGTTTTGCTATCTAACGTGAGTTCGAGATAAGTATTTTGAGTAATTATTGGCATTTCAGCAACTTGCTCCCTCTCCTGAGGGAGAGGGTTGGGGAGAGGGCTAAACACTCGGGGTTTGAGTAATCCTTCTTCCTCCAACGGCTTTGCCCTCCCTCTAACTCTCTCCTCGTTCCCTGCGAGGACAAACGGGAGAGAGGACAGATTGCTGAATTTCCAAAGGTTTCTGCATTATCTATGCATTTGCCTTATCCCGAACTCACATTCTATAAAATATCCAATTTGATACTCGGAAACATCCATGAATAAAAACAAGGCCACTTTGGTCGGGCTGATTGCCATTGTGTTGTGGAGCGCCATCGTCGGCCTGATTCGCGGCGTAAGCGAGCATTTCGGCGCCGTGGGCGGGGCGGCGCTGATATACAGCGTGGCATCGGTCTTCCTGCTGCTGAGCCTCGGCCGCACCCGCCTGCACACTTTCCCGCGCCGCTATCTGTTTTGGGGCAGCCTGTTGTTTGTGGCCTACGAGCTGTGTCTGTCGCTCTCCATCGGCTATGCCGACAATCCGCGCCAGGCCATTGAAGTGGGCATGGTCAATTATCTCTGGCCCAGTTTTACGCTGGTGGCGGCGATCCTCTTCAATAAGCAACGCGCCAATATGCTGATATTGCCCGGTTTTGCCCTCGCCATGCTGGGCATCTGCTGGATTCTCGGTGGTAATCAGGGGCTGGATTTTGCCGGTATGTGGCGCAACATCCGCATCAACCCGCTCAGCTACGGCCTGGCCTTTGCCGGCGCCCTGATTTGGGCGGCATATTGCGTGGTCACCGCCCGCATGGCGCAAGGCCGCAATGGGGTGACTTTTTTCTTTATGCTGGTGGCGGCGGTATTGTGGCTGAAATACCTGCTGGGCGGCGGGGGGGAAATGAACTGGGGCATGACTGCGGTGATTTACCTGCTGCTGGCGGCTGCAGCCATGGGCTTCGGCTACGCGGCCTGGAATGTCGGCATTTTGCACGGCAACGTCACCCTGCTGGCCGGTGCTTCGTATTTCATTCCGGTCATTTCCGCCGCCCTGGCCGCCATCCTGCTGCGCACTCCGCTGCCGCTGAGCTTCTGGCAGGGCGCGGGCATGGTGTGCGGAGGATCGATATTGTGCTGGCTGGCGATACGGGACACAGACAAACGGAATGCAAAATCAACATAATAAACGCATATAATACAGGCCGAAGCCTTTGTAAAATTCCCCTGCTCGTCGCACCCGCACAGGCGGGTGCGACGGTTATTTTTTGCAAAGGCCTCAGGCCGTCTGAAAAGGTTTTCAGACGGCCTGTTTTATTTCCCATACCACTTATTTTACTGCTGCATCAATCAAGTCGGCGCATGCGCCACCATACCGGCTTCGGCGCAGCCTCTGAAGGTTTTGCTGCCGTAATCCAGCGTGGCGGTGAAATCATAACGATTGCCTTGTTCGTCGGTGCAATCCTGGCTGCGGATGTTCAGACCCACCGCTGTTTCGCCCGCGCTGCCACTGAATTCCACGCCTTTGGCATAAGCCGAGCGTGTCGTTTCGATTTCGCCTGCGGGCAGGTTTTCACCTTCCAACATCAGGCGGTTGCCGCTTTCTTCGGCGTTGCCGCGCAATACCGCGCGCCAGCCTTCGGGGTGGCTGCCGAAAGCGGTAAAGGAAGCAATCGGGCCGCTTTGCTGCACTTCATTGCCGCCATCGGAAGCCGTGGCCATGCTGGAAGCCGCCACATCAGCCGCCGGCGCATCGGAAGCTGCCTGCACCACGGCGCTCGCCGGCGTGTCTGCAGCAGCCGGTTCGGCCGCTTTTTCACCGCCGCAAGCGCTCAAAGCCAAAGCCAGCGCGCACGCCGACAAGGCGGAAACAGGGATAATACGCATCACATCTCCTTTATTTATTGGTTCAGATTAAACAACCATAGCAAAACGACATCGGCCTACCTGCATGGGTGCGAACGTGTCATCAAATCACCGGCAAACCGTGTCCTGCGAGTCAGGGTGAAGCAGCGCCACATCGTTCCGCGTTATTTGCCCATACGTTTTAGTCGCATGCTTGCTGCGATATAATATAACACAGAAACACCGATTGCCACCTTATCGGGATAAAGGCTTAATTAATTGACCATCCCGCATGCGGTGCCACAGGCAGGTTGGGTTACCAACCCGATACGCGCCGGGCTTCGGCAACGTTCGCTGTAGGTCGGGCAGTCATGCCCGACATTCTCAGGCCGTCTGAAACATTGCTTATCTCCGCAAATTGTCGGGCATGACTGTCCGGCCTACAGCCAAAACAACCGTCGCACCCGCGCAGGCGGGTGCCCAGTCTGAAGCAACGCTTCAGCTCAAACTTGTCGGCTCTGAAAACGCACAACCTTGTGACTCAACTTGGGTGTTTGGCATCAGAAAAATGGACAGACAAGCAAAGCCGCGCTTTGCACTGGGCACCCGCCTGCGCGGGTGCGACGAGCGGGGAATTTTACAAAGGCCACGGTCTGCAAACCTACCCTTCTTCCGGCAACGGGTTCTACAACCTTGTATCCGGCAGCAATTTCAGCCACTATAGCGTTTTGCCACCCACACAGCGCAGCCATGATCAGCATTTTCGACATTTTCAAAATCGGCCTCGGCCCTTCCAGCTCGCACACGGTCGGGCCGATGAAGGCGGCGGCGGCGTTTTCAGACGGCCTCAAACAAAGCGGCCTGCTCGGCGACACCGCCCGCATCGTGGCCGAAACCTACGGCTCGCTGGCGCTGACGGGGCAAGGCCACGGCACTTTTGATGCGGTGTTGCTCGGCCTGGAGGGTTGTCTGCCGCATGATGTGCCGCTGGCGGAAATTCCGCAGCGGCTGGCGCGTATCCGCGGGCATCACCAATTGCATCTCTATGGCAAAACACTGCCGTTCCAACCCGAGCGCGATTTGTTGATACACGGCGATGAAACGCTGCCGCTGCATCCCAACGGCTTGCGCTTTTCGGCTTATGGTTCAGACGGCCTCTGCCTCACGACGCAGGTTTATTATTCGGTCGGCGGCGGTTTTGTGGTGACGGAAGAAGCCTTCGGGCAAGCGCCGACCGCCGCCGTTGCCGTGCCTTATCCGTTTGCCAATGCCGCCGAGCTGCTGGCGCGTTGCCGCGAAGAGCAGCTGAATATCTGCGAAGTGGTGTTGGCCAACGAAATGGCTTTGAGCGGCGAAAACGAAACGCAAGTGCGCACGCGGGTGGCGGCGGTGGCGGCGGCGATGGAGGGCTGCATCAAACGCGGTTTGGCGGCGGAGGGCGGTTTGCCGGGCGGTTTGAACGTGCGCCGCCGTGCCCCGCATTTGGCGGCGAAATTGAAGGTATTGCGCGAAACAGAGATTGTGAACACGCAATTGTGGCCGATGGTGTATGCGATGGCGGTCAACGAAGAAAATGCCGCGGGCGGCCGCGTGGTGACTGCGCCCACCAACGGCGCGGCGGGGATTATTCCGGCGGTGTTGCATTATTACCGCAAATTCAATCCCCATGCCACGCAGTCGCGCATCGAAGATTTTCTGCTCACGGCAGGGGCAATCGGCATTTTATACAAAACCAACGCTTCGATTTCCGGCGCCGATGTCGGCTGCCAGGGCGAAGTCGGCGTCGCCTGCTCGATGGCGGCGGGCGCGTATGCCGAAGCCGTCGGCGGCACGCCCAAGCAGGTGGAAAATGCCGCCGAAATGGCAATGGAGCATCATCTCGGCCTGACTTGCGACCCCGTCGGCGGCCTGGTGCAGATTCCCTGCATCGAACGCAACGGCATCGCCGCCGAAAAAGCACTCAAACTCGGCGCGCTGGCCTTGCTGGAAGACGGCACCGATAAAAAAGTGTCGCTCGACGCAGTCATCCAAACCATGCTGCAAACCGGCCGCGACATGAAAGCCACCTACAAAGAAACCTCGCTGGCAGGGCTGGCAGCAACCTTGCAACAAAAAGCCGTGCCCGTTTCCGTGCGGGTGGTGGAATGTTGAAGCCCGCAGAAGCAAACACCCGCCGCTGCGGGTCAGGTTGCAGAGCCAACCCTCCGAACACCGGCAACCGCCGCTGTAAATCGGGCGGTGATGCCCGATATTCCCAAGCCGTCTGAAAGATTGCAACCTTTGCAAAATTCCCCGCCCGTCGCACCCGCGCAGACGGGTGCCTAGGGCAAAGCGCAGCTTTGCTTGCCTGTCCATTTTTCTGATTTCAAAACCCCAAGTTGAATCACAAGCTTGCTCATTCCCAAGGCTGATAAGTCGCTGTAGGTCGGGCAGTAATGCCCGACATTCCGAGGCCGTCTGAAACATTGCTTATCTCCGCAAATTGTCGGGCATCACTGCCCGACCTACAGCGGAAATTGCGCAGAAATGACGGTTTTCTAGCTTCCGAAGCCCAACGATTACCATAACAAAACAAGGCCGTCTGAAGCCTTTCAGACGGCCTTGTTAACACCGATTTGCATCAAGAATGCATCACAATCCCTTGTCTTTCAAATCAAAGCCATTCACTTCGGCATAGCCCACAAAATCCGCATCGCCATTCAAAAGCACAATCCAGTTTTGCGAATGCTGGCTGGTCAACGGCAGGAAATACAACTGGTCGCGGGCAAGCCCGGTTTGGGCAGCGGCTTGCTCAAGCTCAGTGCGGACTGACTCATCCAGCTTGTCATTATTGATTTTGGACAAAGCCACCATGCGTTGTTTCACTTCGGGCAACACTTCCTCAAAAGGCCGCCACCAGCTCGGGCGCAGGCTCGGCTCTATGCCCTGCATCGAAAGGTTTACGCTTTCAAAAAATTCCTGCTCGGTATTCGCCCTGCGTATGCCGATTTTCTGTATACCCGTCAACGGCAGCCGCTGCATGCCTGTCGGCGCATTGGGCAAATCCTCTTTGTCGATTTGCGCCTCCGTAACCACCGCCATCCGGTCAAGCTCGAAGGAAAGCAACACCGGGCGCGCCTCTTTTACGGAATACAAACCATAGGCCAGCGCCGCAAGCTGGATGATAACCACCAGCGACAAATCCAGCGTCAGCTCGCGTCGGGATTTTTTCGGGTTGCCCAAAATAAAGGTAAACAAGGGGCCGCACACCAAATCCACGCACACCAAAATCACAAAAAGCTGCAAACCACCCGTGAGTGCGCGGTAAGGCTGGGGATACCACAGTTTGAATACCAGCAAGGCCGCCAACGCCGCAATCAGCGCGCTGACTCCCAAGTGCACCAGCGCCAAGCGGCCTCTGGAGAGTTTGTTTTTTTCAACCATATTCATCTATCAACCATTACATTATCCTGCTGCCAAGATTCAGCAGCATGCGCCGAAGCGCAATATGCAAAACATTCCGAGGCCGTCTGAAAGATGGCTTATCTCCGCAAATTGTCGGGCATCACATACAGATTAGCCTGCAAACCCAACACCCTCCGAACGCCGGCAACCGCCGCTGTAGGTCGGGCAGTGATGCCCGACATTCCGAGGCCGTCTGAAAGATGGCTTATCTCCGCAAATTGTCGGGCATCACTGCCCGACCTACAGCGGAAATTACTGCTGTTTGAAGGTTGGGTCTATCACCCATGTTATTTGCAACTGGCGGGCAAATATTGAGCCGAAACGCCGTTGCTGCTGGCCGCCGTACACTTCCACGCGCGGATTTCCTTGGCGGTTGCCCGCACAAAATCACTGCTTACCGTCGGATTTTGCATACCCCCATCGGTATAGGGAATCAAACTGATTTTATTGTTGTTGCCCAGCTCGGGAATATTATTCAACGTCGCGGTAATCACGCCGTTGCCATCGGTATCCACATTAAAAGTCAGGTGGGTAGCACCGGTATTGCCGCAACTGAATCCGTTTGTAGCACCGGGCGCGGATACAAAACCCGACATCGAAGCCTCCGTCACCGCCGCACGGCAACTGGATAATGCCATAATCGATTCGGCAACCTTGGCGCGAACCGTATATATCTGATAGACAGGAATGGCTATGGCAGCCAATATCCCGATAATGGCCACCACCACCATCAATTCAATCAAGGTAAACCCATTTGCCTGATGTGCGGTATACATAGTTCCCCTTTCACGACAACACAAAAGATTTATTGAATAAAAACCCTGCCATGCAGGCAGGGTTTTATATTGCATTACGGCTTAGCGGCAAGAAGCAGGCAGGTATTTGGCCTGGATGCCGTCATTAGCGGCAGCTGCACATTTCCAGCCTTTGATACCGCCGTTAACCAAAGAAGCACGGTTGTAGTCTTTAGCGGCCATCGGGGTTGCCAAACCGGCGTCTTGATAAGGTGTAAATGCCAAAGCAGTGTTAGTACCCAACTGACTGATGTTTCGAGCAGTTACAGTAATCACGCCCGCATTAGAGGTTGCAACAGAAGCCACATATTGGCTAGAGGCTGCATCCGTAGTACCTGTTTCACCGCAACCAAATCCATTAGCTGTTGCATCACCAGCGAAACCGGTTTGCGAAGCTTCGGTAACAGCAGTACGACATTGTGAAGCGGCCAACACTACTTCAGATACTTTTGCACGTGCGGTGTAATCTTGGTAAGCCGGCAAAGCGATGGCAGCCAAAATACCGATAATCGCCACAACGATCATCAACTCAATCAAAGTAAAACCTTTTTGCATTGCTTTCATGTTTTTAACTCCAGTTAAATTAAAAAGTGAATAAATTATTAAAATAAATACCGTAATGTGCTTGGCACGTTTTTCTTACTACACCAAAAGAAGGAATAAACAGCTTCCGCCTCAGGCTGCGCCGCTGCTCTGTTTCGGCACGGTTTGTTGCGGATGAAATAACTTAAGCAATGGCTGTGCCAATTTTCTGAAAATCTTGTGTTTTACGCATACATATCTGTTTTGCATGGAATTTTATCTATTTTGAATGGGCTTATGACAAATACGGCATGGGGGCAGGCGCTGCAGGCGGGCGGCGGGGCTGCCCTTTTTTGTCAGGTATGACGCTTTTTGCCTGCGCGATATGACAATTTTTTGTTAGATTGTGTGAATATTTCAAATATGGGCAATGGCAGCGCCGTGTTATTGCCATTTTGGCTGTAGGTCGGGCAGTGATGCCCGACGATTTACGGGGATAGGCAATGTTTAGACGGCCTGAGGATGTCGGGCATCACTGCCCGACCTACAGCAACGGTTACTCAA
>JAUNTY010000036.1:0-15358 GCA_030538415.1 Neisseria sp. | reverse complement strand
TAAATGGGGTTTGGAGAAGCTCAGTTTTTACGGTATCAAAGACTGCCCCCGCATCTAAGCCATTTGCGCTGTAGGTTGGGCAGTGATGCCCGACGATTTGCGGGGATAGGCAATGTTTCAGACGGCCTGAGGATGTCGGGCATCACTGCCCGACCTACAGCAACGGTTACTCAAGCCTGCGGGGCGGTAAATGGGGTTTGGAGAAGCTCAGTTTTTACGGTATCAAAGACTGCCCCCGCATCTAAGCCATTTGCGCTGTAGGTTGGGCAGTGATGCCCGACGATTTGCGGGGATAGGCAATGTTTCAGACGGCCTGAGGATGTCGGGCATCACTGCCCGACCTACAGCAACGGTTACTCAAGCCTGCGGGGCGGTAAATGGGGTTTGGAGAAGCTCAGTTTTTACGGTATCAAAGACTGCCCCCGCATCGTAAGCCATTTGCGCTGTAGGTCGGGCAGTCATGCCCGACGATTTGCGGGGATAGGCAATGTTTCAGACGGCTTGAGGATGTCGGGCATCACTGCCCGACCTACAGCGATGGTTACTCAAGCCTGCAGCGAAGATGACCGATGTTGGGCTGCAGGCGCTCAATGATGGTCTTGGCTGAGGTCGACTTGCTGCAGCGGCACTTTGCGGGTTTTGTAGCGCAGTTTGTGGTAGGCGTAAAAGCCGATAAATACGGGCAGGCCCATATAGGTGATGATGAGGCGGCGCCAGTCTAAATCGCCTTTGAGCACGAGCTCGGTATCCTGGCCGATGATAACGAGGATACACAGCGCCAGCGCCAGCAGGGGGCCGAACGGGAACCATTTGGCGCGGTAAACCAACGCGTTCAGGTCTTTGCCTTGGGCGAGGTAGGCGCGGCGGAAGCGGTAGTGGCTGACGGCGATGCCGAGCCAGGCGATGAAGCCGGTGAGGCCGGAGGCGGCGACGATATATTCATAGGCGCCTTCGCTGGCCATTTGCAGCAGGAAAATCAGCAACACCACCACGCCGGTGGCCAGCAGCGAGATGACGGGCACGCCGCTGATGCTGGTGCGGGCGAAGCTTTTGTAGGCGAGACCGTCTTTGCCCATGGCGTAGAGCATGCGGGTGGAGGCATACATGCCGGAATTGCCTGCCGACAGAATCGAGGTGAGGATGACGGCGTTCATCACGGCGGCGGCAAAGGCGAGGCCGGCTTTTTCAAACACGAGGGTAAACGGCGATTTGGCGATTTCGCTCACATCGGCGCCCAACAGCTGCGGGCTGGTATAGGGAATCAGCAGGCCGATAACGAGGATGGCGAGGATGTAGAAAATCAGGATGCGCCAGAATACTTGTTTGATGGCTTTGGGGATGCTTTTGTGGGGGTCGGCGGATTCGCCTGCGGTGATGCCGATCAGCTCGGTGCCCTGAAACGAGAATCCGGCAATCAGAAACACGCCCAGCATGGTGAGGAATTTGCCCGACCAGCCCTCGCCGAGAAAGGGGGCATCGCCGGTGGTGAAATTGCTGGTGCCGACGTATTGGCCGCCGAGGATGCCGAAGATGGTGAGCAGCCCCACACCGAGAAACACGATGACGGTAACCACTTTAATCAGGGCAAACCAGTATTCGGATTCGCCGTATACTTTGACCGACAAGGTGTTGAGCGCAAAGATGATGCCGAAAAAGAGCAGGCTCCAGGCCCAGGGCGCCATGAAACGCATCGGCTCCCAATAGGTAATCACCAGCGCGGCGATGGAAATGTCGGCGGCGACGGTAATCACCCAGTTGAACCAGTAGTTCCAGCCAAGCGCGAAGCCGAGCGAGGGGTCGACAAAGCGGGTGGCGTAGGTGCTGAACGAGCCGGAGGTGGGCAGGTAGGTGGCCATTTCGCCGAGCGAGGTCATCAGGAAATAAACCATCAGGCCGATGGCGGCATAGGCCAGCAGCGCGCCGCCGGGGCCGGCAGCGCTGATGGCGGTGCCGCTGGCCATGAAGAGACCGGTGCCGATGCAGCCGCCGATGGCAATCATGGAGAGATGGCGGGTTTTGAGGTGGCGTTTGACCGCGGTATGGGCTTGGGGGGTGTTTGTCATGATAGGGGCAGGCCGGGTGCAAGTCCGCAGGCCGAAAGCAAAAATGGTGTATTTTAGCAAAAATACCGGCGCTTTGTATGAATTGGTATCAGACGATTGACGCATCGGGCAGACTTCAAGCCGCCACCGTAGTGGGTCGGGCGGTGATGCCCGATAATTTGTGGGGATATAGGCAATGTTTCAGACGGCCTGCACTACGGTTCGGAATAAGCTCAGAGGCCGTCTGAAAAGCTGAAAGGTTGAAACCTTTGCACAAACATAACCGCCGCACCCGTGCAGGCGGGTGCCTGGGGCAACGCATAGCTTTGCTTATCTGCCTATTTTGCTGATTCTAAAAGTCCAATATGAATCATGCAGTTGCGAATTTTCAGAGCTGGCAGGTTTGAGCTGAAGCCTTGCTTCAGACTGGGCACCCGCCTGCGCGGGTGCGACGGGCCTGAAACCTTTGCAAAATACCTTTTGCTGCATCGCCAAAGCATCAGCCCTGTCATTCCGGCGCAGGCCGGAATCCATAGCTTTCCATAAAAACTAATTTTAAATCAAATAACTAAATCCTTGAGAAATAGATTCCGGCCTGCGCCGGAATGACGGATGCAATGGATATTTTCAAGGAAAAAGGTATTTTACAAAGGCCTCGGCCTGCACTACTGTCCGGAATAAGCTCAGAGGCCGTCTGAAAAGCGGAAAGGCTGAAATCTTTGCACAAAAACAACCGTCGCACCCGCGCAGGCGGGTGCGACGGGCGGGAAATTTTGCAAAAGTCTCAGTCCGTCTGGTTTATTCGCGGTGGTAAGGATGATTGTGCAGGATGGAAACGGCGCGGTAAAGCTGCTCGGTCAGCAATACGCGCACCATGCCGTGCGGCAGGGTGAGGCTGGAGAGGCGCATCATCAGGCGGGCTTGTTGTTTGAGGTGGGTTGTCATGCCGTCGGCGCCGCCGATGACGAAGCAGACGTTGTCGCCGTTTTGCTGCCATTGTTTGAGGTGTTCGGCGAGTTCGACCGATGTCGGGGCTTTGCCGCGCTCGTCGAGCACCACCAAAAACGCGCCTGGGGGAATGGCTTCGAGAATGCGTTTTTCTTCGGCGGCCATGCCTTGGGCGGCATTGACGCCTGCGCCGCGTTTTTCGGGTTTGATTTCTTTGAGGGTGTAGTTGACGTCGCGGCCGAAACGCTTGGCGTATTCGCCCACGGCTTCGTCTACCCAGCGCGGCATTTTGGTGCCGACGGCCAATATGGTGATGTTCATGATGTGCTGCCGGTTTGTTGTTCAGACGGCCTCTTGATTGTTCCGTGTTGCGTTTGGGCAATCAAGAGGCCGTCTGAAAAGCTTACTCTGCGTCGGCGGCATGCCAGGGTTTGGCGGCACCGGGGTGGAACGAGGGTTTTTCGCCGCCCCAGAGGGTGTCGATGTCGTAATAATCGCGCACGGCGGGCAGCATGACGTGCACCACCAAATCACCGGCGTCGACCAGCGCCCATTCGCCGCTGTCCTGGCCTTCGGTGCTGAGGATGTCGAAACCGGCTTCTTTCAAATCAACGGCCACGTTGTTGACCAGCGCTTTGACCTGGCGCGAGCTGTCGCCGCTGGCGATAATCATGCGGGCAAACAGCGGGGTTTTTTGCTGGGTTTCCAAGACGGTGATGTCTTTGGCTTTTACGTCTTCAAGGGCGTTGATGGCGATATCGACCATTTTTTGCAAGTCTTGCAGTTCTTGTTCGTTCATTCTGTGTCCTGTAAACAAATGATTTTGGGCTGGATTATACCTGAAAGTGCGGTGCGGGGTGAGGCCGTCTGAAAGCGGTTCGGGCGGCCTGCGGCGTCAGGGGCGGCGGTATAAGCCGTGTTTGGCGATGTAGTTGGCGACGGCGGGCGGCAGGGCTTCGGGCGGGCGGCCTTGCTGCAATTGCCGACGGATTTGGCTGGAGCTGATGTCATACATCGGCGCGTTCAGCAATTTGAGGCTGCCGTTTTGCAGCGCTTCGCCAAGCCAGCCGTGCAGCTCGCGCGGCGCCTGGTTGAGGCTGTCGCCTTTGCGGGCGGCCACGGCGATGTTGACCTGACGCACGAGGGTTTGCCATTTTTTCCAGGTGTGGAGTTGCAACAGGCTGTCCATGCCGAGCAGCCACCACAGTTGCGCGGCGGGAAACTGCTGGCGGAAAATCTGCACGGTGTCGAAGGTGTAGGTGGCGCCGTCGCGCACGATGTCGCAATCGCTGACGGCAAAACGCGGCTCGTCGGCAATGGCGGCTTCGGTCATGGCGAGGCGGTGTTTGGCGGGGGTTTGGGCGGAATCTTTGTGATAGGGGTCGCCTGCAGGCAGAAACACCACCATTTCCAAATCGAGCTCGTCGGCAAAGGCGCGGGCGATATGGAGGTGGCCGTTGTGGATGGGGTCGAAAGTGCCGCCGAAAAGTCCGATGTGTTTCATATTGGGTTTATCTGCCGTTTCAGACGGCCTTGGGGTTTATTTGGGCGGGATGGCGCATTCGGTTTTGCCGTCTACCACCAGGGTGAGCTTGCCGGTGGCCGGATGGATGACGAGGCCGTGGACGGCGACGTTGTCGGGCATCAGCGGGTGGCGGCGGATGATGCTGACAGTGTGGCGCACGCTGTCTTCAACGTCGTCGAAACCGGTCAGCCAGCCGTCGAGATCGATGCCTGCGTTGCGCAGGGTGACGATGCGGTCGTCGGGAATGCCGTTTTCATGCGCGCGCTTGAGGAAGGCTTCCGGATTCAGGCCGCGCATGCCGCAATCGTAATGCGCCACCACCATGATTTCTTTTACTTTCAGGTCAAAGACGGCCACCAAGAGGCTGCGCATCACCGAGCCCCACGGATGGGTCACCACCGCGCCGGCGTTTTTAATCAGCTTGACGTCGCCGTTTCTCACGCCGAGGGCGTGCGGCAGCAGCTCCAGCATGCGCGTATCCATGCACGACAACACGGCCAGCCCGCGTTCGGGGTATTTGTTGCTGAAAAACTGGGCATATTCGCCGGATGCGACGAATTCCCGGTTGTGTGCCAGAATGTTATCCAATTCGCTCATATTTAAGGTGCTCGCGGGTTTGTGTGCGCTCTATTATATAGTGAACCCGGGCACGGGTGACAAAATTCAAACAACGGCAAAAGGCTGCCTGACGGGCAGCCTGCGGGGCAAAACGGGTTATGCCAAACTGCAGAAATGGCGGCGGAAATACACCAGCGCGGGCGCGGCGGCGCCATAAACCTTGGTTTCGCCGATGCGCACGTAAAACACCTGATGCGTGCCCACTTCGTGTTCTGCAACGATGCGGCCGTGCAGGTGGGCGAGTGCGCCTTCTACCTGCAGCTGGCCGGTTTCGCCGCGGTGCCAGATGTGGTATTCGAAGCGCTCTTCCGGCGACAGGCGGGTCATGCCGGCGAAATGTTCGGCTACGTCTTGCTGCGCGGCCGACAATACGTTGATGCACAAATCGCGGTTGGCGCCGAGAACGGGGATGATGCCGGCGCTGCGGTTGATGCACAGCATCACGGTGGGCGGTTCGTCGGTAATTGAGGTGACCGCCGTCATGGTGATGCCGTAGCGCCCCGCTGCGCCGTCGGTGGTAATCACATGCACACCGGCGGCGCATGAAGCCATCGCTTCACGAAAATCCTGCCGGAGGGCATGCGTTTGTGTGTGTGTGGGCTCTGAAGGCATGCTGTATATTGTTTGGGCGGGTATTAATTTTTGATATGTTGCCCGATTTGCGACAATTCGCCAAGCAGGCTTTGCAGCTGTTTGAGTTTGTCTTTCGACAACACACCTTCAATCACGTCGTAGCGGGCATCAACCTGCTCGCAGGTGGAGGCATGCAGCTTCTCGCCCTCTGCCGTGAGCTTCAGATACACGCGGCGCTGGTCGTTGGAAGGCTTCAGGCGCACCACGAATCCTGCTTTTTCCAGTCGGGTGAGGATGCCGGTGAGGCTGGGGCGCAAAATGCAGGCCTGATTGGCCAGATCCTGAAAATCCAGCGTGCCGTTTTCGGCCAGCAGGCGGATAATCCGCCACTGCTGGTCGGTGATGCCGGCATTGTTCAAAATCGGACGAAATTGCGTCATCAAGGCTTCACGCGCCTGAATCAGGCTAATATTAATAGATGCATGTTTGGATTGGACTGCCATTTCTGTTCTCCGGCCTTTTTCTGCTAAAACCATTGTCAACAAAGCGCCATCGGCTTCATTTTATGGTTAGATGTTATTCTAATTTAATTCAAATAACAACAAATTCATTGGTTTCTGTTGCTGTTAATCAAGCATTTGCATTTCAATGTGGCATAAACGACAAACTTCAAAATGCCCATATTGGGTAAAACAGCCGGAATCTGCGGTGTGCCCGAAGCATGGGCAGGGTTTGCTTTTGCGGGCAATGCGGCGGTATTGTTCAAATTTATCCGACCACACAAATATAGTCGGAGGGTAAGTTTTAATACGGCGTTGGCTCGCTTCGCCGTAGCAGAAACTAATTTCTTCAACTATAACAGCGTAACCCTACTTTCAAACAAGGCCGTCTGAACCTTTCAGACGGCCTTGTCATCAACGCAGATATGCTTCCGCGCCACAATCGGGCGCCGCCAGCCAGCGCGACAGGCTGTGCGCCTCGTCCAGCAGGCCGTAGCGCCGGAATGCATCCAGCGTGGCCAGAAATGCATCGTTCATCAGCCGTCCTTCACCCATCGCCTGCGCCAGACTGCCCGCATCCAGCAACATGAACTCGGCCACTTCGCCATCCTGGTTTTCCGGCAACACACCCTCCGGCAACACCACATCGAAAATATGCAGATTTTCGCGGTGCAGCCCGCGCGACACATTGCGCATGCTCAGGCGGCGGCCGCAACAGCGGGCGTTTTGCAATTGCGCTTCGGTCAATCCGGCTTCTTCTCCTCCTTCACGCAACATGGCTTCGCGGATGCTTTCGCCGCTGGCCACGCCGCCGCCGACAAGATTATCGAGCTTGTTCGGATCCACGGCTTTATAGGGGCTGCGGCGGCCGATCCAGAATTTCCACTCGCCCCCGACGAAGGCCAGGCCGTTGATGTGGATGGCGTTGCTGAGCAGGCCGAAGGGGCGGAAAGCCGCCCGCTCCAGCGCAAACAATACCTGCCCTTTGTCATCGGTGACGTCGAATTTTTCATTGCGCCAGCCATCGAGCAGGCCGACACGGCTCCAGCCCTGCGCCATGTTTTGCAGGCCGTCTGCCATTGCCAGCCAGTTTTCGGCCTCCAGCAGCAAACCCGCCGCGCTTTCCCGCCACGCGCCCGGCCAATCCTGCCGCACCAGTTGCCGCCACTTTTCATTCACGTAACCCAGCGGCAGCCCGTTCAGCAGCAGCGGCGTGCTTTCATCCTGTTGCCAGACAAACTGGCTCTGCACACGCGCCCACAGGCGTTCGTGTTCGGCTTTGCTCAAAAGGTGGTCGAATTGCGGTGATGGGCTCATGGTGACAAGATTGTGGAAAATCAAAACGGCAATGGCCGATTCTATCAAATCGGCGGCCGATTGAAAGGGGTTGGCGCAAAGAAAACGGATTCTTGCCGCAAACCAAGGTTTGCTGATGTGTCGTTATGAGGTTTTTTTGTTCCTGAAAACGCAAACGCAAGACTACTCAAAGAGGACGGCTCGACACGCTGCGCCGGCAAAACCGGCAAAAACGCAGCAGCTGCGTTTTCAGGGGCAGACAACAGCCGTAAATCGGCATCGGCACATCAGAATGCCCCGGGTTGCGTGCCGCCGTCAGGCAGATACACGTCAAAGCGCGTGCTCTTGCCGCTGTATTGGTAGGCGGGTTTTTCGCCGTTGAGGAATTCGCCCAAGCGCGGCCGCTTGACCACCACCCGTTTTTTGGCAACGGCGCGCGCAGCCTCGAGTAGCGCCGTTTCGTTTTGCGCGCCGCCGATCAGGCCGTGAAAATACGCCATTTCTTTTTTGACCGCCGCCGATTTCTGCCGCTCGGGATACATCGGATCGAGATAAACCACATCGGGGCGGCCTGCCGAAGCGGCATGCTGCGGCAGCAACACGCAGGCATCGCCCGCATGCAGGTTGATGCGGGCGGCAATGTCGGCGGTGGCCGCATCGGCACGGGCGCGGCGCAAACCGTCGGCCAGCAGGCAGGCCACGGCCGGATGCCGCTCGAACACATCAACATGCAGACCCAGCGAAGCCAACACGAATGCGTCGCGGCCAAGCCCGCCGGTGCCGTCCCACACCAGCGGGCGGGCAGTGTGGTTGACGGCCTTGCCAATCAATTCCCCGCCGCCTTTCAGACGGCGGTATTGCGCTGCACCGCCGGAAAAGTCCACCCTCACCTGCCCTTTTTCTCCGACGCGGCAAAGCGAGAGGCCTGCGGCGTCGGCCAGCAGATACTCGCCTGCCGCCGGTTTGCCTGCGCCTGCCGTCAAACCGAACGCATCCAGCAGCGCCACCGTTTCGGCGGCGGCATCGGCGGAGATGATGACGGGTGTTTCATTCATTTCAGACGGCCTTCCCTATCATTCAGAAACGTTATCCCCGCATGCCGTAAGCGCGGGCGGCCTGCGATATGCAACAGGCCGTCTGAATATCAATAACGTGAGTTCGGGATAAGCAAATGAAATCTCTTTTGATTTTTCCGAACTCACATTCAATAATTAAAAATATGTACGAATATATTGTACCGTTACGGCCGCCGGGTAATGCCCGACACTCCGAGGCCGTCTGAACAAAGCGGGCGCCCCCGGGTTTCCTGCCCAGAGCCTCAGCTGATGTCCAGCCGCTCCATGCGGTAGCGCATCGAGCGGAAGCTGATGCCCAACAGTTTGGCGGCTTGGGTGCGGTTGTAGCGGGTTTGCTGCAGCGCCTGGCCGATGATGCGCCGCTCGATGTCGTCGAGGTAATCCTGAATCTGGATCTGGCCGGGCACAAATGTCGGCCATTCTGCACCCTGCGCCAAATCCATGACTTCCGGTTCGGCGATTTCGTCAAACGACAGTGTTTCGGAATAGGCATCGTCGCCACCCGGTCGGCTGCCAGCCTGAATCTGCAGGTCATCCAGCTGAATCAGCTGCCCCACGGTCAACGCCACCGCCCGTTCGAGGATGTTTTCCAGCTCACGGAAGTTGCCGGGGTAGTTGTAGCGCAGCAGGGCATCCTGTGCTTTGGGCGTGAGCTTGTACAATTCGTTGGCATGGCGGTATTTGTGCAGCAGGCGCAGAATCAGCGCGCCCAGGTCTTCGCGCATTTCGCGCAGCGGCGGCATGCCCAGCGACACCACGTTGAGGCGGTAATAAAGGTCTTGCCGGAACTTGCCTTCCGCCACCAGCGCTTCCAGGTTTTTATGCGTGGCACACAAAATGCGCACGTCGATTTTGGTTTCCTGCGCATCGCCGAGGCGGCGCACGGCTTTTTCCTGAATCGCGCGCAACAGCTTCACCTGCATCGCCAGCGGCAAATCGGCCACTTCGTCGAGAAACAGCGTGCCGCCGTCGGCATGTTGGAAAAAGCCCATGCGGTCGGCATCCGCGCCGGTGAAGCTGCCTTTTTTGTAGCCGAAAAATTCGCTTTCCATCAGGTTTTCGGGAATGGCGCCGCAGTTGACCGCAATAAACGGCTGCGCCGCGCGTGCAGACAGCTCGTGGATGGTGCGGGCGGCCTGCTCTTTGCCGGTGCCCGACTCGCCGGAGATATACACCGGCACATCGCTGCGGGCAAGGCGGCGGATGAGGTGGCGCAGCTCCACCATTTGCGGCGACATGCCGAGCAGGCGCGGCATGTCTTCGTCACCCAATATTTCTTCTTCCGGCGACAGCGTATGCGCTTCCATTTCGGCGCTGCTGAAGCGCTCTTTCAGCGAACGCAGGCCGTCGGGCACGCTCATCGGCTTGTCGATGCCGCCGGAAACGCCCTTGCGCATCGGCTGGCCTGCTGCGCCTGTCTGCGGCCTTGCCGCCGTCGGCGGAGGCGCGGCATGGGCGTGTATGGCGGCGGAGCGCACGGCGGCGCCCTGCCCCGCCGGCTCGGGCGCAGGCGGCGGCTCTTGCGGCGGGTCGGATACCTTGACCGCCGATTTTACCAGCGAGCGCAGTTGCGACAGGGTAATCGGTTTTTGCAGATAATCAAACGCGCCTGCCTTGAGCGCCTCCACCGCCTGGTCGGCATTGCCGTAGGCGGTGATGACTGCCACAGGGGTATCCAGCATCAGTTGGTCGATATACTGCACCACTTCCAGCCCGGAGCCGTCGGGCATGCGCATGTCGGTCAACACCAGCGAATAGTCGTTGTCGTCGAGCTTGGATTTGGCTTCTTCCACGCCGACGGCGGTGTCCACCCGCAAGCCCATTTTCATCAGCGTCATTTCCATCAGGTCGCGGATGTCGGCTTCGTCGTCCACCACCAATACCGGGTCTTGCAGCTTATGGTTGCTCATGGTCTTCTTTCGGTAAAATCAGTTCGAAACCGTTCATTTCGGGATGATAATGCAGCTGGCCGAGGTTGGCGTGCGCCAGCTCGCGCGCTACATACAGCCCCAGCCCGGTGCCCTGTTTCTCTGTGGTGTAAAACGGCTCGAACAGATGGTTGCGCACATCGGGCGGCACACCCTTGCCGTTATCCGCCACCACGATGGAAATGTGCATGCGCCCGCTGGGTTTGATCAATACGGTGATGGCGTGTTCGTCCTGGCGGCTGTGGCGCCAGGCGTTGTTGCTGAGGTTCCACATGATTTGTTGCAGGTGCATGGGGTCGGCAATCACGCTGAGGTTGCTGCCGTCCATGTTCATTTTCAGGCAGCCGACGGCTGCCGGATTGCTGAGGGTGAATTCCTGCTTGAATTCCAGCCAAAACTTCATCAGATTGATGCTTTCGCGGCTGATGCTGTCGCGCTTGTTGATCAACGACACATCTTCCAGCATTTTATCGATGCGCTGGATGTTGCTGTCGATGATGCCGTGCAGCTTGATTTGGGTGGGGTCGGCGTCTTCTTCCTGCAAAAGGTCGTTGGCATGGCGGATGGCCGACATCGGATTGCGGATTTCGTGCGCCAGATTGGCGGTGAGCTGCCCCAGCGAAGCCAGCTTGGTGGCCAGGGCCTCCGCCGCCACTTCACGCAGCGAGCGCACATACAGCATCAGCAATTCGGTGTCTTCCTGAATCAGCGGCACGGCGCGCACATGCATGGCGTGCTGGTAAAGATGCATGTCGGTTTCAAAGCCCTTGTCGGGCTGTCTGCGCCAACGCGACACCAGCTCGTTGAACACGGTTTCCTGATGGTCGACGGCGAGGCCGGGGAAATAGGTTTTGGCCTGACGGTTGAAGAGCCACACGCGCTGGGCGGTATCCACCACAATCACCGCCTCCTGCACCCGGTTGAGCACCAGCCGGTTAAGCCCGCTGACGCGGCGGTAGGCAAGCTGATGCTTGGTGGCCGATTCGGTGGCCGCCTGCAGATAAGTGGCCGAATAGGCGGTGAGCGCGGCCACCAGATAACAGGCACCAATCAGCAACACGCCGGTAATCAGCGTCCGGTTGTCCCATTCCAGCGGGCTGAGGCCGATTTGCTCGCGCAAAAACATGTTCAACAGCACCAGCATGGCCGCATAAGTGGCATACAGCATCGGATAGCGCCCGTAGCTGAGCAGGCAGGAGGTGGCCACAAAAGGCAACACCAGAATACCGAAACCCGAGCCGATGCCGCCTGCAATATAGGTGAGCACCATCATCATGGTGATGTCGCCCACGGCGCTGGCATTGGGCAGGTCCAGTGACTGCCACTGCCATTCGGGCTTGAAGGCCGCCGTCAGAATCATCGCGCCATACACGGCCACCCAGCTGTAAAACTCGGCAACGGGAAAAATCATTTTGGCCGTGTCGTTTTCTACTGCGCCGCTCAGCACCTGAAAAACCAGCAGCGACAGCACGATAGACGTCCGGGCGATATTAATCAGCCCCGGAATACGCTCGTTTTGACTTTCCCAGTCTTGCTTGACAAACAGCCTGTTTGCATTCATGCAGTCTATGCCTTATTGTTTGCTTCGTGTGTGTGCCGTACCGCGCATGCCTGCAGAAACGGACGGGTTTCCACCGGATTACGCTGCCCCCTGTGTGCATCAAAAAGAAACATCCGAATCCTGCCGATGCGGGATTCCCGACCGGGCGTTGCATCGCCGCAGCCTTTTCCAAGTTTCCTCAAACATCATGAAACACGGAAGCCACCTGCATCCGCACGGCTTCTGTTTTGCCTTCCCGCCGGTTATATAGTCGGAGAAATGAGGTTCTGATACAAGGCGGCGAACCGCACAGACAGTACAAATAATACGACAAGGCGAGCCAACGCCGTCGCAGAAACTCATTTCTTCGGCTATATCTTCCACTATACAACATCAATACCCTGTCGGGATATGACATTTTAGCCCAAAACCAGCGCGCTTCATATGACAGCTTACGGCGCATCGTAAGCCGCCAGCCCTTTCAGACGGCCTGAAATATCCAACACTTTGCCTTTTCTGCCGCGCTTGTTTTCAACGTCTTGAATCCGCAGCCGCTCGCTGTGTGCCGCACCGCGTTTGCCGATGCTTTCGACCACAAAGTCGGGCGTGCTCACCACGGCGATATCCACCAGCTTGTCGCCGTCGGCCAGGCTCATCAACTGCAGGCCGCGGCCTTTGGCCATCACTTTCAATTCGGCAATGGTAAAGGCCAGCAGGCGGTGTTCGTCAGACGCCAGCACCACTTTACAGTCGGGATTGATCAGTGACACGGCGTAAACGGCCACGGGCGGCAATACTTTTTCGCCCGCTTCGAGCGTCATCACCACTTTGCCCGCTTTGACGCGGCCGCTCATGTCGCCGAGTTTGGCGATAAAGCCGTAGGCGCCGCTGTTGGCGAGCAGGTAGTGTTGTTCGGGCAGGCCGGTCATCATGGCGACCACTTCCGCGCCGTTTTGCAAATCAACCAGCGAGCCGACGGGCACGCCGTCGCCGCGGCCGCCGGGGATTTCGGCGGCATCGAGGGTGTAGGTGCGGCCGTGCGAATCGAGGATGACCACCGGCCAGACGCTGCGCCCTTCCAAAACTTGTTTGAGGCTGTCGCCCTCTTTAAACGCGGTTTGGCTCAGGTCGAGGCCGTGGCCGACGCGGCTGCGTATCCAGCCTTTGACGGAGAGAATCAGCGTAATCGGTTCGTCGGCGGTGGTTTGGGTGAGGGTGGCGCGGCTGGCTTCTTCGACAAGGGTGCGGCGTGCATCGCCGTATTGTTTCACATCGGCCTGCATCTCTTTGATGATGAGTTTGCGTTTTTCGTTTTCATCGCCCAACAAAAGATTCAGACGGCCTTGTTCTTCGCGCAAGTCGTTCAGCTCTTGCTCCAGCTTGAAACCTTCGAGACGGGCAAGCTGACGTAGGCGGATTTCGAGGATGTCTTCGGCCTGGATTTCGGTGAGATGAAACGCGACCATCAATTCGGGTTTGGGCTCGTCGGCTTCGCGAATCACGCGGATGACTTCATCGATGTGCAGGAAGGCAATCATGCGGCCGTCGAGAATGTGGATGCGCTTCTCGACCTGGTTCAAACGGAATTTCAGGCGGCGGGTAACGGTGATGACGCGGAAATCCAGCCATTCCTGCAAGATGGTTTTGAGGTTTTTCTGCGCGGGACGGTTATCAAGCCCCATCATCACCAGATTCATCGACACATTGCCTTCGAGGCTGGTTTGCGCCATTAAGGTGTTGATGAAGTTTTCCGGCTCGATGCGGCTGGATTTCGGCTCGAACACGAGGCGCACGGGCGATTCGCTGTCGCTTTCGTCGCGCACTTTTTCGATTAAGTCCAGCATCAGTTTTTTGGTGTTGAGCTGGTCTTGGTTGAGCTGCTTCTTGCCCGCTTTGGGTTTGGGATTGGTTTGCTCTTCGATTTCGGCGAGGATTTTCTGGGCGCTGGTGTTGGGCGGCAATTCGCGCACAATCACCCGCCATTGGCCGCGCGCCAGTTTTTCGATTTCATAACGCGCACGCACGCGCACGCTGCCTTTGCCGCTCTCGTAAATCTGCTGCAAATCGTTGGCCGAGGTGATGATTTGGCCGCCGCCGGCAAAATCGGGCGCGGGAATATAGGCCATCAGATCGGCGGTGGACATGGCCGGTTTTTTCAACAGCGCGATGGCAGCCTGGGTGACTTCGGTGAGGTTGTGCGAGGGAATTTCGGTGGCCATGCCGACGGCAATGCCGGATGCGCCGTTGAGCAACACCATCGGCAAACGCGCGGGCAGGTGCAGCGGTTCTTCAAACGCGCCGTCGTAATTGGGCACGAAATCGACCGTGCCCATATTGATTTCGGAAAGCAGCAATTCGGCAATCGGGGTCAAACGCGCTTCGGTATAGCGCATGGCCGCCGCGCCGTCGCCGTCGCGCGAGCCGAAGTTGCCGATGCCGTCGATTAAGGGATAGCGCAGGGTGAAATCTTGCGCCATCCGCACCATCGCATCATAGGCGGAGGCATCGCCGTGCGGGTGGTATTTACCGAGAATCTCACCGACCACGCGCGCGGATTTGACGGGCTTGGCGCCGTGGGTCAAACCCATGTCTTTCATGGCGTAGAGAATGCGGCGCTGCACCGGCTTCTGGCCGTCTGAAACGTCGGGCAGGGCGCGGCCTTTGACCACGCTCATGGCGTATTCGAGGTAGGCGCGTTCGGCGTATTGGCCGAGCAGCAGGTAGTCGTCGCCGACAGCGGCGGACGGGGGAGTGAATTCGTTCATGGCACAATAGCGGCGGATTTACAGATAACCTGTTATTGTAAAGCAAATTACCCGCTTTGGCTTGCGGCGCAACCGATATCGCCGCTAAAGCGCAAGCGGGCGGGTGATTTTGATACAACGGGAATAGGTTGGCCGTTTGAAAGCTTTACAAAAAAATTGCCGCACCCGCACAGGGGGATGCCTGGTCTGAAACACTGCTTCAGTTTGAATTTGCCAGCTTTGTAAATAACGTGAGTTCGGGATAAGGTAAATGCATAGACAATGCAGAAACCTGTGGAAATTCAGTAATCTGTCCTCTCTCCTGTTTATCCTCGTAGGGAATGAGGAGAGAGTTAGAGAGAGGGCAACGCCGTTGGAGGAAGAAACATTACTTAAGCCCGAGTGTTTAGCCCTCTCCCCAACCCTCTCCTCATCCCCTGCGAGGACAAGCGGGAGAGGAAGCAAGTTACTGAGATGTCAACAATTACTCAAAATACTTATCCCGAACTCACGTTAAATATAGTCGTTTCAATTTAGATTGAGACAAGGCAGCAAGCCGCAGACAGTA
>JAUNTY010000035.1:24102-32960 GCA_030538415.1 Neisseria sp. | reverse complement strand
CAAAGCCACTTTTTACACCCATGTAAACCATCCCGCCACCTTCGCCTGCCGTCTGGCCGCGCGCGCCGTGCAAAGCGGCAGCCGCGTGCTGGTTTGGGCGGACGGCGATGCTGCCGTGGCGCAGCTCGATACCGATTTGTGGCGTTTTGAAGCCGAAAGTTTTCTGCCGCATGAAGTGTGGGCGGCAGACCAGGCTTTTCCACAACAAGTACCGCTGGTATTGGCAGCCGGCGACGGCAGCCTGCCCGAAATCGATGCGAATTTGGTGATACTCAACCTCTCGCCCGACTTCTGGAGCGAAGCGCCCACCCTGCCCGCACGCGTACTCGAAATCGTCGGCAGCAGCCTCGAAGCGCTGGCCGAAGCGCGCGAGCGTTTCAAAGCCTACAAACAGCAAGGTTTTGAAATCGAGCATCACAATATGCAGGGCAAAGCCTGAGCAATCAAACAGCCGTCTGAAACTTTTCAGACGGCTGTTTGATATTCCGGCACGCTTACGGCGCTTTTTTGCCTTTAATCACCTGCATCATTTCAAACATATAAGGCCGCAGTTGCGCAAACAGCGGGTTATCTTTATTTTCCAGCATCACTTCGCCCATCAGCTTCAAGCCCACGGCAAAGCGTTGTGCCATTTCCGGCGTCATGCCTTCGCGCCGCTCCGTCATTTCGATAATTTCAAAAATATTATCGTGGTTCGGCGCATCAAACACCAGCGGTGCCTGTTCAACGGCATTGCCATCGGCATCGGCAAGGTATTCGAGGGTGACGCGGTATTGGTGTTTCTTCATCTTCTGCTTCCTCAATCAATAATATCGAAATGATTCTACTCTAGATTTCGACCGATATATGCAGATATATGCAAAGTAACGAAAAGGCCGTCTGAAACGTTTCAGACGGCCTTTGATATTCATCCGCATCACATGATATTAATGCATCACCTGCTGCAAAAACTGGCGCGCGCGCGCAGTTTTGGGGCTGGTGAAAAACGCTGCCGGCTCGCTGTCTTCCAGAATATGGCCGTGATCGACGAAAATCACGCGGTCGGCCACTTCGCGGGCAAAGCCCATTTCGTGGGTAACGCACATCATGGTCATGCCGCTGAGCGCCAAATCTTTCATCACTTTCAACACTTCACCCACCATTTCCGGGTCGAGCGCGGAAGTGGGCTCGTCAAACAACATCACGCGCGGTTCCATCGCCAAGCCGCGGGCAATGGCCACGCGCTGCTGCTGGCCGCCGGAAAGTTGGGCGGGCATGGCATCTTTTTTGTGCGCCAAACCCACGCGTTCGAGCAATTCCATCGCCTTTTTCTCGGCGGCGGCGCGGCTGAGTTTTTTCACTTTCATCGGCGATAAAATAATGTTTTCCAACACATTCAGATGCGGGTAAAGATTGAAGCTTTGGAATACAAAGCCCACTTCGGCGCGCACTTTATTGAGGTTGGTTTTGGCATCGGCCACGTTCATGCCGTCTACCCAGATTTCGCCTTCCTGAATCGGCTCGAGCTGGTTTACGGTGCGGATCAGCGTGGATTTGCCGCTGCCCGAAGGGCCGCACACCACCACCACTTCGCCTTGGCGTACTTTCAGATTCACGTCGTTGAGCACGTGCAAATCTTTAAAGTATTTATGTACATTTTTAAATTCAATCATGATTTTCCCTGTTTTCCCCAGTTTTTAAAACGGCCTGATTCACCAAATGGTTGCTCAGCGCCACATACAATTCGGGCGCGATGTGTTCGGCACGGTCTTGCGGGTCGATGCCCACAGCGGCCAAATCTTCATCAGCGGCGATATTTTTCAAATTATTGCGGATGGTTTTGCGGCGCTGGTGAAAAGCTTCTTTCACCAGTTTGCCGAAATGCTCGAAATCCTGCGCAATACCGATGCGCGCGGCATTCGGAATCATGCGCACCACGGCGGAATCTACTTTCGGTGCCGGCTCAAACGATTCGGGCGGCACATCCAGCAGATATTCCATCTCGAAAAAGTATTGCAACATCACGCTCAAGCGGCCGTAATCGTTGGTTTTCGGCTCGGCCACCATACGCTCTACCACTTCTTTTTGCAGCATAAAGTGCATGTCTGTCACTTCGTCTGCCACTTCGCTCAAGCGAAACAGCAGCGGCGTGGAAATATTGTACGGCAGATTGCCCACAATTTTCTTTTTGCCCGCCACGCTGCGGAAGTCAAACTGCAACACATCGCCTTCATGTATCACCAGTTTGTCGGCAAACGGCAGCGTTTTCAGGCGCTTGATGATGTCGCGGTCGATTTCGCACACATGCAGCACATTCAATTTCTGCGCCAGCGGCTCGGTAATCGCCGCCAATCCCGGGCCGATTTCCACCACCACGTCTTGCGGCTGCGGGCGCACGGCGTTCACGATATCGCTGATAATCCGCGTATCCTGCAAAAAATTTTGGCCGAAGCGCTTGCGGGCCTTATGCTCTTTCATGGTTTTCATTTCCGATTCGAGCGCGTATTGTAACCGAAATTATTGCAAACGCCGAACAAACCGCTCATATCTTTACCACACACCCAAACCTTTGATACCGGCCAACAACACCGCGTAACGCAAAAACTTGCCCGCCACCAGCATCAGCACGCTTTTCCAAAAATCCAGCCGCAACCAGCCCGCCGCAATCGGCAAACCGTCGCCTACCACCGGCAGCCACGCCAGCAACAAAGCCCACACGCCCCAACGGCGCAACCAGCGCAACACTTTTTCCGAAGGCTGCTTTTTCGGCGGAATCAGCCGCCCCATGCCGTAGGAAACCACGCTGCCGAGGCCGTTTGCCAAGCCCGCCACCAGCAGCGCCGCCGCCCACGCCTGCGGATATTGATACACAAACAGCGCAAACGCCGCCTCAGAAGTGCCGGGCAGAATGGTGGCGGAAGTAAACGCCGAGGCAGCGAGCGCCAGTAAAGCCCCTGTGAATTGCATGTTTCATCCGTGTTGATTGGCCAGGCCGCATTGTATCGCGGATACAGCAAAGCGGCCTATCACGCCTTGCCCGAAGCGCCGCCGTCAAACTCAAACCCACAAAACCCGTTCGTTTCCTTTTTAGCGCTCAAATTCTCTGCTTTTGCCATTTTTAAGCACGAATATGCTTTTAAACGCCTTTATTGTTAATCAAAACGATACTTTATTCCAATCTAAACACCCATTCATCTATTACACACAGGTGCAAAGCCACCGGAATTTGCCTATAGTGCCATCAAAATAACAACCCGATAAACTCAGGAGAAATTTCATGTATGCCCCGAAACTCTTGCCGCTGGCCGCACTGATGCTGCTCGCCGCCTGCTCGCCCGCCGAACAAAAAACCGCCGCACCGGCCGCGGCTTCCGATGTCAAAACCGTGGCCATCACCCAAATCGTCGACCATCCGGCGCTTGACGCTTCCCGCAAAGGCGTGGAAGACGGCCTGGCCGCCGCCGGATTCAAAGTGGGCGAGAATCTGAAAATCGACTTTCAAAACGCGCAGGGCAGCCCCGCCACCGCCGGCCAGATTGCCAAAAAATTCGCAGCCGACAAACCCGATGCGATTGTGGCCATTTCCACACCCAGCGCGCAACCCATCGTGGCCGCCACCAAAAGCATTCCGGTGATTTTCACCGCCATCATCGACCCGGTAGCCGCCAAACTGGTGCCTGGCATGGACAAACCTTCCGGCACCAATGTTACCGGCCTCTCCGATTACATTGCCTTCGAGCCGCAATTCGACATGATGCAGAAAATGCTGCCCGGGCTGAAGCGCATCGGCTATGTTTACAGCCCCGGCGAAATCAATTCCACCGTGGTGCTGGAGCGCATGAAAACCTACCTCACGCCTAAAAACATCGAAGTGCTGGCCGTGGCGGCACCGCGCACCTCCGATGTGGGCACCGCCGCGCGCAGCCTCAGGGGCAAGGTCGATTTGATTTACACCGCCACCGACAACGGCGTGGTCTCCGCTTACGAAGCGATGTACAAAACCGCCGCCGAAATCAAAATTCCGCTGGTAGCCGCCGATACCGGCACGGTAACCCGCGGTGCGGCCGCCGCCTACGGGCCCAATTTCTACGACCTGGGTCTGCAAACCGGCCAAATCGTGGCACGCGTGCTCAAAGGTGAAAAACCGGGCGACATCAAGCCCGAGCATCCCAAAGCGGGCGAATTGTTTGTCAACCCGCAAGCCGCACAGGCACAAGGTTTTACGTTGCCGGAAAGCCTGATTCAATCGGCCGACCAAGTTGTAGGCGGCAAACCGTAAAGCGGCAGCGCACCCTTTTTCAGACGGCCTGAATGTGATACAAAGGCCGTCTGAATCTTTTTGGGCCGAAACCATGCACACCATTCTGATTACCGGCTGCTCCAGCGGCATCGGCTACGACACCGCCAAACAGCTGCACGCACTCGGTTGGCGCGTGTTTGCCAGCTGCCGCCGCCCCGAAGACGTTGCCCGCCTGAAAAACGAAGGCTTGAGCGACACGCTTTTGCTTGATGTGACCGACAGCGCCCAAATCGAAGCCGCATTTTCCCATATCGCAGCGGCAACCGGCGGCAAACTCGATGCGCTGTTCTGCAATGCGGGTTACGGCCAGGTCGGCGCTGTGGAAGACATGCCGCGCATCGCGCTGCACCAGCAGTTCGACACCAATGTGTTCGGCACCTGGGAATGCATCACCCATGCCATGAAAATTTTCCGACAACAAGGGCATGGCCGTATTCTGGTCAACAGCAGCATCTTGGGCTTTGCCGCCATGCCTTGGCGCGGTGCCTACAACAGCAGCAAATTCGCGCTTGAAGGCCTGTGCGACACCCTGCGCCACGAAACCCACGGCAGCCGCATTTTCGTAAGCCTGGTCGAACCCGGCCCCATCGCCACCCGCTTTCGCCCCAATGCGCTGGAAAAACTGCGCCAATACATCGACATCGAAGCCAGCGTGCACATCGAAAGCTACCGTGCCCAGTTGCGCCGCCTGGCAACCGAAGGCGATGCCGCACCGTTTACCATGTCCTCCCCCGATTGCGCCGCCATCTGCGTGGCCGCGCTCACCGCCGCCAAACCGAAAGCCCGCTACCGTGTAACCTTTCCCACGCAATTGTTTTGGTATTTGAAACGCCTACTGCCGGCCGTATTATTTGACAAAGTGCAACGCGCCGCCGTAAAAGGCCAAGGCAAATCTTAAACGACGCCCTATTCCGATTCTTTTCAGACGGCCTATCCATGAATATGCAAACAATTTATCTCGCTTCCGGCAGCCCGCGCCGCCGCGAAATCCTGGCAAACCTCGGTTATCACATCATTCGCTTGCCTGCCGACATCGACGAA
Organism: Neisseria sp.; assembly: GCA_030538415.1. Classification (GTDB taxonomy): domain Bacteria; phylum Pseudomonadota; class Gammaproteobacteria; order Burkholderiales; family Neisseriaceae; genus Neisseria. The sequence goes on along the minus strand of JAUNTY010000035.1, from coordinate 27,640 downwards.
ACCCCGCAGCCGCAAGAGCCTGCCCGCGATTACGTCGCGCGCATGGCACGCGAGAAAAACGCCGCCGCCGTGACACTGTGGCAACAAGCCCATACGGAAATACCTCAATATCCGATACTCACTGCCGACACCACCGTGGCGCTGGCCGACCAGATTCTCGGCAAGCCCGAATCCGCCGCCCATGCGCGCGAAATATTGCAAAGCCTGTCGGGCAGCGTACATCAAGTGCTCACCGCCGTCTCGGTTTATTGGCAAGGCGCCACGCATCACACGCTGCAGCAGAGCGATGTGCGCTTCAAACCCCTGAGCGCGCACGAAATCAACACCTATATCGACAGCGGCGAGCCGATGGACAAAGCTGGTGCCTACGGCATTCAGGGGCTGGGCGGCGTATTCGTGGCCGATTTGCGCGGCAGCTTCACCGGCGTGATGGGCCTGCCCGTGTATGAAACCGTGGGCCTGTTGCAACAATGCGGCCTGCCGGTACCGCCGTTTGCCACGTTGTAAACCCGCTGGCGGTTGCACCGTGCAACCACTTCAATCAGGCCGTCTGAAACGTGCATACACCCATTTTTCCTGCGGCTTTTTAATTGGCATAAAACCACCATTTCGCGTATAGTAAATCGGCTGTAAAGTGCTTGCGCGCTTTACGTCTTTTTGATTCCGGCGCTTTTTTGCGCCCTGAACGGCAAAGTTTCGGAAGATAGTTTTGCAATCGGCTTGCCTCGGCCCGAAGCCGATTGCAAAACTATTTTAAATTCAGAAAGTTAATATGTTATCCAGCATTCCCTTGCCTAAAGACATCGTACGCCCGCCCGAAACCGTATTGGTGAACATCACACCGCAGGAAACGCGCGTGGCCATGCTCGAAGAAAACAATATTTGCGAGCTGCATATCGAGCGCAACAGCGGCCACGGCCTGGTCGGCAATATTTACTTGGGCGTGGTGCGCCGCGTGCTGCCCGGCATGCAAAGCGCCTTTATCGACATCGGCCTCGAACGCGCGGCCTTTCTGCATATTGTGGATTTGCTCGAGCAGCGCCAGAATCCCGACGAAACCCAGCGCATCGAGCACATGCTGTTTGAAGGCCAGTCGGTGTTGGTGCAAGTGATTAAAGACCCCATCAACACCAAAGGCGCGCGCCTTTCCACTCAGATTTCTCTGGCCGGGCGCTTTCTCGTGCATCTGCCGCAAGACGAACACATCGGCATTTCACAACGCATCGAAGACGAAGACGAGCGCAACAGCCTGCGCGAGCGGCTGAACAATCTGCTGCCCGAAGAAGCCTGCCACGGCTACATTATCCGCACCAGTGCCGAAACCGCCACCGATGCCGAATTGCAGGCCGATATCGATTATCTCACCAAAGTGTGGGCCAATATCCGCCATCAGGCCAAAACCCGCCCGCCCGAAACGCTGCTGTATCAGGATTTGCCTTTAAGCCTGCGCGTGTTGCGCGACATGTTTAACGACAACACCCGCGAAATCCTCGTTGATTCCAAAGAAAACCACCAGCGCATGCGCGAATTCGCCGAACAATACGTGCAAGGTGCGGTAGATAAAATCCGCTTGTTCAAAGGCGACAGGCCGCTGTTTGAAACCCACAATATCGAGCAGGAAATCAACCGCGCCCTGCAACCGCGCGTCAACCTCAATTTCGGCAGCTATCTGATTATCGAAGCCACCGAAGCCATGACCACCATCGACGTAAACACCGGCGGCTTTGTGGGTGCGCGCAATTTCGACGAAACCATTTTCAAAACCAATCTTGAGGCCTGCCATGCCATCGCCCGCGAGCTGCGCCTGCGCAACCTCGGCGGCATCATCATCATCGATTTCATCGATATGGCGCACGACACCCACCGCGAAGCCGTGTTGCAAGAGCTGGCCAAAGCGCTCGGCTTCGACCGCACCCGCGTTACCCTCAACGGCTTTACCAGCCTCGGCCTCGTAGAGCTTACCCGCAAACGCACGCGTGAAAACCTCAGCCACGTATTGTGCGAGCCCTGCCCCACCTGCCAGGGCATAGGCCGTCTGAAAACCCCGCTCACCGTGTGCTACGAAATCCAGCGTGAAATCGTGCGCGAAGCGCGCCGCTACGATGCACAAAGCTTCCGCATTCTGGCCGCCACTTCCGTGATTGATTTGTTTTTAGACGAAGAATCGCAATCGCTGGCCATGCTGGTGGATTTCATCGGCAAACCGATTTCACTGGCGGTAGAAACCACCTACACACAGGAGCAATACGATATCGTGTTGTTATAATGATTAACAAAAGGCCGTCTGAATGCTGGTTTGCCCTTTAAAACTTCGCATTCAGACGGCCTTTTGTTAATATTGTATCTTCCTTTTACCCGATTGAAATGCCTTTGCAGGAGCCGCCATGTCTTTATCCGTTGCCCGTTTGGCCGCAGAAGTACGCCAGCGCAATCCGCTGGTGCACAACATCACCAATTACGTGGCTGCGCCTCTGCAAGCCAACGCATTAAGCGCCATCGGCGCCTCGCCGATTATGGCCGACGACGCTGAAGAAGTGGCCGAAATGGTGTCGCTTTCAGACGGCCTGGTCATCAATCTGGGCACGCTCAACCGCCGCACCATCGACTCCATGCACACCGCCATGCGCACCGCCCGCACCAAAGGTATTCCCATCGTATTCGACCCGGTAGGCGCAGGTGCCACCGAATTGCGCCGCCAAACCGCACACGAATTGCTGGCGCAACACCCGGTCAGCATCATCCGCGCCAATGCCGGTGAAATCGCCTTTCTGGCAGAAAACGCCTATTTCGGCAAAGGCGTGGACGCCGGCATCGCTCCTGAAAAACCGCTCGACATCGCCCGCAAAGTCGCGCGCCGCCACGGCTGCATCGTGGCCATGACCGGTGAAACCGACTACATCACCGACGGCATCCGTACCTACGTATGCCACAACGGCGACGCCATGATGTCGGTATTGGTCGGCACCGGCTGCACCGCCACTTCCGTGGTGGCCGCCTTTGCCGCCACCCATCCGCACAACCTGCTCGCCGCCGCCACCGCCGCCCTTTGCTATTACGGCCTCTGCGGCGAAATCGCCGCCGAAGAAGCCGTCGGCCCGGGCAGCCTCGCCGCCGCCCTGCTCGACAACCTTTACCGTTTGCCCGAAGAAGTGATTGAACAAAGCGGCCGTTTGTCGGTAATATAAGCACTCACATATCATTCAAACGGCCGCACATCATGACCCAAAACACCTGCACCACCGTCGATTTATGGCAAACCATCCGCCTGGAAGCCGCCGCCGCCGCCAATGCCGAACCGATGCTCGCCAGCTTTCTGCACCTCACCGTATTGCGGCACGATTCGCTCGCACGCGTATTGGCGTTTCATTTATCAAGCAAACTTTCCAGCCCGATTATGGATGCCCGCGCCCTGTTTGAAGTGTATCTGCAAGCATTCTCGGCCGACGATGCCATCATCAACGCCGCCCAATGCGACCTCATCGCCTGCTACGAACGCGACCCGGCCTGCGACGAATATTCACTGCCGCTGCTGTATTTC
>JAUNTY010000035.1:0-24092 GCA_030538415.1 Neisseria sp. | reverse complement strand
GCTGTGGAACAACGGCCGCAAAACGCTGGCCTATTTCCTGCAAAACCGCATGTCCGAAGTGTTCGGCACCGATATCCACCCCGCCGCCCGCTTCGGCCACGGCCTGATGCTCGACCACGCCACCGGTTTTGTCGTGGGCGAAACCGCCGTGCTCGGCAACGATATTTCCATTCTGCACGGCGTGACCCTCGGCGGTTCCGGCAAAGAAAGCGGCGACCGCCACCCCAAAGTGGGCGACGGCGTGATGATAGGCGCCAACGCTTCCATCCTCGGCAATATCCGCATCGGCAATTGGTCGAAAATCGGTGCCGGCAGCGTGGTAGTGGCCGACGTGCCCGAACACACCACCGTAGTGGGCGTACCGGCGAAACCGGCCGGAAAAGCCGCGAATATGCCGGCCGCCGAAATGGATCAACGCATTTGAATTTGCTTTACCATTAAATTTTCACCATAAAATAAAGCCTAAGGCCGTCTGAAACGTTTCAGACGGCCTTAAGCTTTGATTATCGCGCGGCAAACGGTTTTATCCCAATGCAAACAATTCTGCGCCATGCCGTTTCAACCATTGCTTGGCGGCATCGGTATACGGCGTATGGCGATGAACCAGCGCCCAAAATGCAGGGCTGTGATTCGGATGAGGAAGATGGCAAAGCTCATGTATGCACACATAATCGGCCACAAAATCAGGTGCGCCGATTAAGCGCCAGTTGAGGCGGATGCCGGTGCGGCTGCGGCACACGCCCCAAAAAGTTTTGGCATTGGACAGCGCCATGCCCGCAGGAAAAAGCCGCAACGCCTCCGCATGGCCTTGCAAACGCGGCAACAGCGTATCGGCGGCTTGGTCGGTCAGATAACGGCGCAAATGCTGTTTTTGCTGCGGCCACGGCGATTCCGGCAGCCACAGCGCCGCCGCATCATGGCGGATATGATGTTGCACATGCGTATTGAGCACATGCCGCTCGCCGCGATACCAAATTTCAGACGGCCTTTTTTCTGCGACGGCCACCGCCGGTTTGCACGCCAACGTTTTGCGTACCAAATCTTCATGCGCGCGCAACCAATGCAATAACGGGCGCTCGCCCAAATACGGCGGAATATTCACGCTGATTCGGTTTTCATCCACAGGCCGCATGATGATGTTTTTCTTGGCGCTGCGTTTGAGCTCAAGCGTAATGGCACGGCCGTCTGAAAGAGTATGGATAAGCTGCGTCATCAAATCAGATTCAGATAATACAACAAACACAACACGATAATGGCGGTGCCGGTGCCGAGTATCAGCCGCCGCTGGCCGAGCCCGAAACCATCGGCCTCCAGCCCGCTGCCGAAATAACGCCAACCGAATACAACCGCCAATAAAGCAAATACAACAGCAGACACCGCATCCGTATTCATGCTACACGCCTTTTGCCTGCGCCTTGCCCGCCGCACACGGCCCGATACCGCTGATTTGTTTCTGCTGATTTTCAATCCAGGTTTCGCATTGCGCCATCAGCTCTTCCTGCGTGCCGCTGTCGTACTTGAGCGGCTGGCCGATGACCACGGTTACTTCGCCCGGATATTTCATAAACGAATTGCGCGGCCAAAATTCGCCGCTATTTAACGCAACCGGCACCATATTCATTTCAAACATTTTCGCCATGCGCGCACCGCCCAAACGGTAACGCCCTTTTTCACCCGGCGCGATGCGCGTGCCTTCGGGGAAAATGGTAATCCACAAACCGTCGTTTTTGCGGGCCAGACCCTGCTCCATCAGCTGTTTGTTGGCTTGGGTGCTGTTGCTGCGGTCGATGCCGATGGCTTTGGTGAGTTTCAAACCCCAACCGAAAAACGGCAGTTTGAACAACTCCCGTTTCGCCACATACACATGCAGCGGAAAAATTTCCTGCAAAGCCAGCGTTTCCCAGCCCGACTGGTGTTTGCTGCAGATAATCGCCGGGCCGGCGGGAATGTTTTCACGCCCGATAACGCGGTAATTCAGCCCGATAATGTGTTTGAGCATCCACATCAGCGCCAGCGCCCACAGCTGCCCCATTTTGTTGGCACCTTTGGGAAACAACGCGGCCGGAATAAACAACAGAAACATCGGCGGCGTAATCAGACATAACAGCAGCCAGTAAATCAGGTTACGGATAACAATCATGTATTTCTTTCCAATCACAGCCGCTTTTTCAGACGGCCTTTTTTTCTTCCTTGCTGTCGGCTTTCGCTTCATCCTCTTGTTGCAACAAGTATTGTGAAAAAGCCAGCAAGCTATCAAAAATCTGCGTGTTTTCCGGCAGTTCGCCGCCCTCTGTCGCCAGTGTTTTCTTGCCCTTGCCGGTCAGCACCAGCGCCGGTTTGCCACCCACCGCCGCAACCGCCTGCAAATCTCGCAGGCTGTCACCCACCATCCAGGTATCTTTGGCTTCGGCATTGAAACGCTCGATAATGTCTTTCACCATGCCGGGCTTGGGCTTGCGGCAGTCACAATGTGCATCGGCCGTGTGCGGGCAAAACCAGATACCGTCAATCACCCCGCCCGCCTGCTGCACCAACTTGTGCATTTTATTGTGCATTTCGGTGAGGTCTTGCAGGGTAAAATACTTGCGCGCCACGCCCGACTGGTTGGTGGCCACGGCAATGGTGTATTCCGCTTCGGTAAGAAACGCAATCGCATCCATGCTGCCTTCAATCGGCACCCATTCGTCAACGGATTTGACGAAATCATCGCGATCCTGGTTAATCACACCGTCGCGGTCGAGGATAATCAGTTTCATGGGCAAGCCTTTCAAGCGGTGCCGAGCATACGGCGCAGCTCCTGAAAATGGTGTTGGGAAGTGGGGTTATAATTCAGCGCGGCAAACGAATCGGCAATTTTGTGCTTGTTTTGCTGCTTCAGCGCCACTGCTTTTTCAACTGCGGCAGCAAGCGTAGCCGGGTTTTCGCGTGAGAAGAAAAAACCGGCGTTGTCATTCATCACTTCACAGCAGCCCATATCATCGGCCAATACCACGCGGGTGCCGCACAACACCGATTCCACACCCACCAAACCGAAAGGCTCGTATAGCGAAGCCATGATGGTGTAGTCGGCGGCGCGATAGAGCTCGGGCATGTTTTTACAGAAGCCGAGTTCGACCACGTTTCTCATCGGGCGCGGCAACGGCGAACCGGCCACAGCCAGCTTCACCGGCAAATCGGTGTGCTCGAAAAAATCGGCCAGCATATCGAGGCCTTTGCGCTTGTGGCCGGTGGAAGGAAACACAAATACCGTTTCATCAGCCGCAAAGCCATATTTCTCACGCATGGCGGCTACGCTTTCCGAATCGGGATGGTAACGGTCGGTATCGGCGGGCGGATGCACCACGCGGATTTTTTCAGACGGCACGCCGTATAACTCAACCAGCTCGCGCTGCATCATTTCCGAATGCGCCATAATCAGGCGCGCACTTTGATAATTGGTGCGGTTGCGGCGGATAGTAAGCCTATCCAGCAAACCTGTCCGCTGCCCCATACCTTGCAAATAGCCCAAATGGTTGCCGCCGCAAATAAACACGTCGGCGTTATCCGCCGCATTGCAGGAAATCAGCAACTCATTAGCGGGGCGCACTTTATCCAATTGCCGCGCAAACCAAAATGGCCGCAACTTTTTGGGGATATTTTTTTGCGGAATCAATACCGGCTCAATCAAATCGTATTCCGGCAAGGTTTCGTCAAATGCAGAGGCATACACGCGCACACGTTCGCCTGCAGCCGCAAATTGGCGTACCAAGTCAAACGTATAACTCTCCATGCCGCCGCCACGACGGAACACATTGATGCTGATGCCAACCGGTTTATTCATATTTCAGACGGCCTTATTCTTCAAACTGCCCTGCCATTGCCCAAAGGCCGTCTGAAACACGGCCTCGAGTTTGGCACGGTTGTCGGCATTGTCGGCCACATGGTAAAAGCTGCCCAGCTCGGGCGTATTCATCGTGACCACATAATCTTCCATAAATTTGCCGTAGCCTTCGTCTTCATCATCGTAATAAAACGAAGTAAACCGTTGCCCCAATTCATTAAAATCATCACGGGTCAGCGCGCCGTCCATATGGCGTCGCAGAAATTCGGCGCCGCTGATGCCGCCCTTGAGCATAGCAGCGAAATCTTCGGCAGTTTCCGGCGCACTTTGCCACACCGGGTTGGCCAGCCCTTGCGCAGCCGCCCACGCCCAATACATGCCGATATGGGTGGCGGCATGGTCTTCGGAAAGCCCTGCGGGGTAGTTTTCATCGGTGTGGAATTTAATGTGGTCATACATGGTGGATGCGCTTTCAGACGGCCTGTTGATTGAAGGGATTATAGCATTGCGCCGATAATGTTTCAGACGGCCTTTATTGCAAGGCCGTCTGAAACCTGTTCAACAAGGCAGGAATGCTTTGCCTGCCTTGTTGCCCTTATTCGCCCAACAGCGCGATGTCGGCCACCGCATTCATTTGCACGGCCAATTGGTTTAAGAGGTTGAGGCGGTTTTGCTTCACGGCGGCATCGTCGGCCATCACCATCACGCCGTCGAAGAAGGTATCGACTTGCGGTTTGATGGTAGCCAGTTCGCTCAAGGCCGTCTGAAAATCTTGCTGCGCCAGCGCAACTTCGATTTTCGGGGCGAGCGTTTGCGCGGCGGCAAACAGGGCTTGCTCTTCGGCTTGCCCAAGCAGCGACTCATCGACCGCGCCCAATTCGGCATCGGCTTTTTTCAAGAGATTCTGCACGCGCTTGTTGGCGGCGGCAAGGGCGGCGGCTTCCGGCAGGGCTTTGAAGGCGGCGACGGCGTTCAGACGGCCTTCGATGTCGCCGAGCTGCTGCGGCTGTTTGGCCAATACGGCGGCAACGATGTCTTGCGGGTAGTCGTTTTGCAGCAATACGGCCAAACGCGCCTGCATAAAGTCGGCCACTTCGGCGGGGGTTTGCGGATTAAGCAGGCCTTGCGGGAAGCTGTCGAAGGCCGTCTGAATCAGTTGGCGGGCGTTGAGGTTGTGCTGCATCAGCATCCGCAACACGCCGAGCGCGGCGCGGCGCAGGGCGTAGGGGTCTTTGTCGCCGGTGGGAATCAGGCCGATGCCCCAGATGCCGACGAGGGTTTCGAGTTTGTCGGCCAGCGATACGGCGGTGGCGGTTTTGCCTTCGGGCAGCGCGTCGCCGGCAAAGCGCGGTTGGTAGTGCTGCTCGACGGCTTGGGCGATTTCGGCGCTTTCGCCATCGAGCGTGGCGTAGTATTTGCCCATCGTGCCTTGCAATTCGGGGAATTCGCCCACCATTTCGGTGACCAAATCGGCTTTGGCGAGGCGGGCGGCGCGTTCGGCCACGGCGACATCGCTGCCGAGGGCTTTGGCAATGCTGCCGCTGATGCTCATCAGGCGGCTGATGCGTTCGGCCTGATTGCCGATTTTGTTGTGGTAGACCACGTTTTCCAACTTGGGCAGGCGGCTTTCCAGCGTGGCTTTTTGGTCTTGCTTGTAGAAGAATTCGGCATCGCTCAGGCGGGCGCGCAACACGCGTTCGTTGCCGTGGATGATGTGGCTCGGGTCTTGGGCCTGGAGGTTGGAAACCAGCAAAAAGCGGTTCATCAGCTTGCCGTTTTGGTCGAGCAACGGGAAGTATTTTTGGTTTTGTTGCATGGTCAGAATCAGGCATTCCTGCGGTACGGCGAGGAAATGCGCTTCAAATCCGGCTTCGAGCACCACCGGCCATTCGACCAGCGCGGTCACTTCGTCGAGCAGGGCTTCGTCGGCGGCGACTTGCGCGTTCAGACGGCCAGCCTGCTCGTTTAATGCCGTCTGAATCGCGGCTTTGCGTTCGGCAAACGAGGCAATCACTTTGCCTTCGCTCTGCATTTGTTCGGCATAACTGTCGGCGTTTTGCAGGGTGATGAGGCCGTCTGAAAGGAAGCGGTGGCCGAGGGTGGCGTTTTGGCTTTCCAAGCCCAACACGCTGCCTGAAACCACGTCTCTACCGTGCAGCATCACCAAGCCGTGCACGGGGCGCACGAAGGTGTGGGTGCTGCTGCCCCAACGCATCACTTTCGGAATCGGCAGTTTTTTCACCGCCTGCGCCAGCATCTCGCTCAACAAGGCGCTCAAGGGCTGGCCTTGCTGGGTGAATTCATAGGCATACACGTCTTGCTTGCCGTCGTTTTCGATTTTCAGGCCGGCGACATCGGTGTTGCACGAACGGGCAAAACCTTCCAGCGCCTTGGTCGGCACGCCGTCTTTCATACCGGCGGCCACCGACGGGCCTTTGCGCACAACCTGGCGGTCGGCCTGCACCGCTTTCACGTTGCGCACCTGCACCGCCAAACGACGCGGCGAGGCATAAGCGGTGTAATCGGCTTCGCCGTCGATAAGCTGCTCTTTTTGCAGCGATTCGACCAAAGATTCGGCCAGGCTGTTGCCCAATTGGTTGAGGGCTTTCGGCGGCAGCTCTTCGGTGCGCAATTCGATAAGGAGGGTTTGGGTAGTCATATTTTCTTTCACTATCAAAACTTATTTACATGTTTCGTCGTATTGTTCGTAAACGGCTGCATCGGCATAAAAGCCGTCAAACAAGCCGCTTGCTTGCAGATGTTGTATCTCGTTTCGGGCGGTGAGCCATTCCAGCAGCAATCGGCGTTTTTCGGCAGTGGCACTTTCCGATAAGGGTTTTTCGGTCTCAAAATGAAACGAAAAATCTTGATGGCTGTTTGCGCCGTATAAACGCATGGATTGGCGCTCTACATAGTCAATCAATTCATCGGTAAACTGCAATGAGGCAGCTTCGCTCTGACAGGCCGTCTGAAACTGTCCGCGCACGCCGAAAACCAAACATTTGAATTCGCCCAAATGCAGTTTTTTGCGCTGGCGCGGGTTCATCTTATGAATTTTTCTTATGCTGGGGGAACAGTAGTAAATCGGCATTTTTAATATAAGCAGTTATTTTAAATGGTTATTCAGGCTGCCTGATTCAGCATGTGCATAATCAAGCGAATCAGGGTCTCTTTTTGCTTCGGGTCGGATTCGGCCACCAGCAAAGTCAATGCGGCGAGGCCGGTGTCGTTAATCACCGGTTGGTGGTTTTTATCCAGCAATCTGCCGTTGCGGTGCAGAAAATCGACAAACAAAAATGCGCCGCTGCGCTTGTTGCCGTCTGAAAACGGGTGGTTTTTCACCACGAAATACAGCAGGTGCGCCGCTTTGCTTTCGATGCTTGGGTAAGCCGGTTCGCCGAACACGGTCTGCTCCAGATTGCCGAGCAGGGCTTCAAAGCCGTCGCCGCGTTCGCGGGCAAACAAATCAGTGGCCTCGCCGCGCGCGATTAATTGTTGTTTCAAGGCCGCCAGAGCATGGCGGGCTTCGGCCACATCGGGCAATGTGCCGCCGTGTTCGCCTTTGGGCTCTTGCAGCAAGCCTTCGTCGTATTGTTGCAACCACAAAAAGGTTTGCGTGTAGCGGCTGACGATGTCCACCAAGCCGCGCCCGCTGGCAATGGTCAGCTCGGGTGAGGCGGCGGTTTTCTGAATCAAAGCCAGCGCTTGCTCCAATTCGGCGGCGTTTTGCTGCAAACGCTTGTGGTTGAGCGCGTAGCCTTTGAGCAGGTAGTCTTTCAGGCGGGTGGTGGCCCAGATGCGGAATTGCGTACCGCGCTGCGACTTCACTCGATAACCGGTAGAAATAATCACATCAAGATTGTAATGGGCAATTTCGCGGTTTACCTGTCGTTTGCCTTCTTGACGAACCATCCGGAATTTCCGGATAGTTGAATTTTCTTCCAATTCACCTTCTGCAAAAATGTTGCCGATATGTTCGTTAATGGTGCGGACATCTTTATCGAACAAATCGGCCATTTGCGCTTGGGTAAGCCATACGGATTCTTGTTCAAATTGCACTTCCACCTGCGTTTGCCCGTCTTGGGTTTGGTAAATTTCAATCGGCTGCGGCATCTGTTTTCCCTTGTTTTATTTATTCAAACAAATTCAATGCTTTCAGACGGCCATTTGTTTTGAAAATCATGAGAGGCCGTCTGAAAAGTTTTACGCACTTTTGTTTTTAATCAGCGGGAAGCCCAGCGCTTCGCGGCTTTCGACGAATTTCTGTGCCACCATGCGGCTGAGGGCGCGCACGCGGCCGATGTAGGTGGCGCGTTCGGTCACGGAGATGGCGCCGCGGGCATCGAGCATATTGAAAGTATGCCCTGCTTTGAGCACTTGTTCGTAGGCGGGCAGAGCGAGGCTTGCGTCTTCGATTTCGAGCAGGCGGCGGGCTTCGGCTTCGAAGTTGTTGAAGTTTTGCAAGAGCAAATCGACGTTGGCGTATTCGAAGTTGTAAGTCGATTGTTCGACTTCGTTTTGGTGGTATACATCGCCGTAGGTAACGGTTTGGCCGTCGGGGGTTTGCGCCCACACGAGGTCATAGACGTTTTCCACGCCTTGCAGATACATCGCCAAACGCTCGATGCCGTAGGTGATTTCGCCGAGCACGGGCGAGCAGTCGATGCCGCCGACTTGTTGGAAATAGGTGAATTGGGTGACTTCCATGCCGTTGAGCCACACTTCCCAGCCCAAGCCCCATGCGCCGAGGGTGGGGTTTTCCCAGTCGTCTTCGACGAAGCGGATATCATGCTCGAGCGGGGAGATGCCGAGTTCGCGCAGGGAGTCAAGGTATAACTCCTGAATATTGGCGGGCGCGGGTTTCAGGGCGACTTGGAATTGGTAGTAGTGTTGCAGGCGGTTGGGATTATCGCCGTAGCGGCCGTCTTTGGGGCGGCGGCTGGGCTGCACATAGGCGGCAAACCACGGCTCGGGGCCGAGCGCGCGCAGGCAGGTGGCGGGATGGGATGTGCCCGCGCCGACTTCCATGTCGAAAGGCTGCAATACCACGCAGCCTTGTTCTGCCCAAAAGTTTTGTAATTTGAAGATGATTTGTTGGAATGTCAGCATATTTGCCCTGCCAAGTGTGTAAATGCGTATAAAGGCGCTATTTTACTGTTTTGAAGGCTTATTGAACAGGAATTTATAGCGGACAAACCGACATTCAGACACCAGACGGCAAGCCGCAGGCAATGCCGCTGCTACAGACATCAATCTGTTGACTATGGCTGTTGCATCGGCGGCAAGTTGGGTATAATGCGGAAAATTTTGGCGCTGTTGCCTGCAATCCGATTATTCAAGGGAGTATACAGATGTCTGACAATGAAAATAACGAACAACGGCTGGCGTTTTGGCTGCCGGGCGCAGCTGTTGCCCTCACTACCGCCGGTGTGCTGTTTTTCTCGGTATGGGGCTGGCAAACCGGCCGTATCGAAGGCTCGGAGCAAGCTGCTGTTTCTGAAGTTGTGGTGACGAGTGAAACCATCGCCGTTGCAGAAGCAGCTGCCGCAAGCAGCCCGGCTGATGCCATTTTGGCAGCCGACGCGCAAAGCCCAAGCAATGACGACGCCCAAATCATCGTTGAAAACGGCATCGTCAAATTTTATTTCGCCACCGGTAAGGCGGATTTGGCTGCCGGCGCAGACGAAGCGCTGCAAGACGTGCTGGCCGGTGTGAAAGAAGGCAAAAAAGCCGTGGTTTCAGGCTTTCACGATACCACCGGCAATCAGGCGCAAAATGAAGAATTGTCAAAACAGCGCGCCTTTGCCGTACGTGACGCCCTGCTCGGCTTCGGCGTGCCCGAAGCGCAAATCGAGTTGCGCAAACCGGAGAATGCCGAAGGCAGCGGCGACAATGCCGAAGCCCGCCGCGTGGAAGTGGTGCTGGAATAAATACGGCACGCATGCATTTTTATCAGCCCGCATGCTTTATAGTCGTTTCAATTTAACGTGAGTTCGGGATAAGTATTTAAGATATTCTTATTGTTTTCAGAAATATATTTTCCTTGAGGCAGGCAGAATCCGTAAGGATTCGTCATTCCCGCGCAGGCGGGAATCCAGTCGTCGGGTTTCAGAAACCTTGAAAACATTGCGGAAATGTCAGGCTTCTGGATTCCCGCCTGCGCGGGAATGACGAAAATCTGGCGATTTTCTGTCTGTTGGAGTGCATACATTTTTGAAAACAATAAGAATATCTTAAATACTTATCCCGAGCTCACGTAATTTAGTTTAATACAGCGTTGCTGCGCCTTGCCGTACTATCTGTGCTGTCTGCGGCTTGCTGCCTTGTCTCAATCTAACGAAACGACTATAGAATGCGGGCTGATTAATTTTTCGGCATATTCTATTAAGCCGAACAGAATCTGCACCAAACCGTATAGCCAGTACATTAAAGCCTCGGGCCGTCTGAAATTATTCAGACGGCCCGGCCAAACAAAACGCCTTTCCAGACGGAAAGGCGTTTTGTTTGGTCTGCATGTCTTATTGGGCAGCAGATGCGGCTTGAACAGCAGATGCAGCAGAGGCTTCGGCCACTGCACCAACAGCAGCCTGCTCACCCCAAACGGCGGGATATTTGTAGCCTTCGAAGCGTTTGTGGGCATAAGCCTTGAATTCATCCGAATTGTAGGCTTCGGTCACGTCTTGCAGCCATTGACTGTCTTTGTCGGCGGTTTTCACGGCTGACCAGTTGACATAAGCGAAGCTCGGCTCTTGGAACAAGGCTTCGGTCAGCTTCATGCCGCTGCTCATGGCGTAGTTGCCGTTCACAATCGCGAAATCCACATCGGCGCGGCTGCGCGGCAGTTGCGCGGCTTCCAGCTCGACGATTTTGATGTTTTTCGGGTTTTCGGCAATGTCGGCTTTGGAAGCGGTCAGCGGGTTTACGCCGTCTTTGAGGGTAATCCAGCCCAATTCGTTCAGCATCACCAGCGCGCGGGCGAAGTTGGAGGGATCGTTGGGGGCGGAAACGCTGACGCCGTCGGCCACTTCATCCAGCGATTTCAGCTTGCCGGGGTAGAGACCCAAGGGCGCAGTCGGCACTTGGAAAGCTTCGGTGATGTCGAGCTTGTGTTCTTTTTTGAAATCATCCAAATAAGGCTTGTGCTGAAACACGTTGATGTCCAGCTCGCCCTCGGCCAAAGCCAGATTCGGGCGCACGTAATCGGTGAATTCCACCAGCTTAACGGTGTAGCCTTTTTTCTCCAGCGCGGGTTGGATTTGGTCTTTCACCATGTCGCCGAAGTCGCCGACGGTGGTGCCGAAGACGATTTCTTTTTTCTCGGTGGCAGCAGCAGAAGCATCGGAAGCGGCGGCCGGAGCGGCGGTTTCTTTTTGGCCGCCGCAAGCGGCGAGAGCCAGCGCCAAAGCGGCGGCGGAAAAGGTTTTGAGTAATACGTTTGCTTGCATGAACAGCTCCTTGTTGGTTAAACAGAGGCCGTCTGAATGTTTTCAGACGGCATTAAATTATCGTTTGTCGAGTTTGCGGGCAATCCAATTGCCCAAGCTCTGAATCACCACCACCAATAATACCAGAATGGCGACGATGAAAATAATCACCTCGGTTTGGTAGCGGTAATAGCCGTAGCGAATGGCCAAATCGCCGAGGCCGCCGCCGCCAATCATGCCCGCCGCCGCGCTGTATGACAACAGGCCGATGGCGAGCACGGTGATGCTGGACACCATGCCCGCGCGGGCTTCGTTGAGCAACACTTTGCGGATGATGGTCATCGGCGTCGCGCCCATGCTGGTGGCAGCCTCGATGACGCCGCGCGGCACTTCGCGCAGGTTTTGCTCGACCAGGCGGGCGAAGTAAAACAAGCCGGAAACGCTCAACACCAGCGAGGCGGCAACGGGGCCGATGGTTGAGCCGACAATGGCGCGGGTGGCGGGAATCATGGCGATCATCAGGATCACAAACGGAAATGCGCGCATCAGGTTGACCAGATTATCCAGCACCAGATTGACGGGTTTGTTGTAATGCAGCTGGCGGTTGGCGGTCACAAACAGCCACACGCCGAGCAACGTGCCGAATACGGTGGCGAATGTGGTGCTGAGGCCGACCATCACGAAGGTTTCCCACAAAGCCTGCACAATTTCACCGCGCATAGCGCTGATGGTTTTGAAGGCTTGGGCAAAAGACAAATCGGCCATGTTAATCCTCCTGAATCAATTCGCGACCGATGGCCGATTGTGCGTGAATCTGATTGTCGCGCACGTCCACCACTTCCAAAAGTTTGCCCTGATGCAGCAAGGCGGCGCGGTCGCAGAGGCGGCGGATGACGCTCATCTCGTGGGTAACGATGACGATGGTCACTTTGAAACGGCGGTTGATGTCTTCCAAGCATTCCAACACGCTGCGGGTGGTGGCCGGATCGAGCGCGGAAGTCGGCTCGTCGGCGAGAATCACATTCGGACTGGGCGCGAGCGCGCGGGCGATGCCGACGCGCTGTTTTTGGCCGCCGGAAAGCTGGGCGGGATAATGGGCGGCGCGCTCTTCGAGGCCGACGATTTCCAAGCATTCGGCCACGCGCTGCTTGATTTTGTCGCCGCTCCAGCCCGCGATTTCGAGCGGGAAGGCGACATTGTCGGCCACGGTGCGGTTGCTCAACAGGTTGAATTGCTGGAACACCATGCCGATATTTTGCCGCGCACGGCGCAAATCGGCGGCATTCAGCGCGGTCAACTCTTGGCCGCCGACGGTGACTTTGCCGCTGTCGGGGCGTTCCAATAAATTAATCAGCCGCAGTAAGGTGGATTTGCCCGCGCCGGAATAGCCCATCAGGCCGAATACTTCGCCCTGCTCGATGGTGAGGCTGGTCGGCTCGACGGCGGTAAACCACGATTTGTCGCGGTGTTGGTAACGCTTGGCGACCTGGTCCAAAATAATCATAAATCTTCCAAATACAACAAAGCCCGATGTGCGACACAGCGGGCTGAACGGCAAACGCGGCCATGAGCAACATAACCGCACGCTTTAGCTGTTTTCGCGCCCGCAAGCTGTGTCAAATCGGCGCATCAATCATAGTCGGTTAAAATACTGCAAATCGGCATGAAAGTCAAGAAAGGCCGTCTGAACGCCCTGCTCTGCAACAAGGCACGGGGCGTTCAGACGGCCTTTGCCCGACAACTGCCTATTTCATCGCATCACTCAGCACGCGCACATTGTAGCGATACATATTGACATAAGTGTCCGCCGGTGCGCCGCGGCTCAAGGCATCGGAATACAGCCTGCCGCTCACCTTGACGCCGGTTTCCCTGGCGATGCGGTCAACCATGCGGGTATCCTTGATGTTTTCGGCAAACACCGCCTTGATGCCTTCGCGTTTGATTTGGCGGATAATCGACGCCACCTGTCTGGCCGACGGCTCGGCCTCACTACTGACGCTTTGCGGCGCAATAAACTGGATATGGTAGCGCTTGCCCATATAGTTGAACGCATCATGGCCGGTCAGCACTTTGCGTTGCGCCGCCGGAATGGCATTGAAACGGGCGCGGGCATACTGGTCAAGCGCTGACAGCTCTTTCTGATAATTCTTGAAACGCTGCTGATAATAGCGCGCGCCTTGCGGATCAGCCTTAATCAGCGCCACCGCCACGTTTGAAGCATATTTCTGCATCAGCACGGGATCTGTCCACACATGCGGGTCATCTTCTCCGTGGCCGTGGCCGTGGCCGTGGTCATGCCCGTCGTCATGGCTGTGCCCCTGCTCCAGCGCAGGCAGCGCTTTGATGCCCGCCGCCGCTTCGGCATACGGCACCTTGCCCTGCTTCACGGCACGCAGCAATTCTGCCTTTTCCAGACCCAAACCATTGAGCAGCACCAGCCCGGCCTCACGGATTTTTTTCACATCGGCGCTGGTCATGTTGTAGGCATGGCTGTCTTGATCGGCACCGACCAGATTCTGCACGGCCACCCGCTCGCCGCCGATTTGACGGGTCACATCACCCAGAATGCTGAAGCTCGTGACCACCGGCATCGGCGCTGCCTGCAGCATGCCGGAACACAATACCGCCAATACGGCCGGTTTCCAATGTTTCATGATTTATTCCTTTTGATATAACATAACAAAATCTGTGCAAACAAAAACCTGCACCCCACAGGCCGTCTGAAAGCCTACACGGCATGGTGTTTGCGTCTGCGCAACCATTTCACCAACACACCGCTCTCCCAGCCGAACACTACCGACAAAAGGTAACACGCGCCGCACCACAAAATAATCGCCGGGCCGGAAGGAATTTCCACATAATAGGAAAACAGCAGCCCGCCCAAACCGCACAGCAGCGCCACCAGCACCGACAGCAACATCAGCATGCCCATGCTTCTCGCCCACAGCCGCGCGGTAATCGCCGGCAGCATCATCAGGCCGACCGACATCAACGTGCCCAGCGCCTGAAAGCCCGCCACCAGATTCATCACCACCAGCACCAAAAACAAAATGTGCCAGAAGCCGCCTTTGCCGCCCACTGCTTTCAAAAACAGGGGGTCGATACTCTCCAGCATCAGCGGCCGGAAAATAACCGCCAGCGTGACAATAGTCAGGCTGGCCACCGCCGCCACCAACTGCAGCGCGGGCAGATCCACCGCCAACACCGAGCCAAACAGCAAATGCAGCAAATCGACGCTGCTGCCGCTTTTGCTCACCAACACCACACCGATGGCGAGGCTGCTCAGATAAAACGCGGCAAAATTGGCATCTTCTTTCAGATTGGTAAACCGGCTCACCAGTCCCGCCAGCAGCGCCATCAGCATGCCTGCGACAAAGCCGCCCAGGCTCATCGCAGGCAGGCTCAATCCGGCAAACATATAGCCGACAGCCGCCCCCGGCAACACCGCGTGGCTCAGAGCGTCGCCGACCAGGCTCATGCGCCGCATCACCAGAAACACGCCCACCGGCGCGGCGCTCAAGGCCAGAAACACCACCGATGCCAGCGCATAGCGCATAAACTCAAATTCGGCAAACGGGGCGACAATCAAATCAAAAACATTCATCGGTTTATTAAGGTTTTTTTATTTCTATAGTCGTTTCGTTAGATTGAGACAAGGCAGCAAGCCGCAGACAGTACAGATAGTACGGCAAGGCGTAGCAACGCTGTATCAAACTAACGAAACGACTATATAATCTGTTTTCAGACGGCATCAGGCGGCGCACCAGTCGGCACTTTCGTGCTGCTGCATCGCCGCATTGGCGCGGCCGAGCAAATCGCCGACCAGCACTTTTTCCGTGGCACCCGCCGCGATTTTTTCACGCGCCACCAACACCGTATTCGGGAAATACGCCCGCACCTGCTCATAGTCATGCAACACCGCGATCACCGCGCGGCCTTCGTGGTTACATTGGCGCAACACCTCCAGCAGCGCATACGTGGTTTTCGCGTCCACCGCATTAAAAGGCTCGTCCAGCAGCAAAAAACGCGCATCCTGCACCAGCATGCGTGCAAACAACACGCGCTGGAACTGGCCGTTGGAAAGATGGCCGATTTGACGGTCGGCAAAATCCGCCATCTCCACCCGCGCGAGTGCCTGCCGCACCCGCTCGCGCTGCGCCGCATTTACACGCCCGAAAAAACCGATTTCATACCACAAGCCCATCGCCGCCAGCTCAAACACCGTCATCGGCTGGCTGCGGTCAATCTCGCTCTGTTGCGGCAGATAAGCAATGTCGCAGCGCTTCAGCCCCTGCCACACCACCCTGCCGGTATCGGCCTTGAGCAGCCCCATCACGGCTTTGAGCAAGGTAGATTTGCCCGCACCATTGGGGCCGAACACCGCCCACATCTCGCCCGCGCCGAAATCCATGTTCAAATGGTGGATGGCGGGGCGGCGCTGGTAGCTGACGGTCAGGTTGTCAATCACAATGCTCATGATGTGCCCACCGCCCAAAAATAAATGCCCCACAACAGCGTCAATACGAACAAGGCAATCAGCAAACGTTGGGGCAAACCGGTCAATAAAATCGAATTCATCATCAATCAAGGCTTTCAGACGGCCTCTTTTCCTGCTGAAGGCCGTCTGAAACAAATTCAAGACACTCGAATGATACTGTATAACATTCCATTTGTAAAATATTCGGGTCAATAAAAAAACGGCCGTCGGCACAGGCTGCGGCGTCGGCATTTCGACAAACAGAATGATATGACAGCTTTGCGGTACAATATAGTCGGAGAAATTAGTTTCTGATACAAGGCGGCGAGCCGCAGACAGTACCGATATAGTGAAAAAACTTACTCTACTACCGCGTTGCTGCGCCCTGCTCAAAGAGGGGGCTTGACTAAGCTGCTGAAGCAGCAAGTCCGCCGCCCCGTACTATCTGTACTGTCTGCGGCTTGCTGCCTTGTATTAGAGTAAGTTTTTCCACTATAGTACGACAAGGCGAGCCAACGCCGTAGCAGAAACTCATTTATTCGACTATTACTTCTTTTAACCAACCCGGCAAACCACCATGAGCGAACCCCTGCTTGACGACAAACTCAACCTCGAAACCGCCCGCATCCACTGGCAGGAGCTGCAGCCCCATTTTGCCCGCGGCGCAGCGGTATATGTCAGCCCGGAGCTGGATTTGATTGCGGTTGCCAAAATGACGGCCGACGACGACAGCGCCACGCTGGGCGTATTGATGCAACAAGGCAAATTCGGCGTGGTCAGCGAGGCGCAGGCGCGGCAGTTTCTGGCCGACAACCAGGCCATGTGGGCGGTGGTGGTGGCTCCGTGGGTGCTGGTGCAGCCGTGTAGCAGTCAAGGCGTTTTCAAATAACGTGAGCTCGAGGCAAGGCAAAGGCATAGCAAGGCAAAGGCATAGATAGTGCAGAAACCTTTGTAAACTCAGCAACCTACCCTCTCTCCTGTTTGTCCTGGCAGGGGATGAGGAGAAGGAGCAAGCTGCTGAAATTTCAAAAATTACTCAACATACTTGTTCCGAACGCACTTTATAGTCGTTTCAATTTAGATTGAGACAAGGCAGCAAGCCGCAGACAGTACAGATAGTACGGGGCGGCGGACTTGCTGCTTCAGCAGCTTAGTCAAGCCCCCTCTTTGAGCAGGGCGCAGCAACGCTATATCAAACTAAATTGAAACGACTATAAATAACACCGATGCAGCATTGTCGGCTGCCAGATCCATCGCGGAATTTTCCAGAGCCGCCGCGGCTCGGACATTGGCGTCTGCATGGTGAGGCCGTCTGAATATCCTTCCTGCTCCTGCCATGCACAGACACAATCTGCGGCAATGCTTTCAGCCTTTCAGACGGCCTATATCCAGATGCTCCGCCAGAGCAGCGGCATCGCCCTCTGGCGCATAAGGCATCACGCCCAGCAGCGGCGCGGCAAGCCTGTGTTGCAGCGCGGTCAGATAATCATCCTGCCGGTGCGGCTTTTCAGTGATGCAGTTAGCCACCCAGCCTGCCAACGGCAAACCGGCCTGCGCCACCGCTGCCGCCGTCAGCAAAGCATGATTGATGCAGCCCAGCTTCATGCCCACCACCAGAATCACCGGCAGCTTCTCCGCCGCCACCCAGTCGGCAAAATCCGCCGTATCGCTCAGAGGCGTCCGCCAGCCCCCCGCCCCTTCCACCAAAATCCAGTCGCCTTGCGTCTTGACGGCCTGCAAGGCCGCGCTCATGACCGGCAGCTCAATCAGCCGCCTTTCGTCTGCCGCAGCCAGATGCGGCGCGGTGGCTTCGGCAAAGGTATAGCAGTTGTGTTCCTCATAAGGCAGGCGCACTGCCGAAGCGGCCTGAAGCGCCAATACATCGGCATTACGCCCTGCCTCGTCAGCCTCGGAGGCCACCGGTTTGAAGCCGATGCTGCGTTTGCCTGCCCGGGCGGCAGCCCGCAACAGAGCGGCGCTGCAAAACGTTTTACCGGTTTCCGTATCGGTGCCGGTCACAAAATAAACAGAAGTCATGATTTTAGAAACGTCACCCCGCACACTGCAAACGGGGCAGCCTTGGTCATTGAAAAATAATTGGAAAAACAGCCGAGCAAACACAAAACGGCCTGAATCCTCAGGCCGTCTGAACTGCTCGATCACACATCAGGGCAATTCGCCGCGTTTGCGTTTTTCCTTGAAATCCCTGGTTTCGCTCACAATGATTTTTGACAGCAAAATCAACGCAATCAAGTTAGGGATGGCCATCAGGCCGTTGAAGGTATCGGCTGCCGACCAGACCAAATCCAGGCTGGCAATGGTGCCCAGCATCACGGTGGCCACATAAATCACACGGTAAACAGGTACGAAACCGTCGCCAAACACATAAGCCGCGCATTTTTCACCGTAATAACACCAGCCGAGAATGGTGGAATACGCAAAGAAAATCAGGCCGAACGTGACAATCCAGCCGCCCGGTCCCGGCAACATGTTGTTGAACGTGTGGGTGGTGAGCGCCGCGCCGGTTTCGCCCGCCGGGCTCTGGTTGCTCAAAATACCCATCACCAACACGATGCCGGTGATGCTGCAGACCACGATGGTATCCAGGAAAGTGCCGGTCATCGACACCAAAGCCTGTCGCACCGGATGGTCGGTTTTGGCGGCTGCGGCCGCAATCGGCGCCGAGCCCATACCGGCTTCGTTGGAGAATACGCCGCGCGCCACGCCATAACGGATTGCCGCGCCCGCCATACCGCCTGCCGCCGCGCTGAAGTTAAACGCTTCCCTGAAAATGGTTTCCAGCGCCGGCATCACCATATCGGTATGCATGGCAATGATGACCAGACCACCCAACACATAGAAAATCGCCATAAACGGCACGATAACGGAAGCCGCTTTGGCGATGCTCCGTATCCCGCCCAAAATCACGATGCCGGTCAACACGGTCAAAACCACGCCGCTGATCCACGGCGCAATGTTAAAACTGCTCTGAATCGACATGGCCACGGAATTGGACTGCACCGAGCTGCCGATGCCGAAAGAAGCAACGGTGCCGAACAGGGCGAAAGCGTAGGCCATCCATTTCCAGTTGCTGCCCAGACCGCGCTCGATGTAATACATCGGGCCGCCCGACATTTCGCCTTTTTTGTTGACCACACGGTATTTCACCGCCAGCACGCCCTCGCCGTATTTGGTGGCCATGCCGAAAATCGCGGTAATCCACATCCAAAACACGGCACCCGGGCCGCCCAACACCACCGCCGTGGCCACACCGGCAATATTACCGGTACCGATGGTGGCCGACAATGCCGTCATCAGCGCGCCGAAATGTGAAATATCACCTTCGTGGTCGCTGCCGTCGGCCTTTTTGTGATGCGGCCTGAATGCCTGCTTGAGCGCATAGCCCAGCATGCTGAACTGCAAGCCTTTCAGCATCACCGTCAGCAACACACCTGTGCCCACCAGCAATATCAGCATGGCAGGTCCCCACACCCAGCCTCCCAATGTATCGAAGAAATCCTTTAACCCTTCCATCTCAGTCTCCAAAAATTGTTGACAATTTATTTTAATAGACAACATTTCAGCACAAGAAGTTAAGAAACGCAAGCAGCCGTTAACGCTTTTTAATGAATTTTTCATCTTCTCAAGCGTGAAAGTCATTAAAGGCCGTCTGAAAATCTTTCAGACGGCCTTTAATTAAAACCAAATCCAGTGTTTTTCCCTGAAAAAATACCTAAAACTCAGATATTCCTCCAAACCAATAATTTGTTTCTTTATTGCACAGTGAAATCTGCTTTCAGATTGAAGCGCGGAATCGGCACGGAAAAACGTTCGCCGTCATGGTCTTCAAATTCATAATGCCCTTCCATGCTGCCCCACGGCGTGCTCAAATGCGCACCACTGCTGTATTCGTAATCATCACCCGGATACAACACCGGCTGCTCGCCCACCACGCCGATGCCCGACACCTTTTCCACGCCGCCGTGCGCATCCATAATCTCCCAATGGCGCTTGCGCAGCGTCACAATCCGCTCGCCATGATTACGGATGGTGATGCGGTAGCTGAACACATACTTGTCTTTCATCACATTGCTGTGTTCGGCCATATAATTCGGTTTGACTTCAATTTCGATATTGTTCATAAGCTTCTCATGATTATGTTTTTTATAGTGGATTTAACACAGAAAGAGACAAAACGGCGAGCCGCAGGCCGCACAACCACTACCGAGCGGGCGGACTTAAGGCATCCTGACAGCGCAGCGGTGTCGATTTACGGGTGCTTTTTGTCCCTGAATCTCATTCTCTTCGAGCCAAGACGAAGCAGCGCCGTATCGTTCTGTGTTAATTCACTGTATAGTCGGAGAAATTAGATTCTGATACAAGGCGAGCCAACGCCGTAGCAGAAACTCATTTCTTCGACTATAGTGAAAAAACTTAATTTCTACTACGGCGTTGCTGCGCCTGGCCGTACTACTTATACTGTCTGCGGCTTGCTGCCTTGTATTAAAAATTAAGTTTTTCCACTATATACTTTCAGACGGCCTGTCGGAAAAGCGTATATCGGAAAGCGGGCAAGGTGTGGCTTTACATCGGCCGCCAAACCGACGTTATAAAATCCAGACGGCGGCTTGCAACACCAGCAGGGTAAACAGAGCGGCAATCAAGTCATCCAGCATGATACCGAAGCCGCCGTGCACGCGCGCATCAAACCATTTTATCGGCCATGGTTTGACGGCATCAAACAGACGGAACAGCACAAAAGCCGCCAGCCACCAACCCCAATAAAACGGCGTAAACGCCAGCACCAACAACATGGCGACAATTTCGTCCCACACGATGCCGCCGTAATCCTGAATACCCAGCTCACGCTCGGTATGGCTGCAAATCTTGATGCCCCACACAAACAACACGCCGCACAAAGCCGCCAGCCACCAGCCGCTGACGCCCGCCAGATAAAGCATAAATGCAATCGGCAACGCCGGCAGCGTGCCGAACGTGCCGGGCGCAAACGGCGCAAGGCCGCTGCCGAAACCGAAACCGAGCAGACACAACGGCCGCGATTTCAGCCAGGCAAAATCAGGTTTTACATCAGCCAAAATGATCGAATCCCAAAGAAATTAACTCAATATCACTGCCGTCTGCCGCCACAATGCGCAAACCGCCGTCCCCGTTTATCCTGCCGATGCGCGTCACCACCGTGCCGCCTGCCCTACCCGCAGCCTCCACCGCATCACGCTGATGCGTAGATGCCGTAAACACCAGCTCGTAATCATCGCCACCGGCCAGCATACAGCCATACAGCTGATCCGCGGGCAACATTTCACGAAGCCGGGGCAAAGTCGGCAGCTTGTCGGCAAAAATTTCCGCCCCCACTCCGGATGCCCGCAAAATATGGCCGATATCTTGCGCCAGGCCGTCTGAAACATCTTGTGCGGCATGTGCAAACGGCAGCAGGGCTTGCCCCAAGGCAACCCGCGGCGTCGGGCGCAACAGCGCTGTTTCGCATGCCGCCCATACATCTTCAGGCAGCGTGAGCAGCTGCTGACGGTGTTTCAATGCCGCCGCCGCCATACCCACCTGCCCCGACACCCAAATATCATCGCCCGCCCGAGCCGCATCCCTGCGCAACGCCTGCCCTTGCGGCAACTCGCCGATGATGGTGACATTAAACACATAATCGCCTTTGGTGGTATCGCCGCCGATCAAGGTCACGCCATACGCTCCGACCAGCGCAAACAGGCTGTCGCAGAATGTCTTTAACCAGCCTTCATCCAGCTCGGGCAATGCCGCGCTCAACAATGCCCACCGCGGCCGGGCACCCATGGCAGCCATATCGGAAAGATTGACCGCCAACACTTTGTGTGCCAAATCGGCAGCGGCAACATCTGCGAAAAAATGTCGACCCGCCAGCAGCATGTCGCTGCTCAAACACAAATCGTATCCCTGTTGCGGGCGCACGATGGCCGCATCATCGCCAATGCCCAGCACCACTTGCGCGTCATGCTGCTGCCTTGACAGGTAACGGCGGATAAAATCAAATTCAGTCATCGCAAACCAAACACGGTCATTTTCAGGAGTGTTGCATTATAAACCCAAAACCATGTTGCACCCAAACGCACAAAACCCCGCCGGAGCGGGGTTTTCAAGGTCTCTATCGGAGATTACGGACGGGTGTAACCGTGGATAGAAGATTTCGGGCCCGGAATCCAGCCGTCATCAACAGCCGGGCGTTCGCCTTCAACCTGACCCGGAGCAACTTGGCGGGTAACCAAGGTGCGGATGCGTACGTCTACACGACGGTCAGGAGCGATACATGCAATCAGAGCCTCACGTTTTTTCGCACGTGATACGCGTGAGCCCAAGTTAGCCACTTCGGCTTCGCAAGAAGCAGTCATGCGCGCTTGAGATTTGCCCAGGCCGACAGCGGTAATTTTGCTGGCCGGAACACCACGGCCAACCAGGTAGTTGGCCACAACATTGGCACGACGCTCAGACAGAGCCTGGTTGTATTGCTCTGAACCCATGAAGTCGGTGTGACCTTCAACGCGTACTGCTTCAACGTTGGTGTCGCTCAGGCGTTGAGCCAATGCATTGAGGGTTTCGGTAGCTTCAGGACGCAGGTTGTCTTTGTCGAAGCCGAACAGAGTGTTGGCAGACAGAGCAACAGTTTCGTCAGCATACTCAGGTGCAGTTTGAACCGGAGTAGCATCGCCACATTCGATACGGCCTTGGGTGGCTTTGTTCAGATAGGTGGTTTCCCAGCATTCACCGTAGTTGTTGCGAACGATGGTTTGTTCGCGATCAACAACGTAGCCGTGTTTGGTATGAGCTTCGCTGGCCATTGCAGAGCCAGAAGCCACCAGAGCAACGAACAAGGCGCTCAATTTAAGCTGTTTGGTCATTTTATTCCCTCATCAAAAAATTGTTATGCAACGACGCGCAAAATGCGCAACCGTTACAAATCACCAATATACAGGCCGCTTATAAAACGGCGGCAAATCGGATATATCAGGTTTACACTATAAAAAGCCAAGCGCAAACTGTCAATAGCGCGCTGCCTGAGCACAACTGCGAAACGGCCCGCTTCCTAATAGTGAATCATGCCGAAAAATCAATCCTGTGTCATTTATTTACAACCAAATTATACGCCTCGGCGCAAAGCCGTTGCACAAAAGCAACAACGAATCGATACCGATAAAATGCCCATATATTACAAATTCAGGATAGTTTCTGTAAAAACAAAAGCTTTCTTCGCAACAGCGTTTATTCGCGCAAAGCTGCAGAAAATATGCTACATTTAAAACACAGTGTCGCACAAAATCCACATTTTCTTCTGACGATTGCTATGAAACTACAACAACTGCGCTACGCATTGGAAGTTTACCGCCATAACCTCAATGTTTCCGAAGCGGCCGAAGCGCTCTACACCTCGCAACCCGGCATTTCCAAGCAAATCCGCCTGCTGGAGGAGGAATTGGGCGTGCAGATTTTTATCCGCAGCGGCAAGCGCGTGGTGTCGGTGTCACAACCGGGCAAGGCGGTATTGGAGCTTTCCGAGCGGATTTTGCGCGATGTGCAAAACATCAAGAATATCGGCAGCGAATTCACCGACCACGACAGCGGCTCGCTCACCATCGCCACCACCCACACGCAGGCGCGCTATGTGTTGCCCGAAATCGTGGCCGAATTTGTCAAACGCTACCCGAAAGTAGAGCTGAGCATCAAGCAGGGCAGCCCGGCCGCCATCTCGCAAATGGTCGGCAGCGGCGAAGCCGATTTTGCCATCGCTACCGAATCGCTGGACGACCACATTGAATTGCGCAAGCTGCCCTGCTATCAGTGGACGCACGCCATCGTGGTGCCGCACGACCATCCCTTGCTCGAATGCCGCCATCCGTTGAGCATCACCGATTTGGCAACTTTCCCGCTGGTGACTTATGAATTTGCCTTCAATAATGGCAGCAGCATTGCCCGCGCTTTCCAGAAAGCACATCTCGAGCAGCCCAAAGTGGCGCTTTCCGCCGCGGACACCGATGTGTTGAAAACCTATGTGAAGCTTGGCCTGGGTGTGGGCATCATGGCCAAGATGGCTTTTGATCCGAAAACCGACGGCGATTTACAGCTGGTTGACGCAGACCATCTGTTTGAACCTTCTTCCACTTATATCGCCCTGCGCCCCGACACTTATCTGCGCGGTTATACTTATGATTTCATCAATCTGTTTGCACCGCAGCTCACCCGAGAGCGTATCGATCAAATCCTGTATATGCCGATTGAAGAAGATTTTTCGATTTGATTGATTATTGATTGCTGCCAATATATAGTCGTTTCAATTTAGATTGAGACAAGGCAGCAAGCCGCAGACAGTACA
>JAUNTY010000034.1 GCA_030538415.1 Neisseria sp. | reverse complement strand
GTGGACATAATTATCCCTTCTGTTGAGTGTTATGAAACAGGGTTTGAACAAACCCTACTTTTTCGTTTTCGAAACTTTTTTGCACATAAACGAACTTTCATTATGGCAAATCCAATCTCCGTCACAATCAAATGCATGAAATTCAAGCTGTTAACCACAGCTTGCGTTTCGGCAGATCGGAATTGCGCCGTTATATGCAATTTCACTTTGAAATCCTATCAGCAATCTGCCTGGCTGGCAAACGGGTAATTTATGTCAAAATCCTGAAAAAACAAACTTATTTTTGTGCTTTTGTTGATTTATATTCCATTTCGAACAAAAATATAAAAATAAGCCTGTTTATTTTTCGAAAAAGAATAAAAACAGACAAAAACGAACTTGTTTTTCAGATGGCCAGAAGCCTTTTCAAATGACTGCAACAACCGTTAAAACGCGTAAAACCCATAAATCATCTCATGCGGATTACAGGCGGTTACGCTTGATCAGAATTCTTACCGCACCGTCATTGCCTTTGTGCGGTTCTGCGTAAGCCAATACGTCGGGATGCGCCATCAGCCAACGGCGCACCAGATTTTTCAACACCGGCTTATAGCCGGAAGAGCCCAAGCCGCTGCCGTGTACGATTTCGCCGCACACGCCGCGTCCGGCCACAAATTCGATAAACTCATTCAATACCTGCTGCGCCTGCTCCTGCGTGTATCCGTGCAAATCCACATCGGCCACTACCGGCCAATGGCCGCTTTGCAGGCGGCGGATGTCGTTTTGCCCTTGGCCGTTTTTACTGAAACTGGCAGGCGGCTCGTCCCAACCACCGTCGCCGACATAAAAATAATCTTCGGCTTCGAGCAGCGCTTCATCTTCGCGGCGCGGCTTGATGGGTGAAGTGTCGCGCGGCGGTGCATAGCGTTGGCTGTTTTTCAGTGGTGTCACGCCGCCCATTTCCTTGGCAAAATCCACTTCTGCCGCAGCCTGCTTGCGCGCTTTCGCCTCGGCCTCGGCGCGCACCTGCGCCGCCTGTTTGGCCTGTTTGCCCAATGCTTTTAATGTGTCTTGAAAATCGTTGTTCATCGCTGTTTGTCCAATCTGTTTCAGACGGCCTCAATCATGTGAAGCTTTTTTTATTTCTTCGTCTGTTCTGCCGCTTGCACGGCTTAATCGCGCACATCCCGCACCACCGTTTCGCCGAAAGACGCATCCGCAATCATGGCGGCAATCCGTGCGGCGGTGTCCGCAGGGACGCTCAAGCCGCCCTGCTGTTTCAAATCCACAAAGCGCTGCCGCAGCGGAAATGTTTCTTCGGTAGCTGCGCGGATTTCGGCCTGCATGCCGGTGTCGACCACGCCCGGCGCCACGCTGATGATGCTGACGCCCTGATGTGCTTCCGCCGCCATACAAAGCGCATGGTGATCCAACGCTGCCTTGGTGGCGCCGTAAACGCTCCAGCCCGGATAAGCATTACGTCCTGCGCCGCTGCTGATGTGTACGATTTTTAATTGAGCAGCATCGGGCTTGGCTGCAACCGCGGCATTGCTTAACAAAAGCGGTGCGGTCACATTCAATGACACGGCTCGGCTGATGGCTGCGGCATCTTGCGCACCGGCAACCGCATTCGGCACCACCACGCCGGCATTGTTAATCAGCACGATTTCTTCGGCATCCTGCACAAACCGCTTTAAAAGGCCGTCTGAAAGCCAATCGGCCAAGGCTTTGCTGTCGCTTAAATCAAGCGGATATTGCTGTAGTTTTTCAGACGGCCAACCGCCGACCGTGCGCCTTGCCAAGCCCAATACCATGTAACCGCGATGCAGATAATGTGCGGCCAGCGCCAAACCCAAACCGGCGCTGTGGCCGCTGATAATCACTTTGCTGTTCATGTGTCAATGTTGCTCCGAATCAGTGTTATAGTGGCTAAACTTAATATCTGCTACGGCGTTGCTGCACCTTGTCGCACTATCGGTACTGTCTGCGGCTTGCTGCCTTGTATCAAATATTAAGTTTAGCCACTGTATTCGATGTTTTGGCCGCCTGTGTTGCACCAGAGGCCGTCTGAAACCATCTGTCAGCAATCGGACATGCATTTGCTCTGCCGGCTTACAAGCGCGGTTTTCAGACGGCCTCAAATATCCTTATTCCGGATAACTATTGCTTAGCCCACCCGGTAAAAAGCCAGGCTGCCCAACAGATTCGGCAGCGCGTTGATGCGGCGGCTGCCGGTCATCACCGTGCGCTCCAGCACGCGGATATTGTTTTTGGCGCACAAACGGTCGAAATCCTGCAAGGTGCACCAATGGATATTCGGCGTGTTATACCATTGGTAAGGCATCCGCTCCGATACCGGCATATGGCCGCCAAAAGTGATTTGCAGACGGTTGCGCCAATAGCCGAAATTGGGAAACGACACTATCGCCTGTTTCGCCACGCGGGTCAGGTCGCGCAAGATGGTTTCGGTGTTCTGCATGGCCTGGATGGTTTGGCTCAATACGATGACATCGAAACTGTTGTCGCCGAATGCCTGCAAGCCGCGTTCCAAATCGGCCTGAATCACGTTGATGCCGCGGCCGATGGCGGCCACTACTTCATCGCTGTCGATTTCCACACCGTAGCCGCTGCATTGTTTTTCTGACACCAATGCCGCCAATAATTCGCCGTCGCCGCAGCCCAAATCGAGCACGCGGCTGCCGGTGGGAATCCAGTCGTAAATCAATTGTAGATCGTCGCGCAATTTCACGGGTGCGATTCCTTGTCAACATGGTTCATATAAGCGCGCACTGCCTTGATATACGGCGCGTCTTCCATCAAAAAGGCGTCGTGGCCGTGATGGGATTCGACTTCGATGTATTGCACCGGTTTTTGCGCCGCCACCAACGCTTTGACCAATTCGTGCGAGCGCTCGGGGGCGAAGCGCCAGTCGCTGCTGAAGCTTGCCACGAAGAATTTGGCCTGCGTATGACTCAAGGCCGTCTGAAGATTATGCCCGTATTCGGCGGCGGGGTCGAAATAGTCCAGCGCTTTGGTCATCAAGAGATAGGTGTTGGCATCAAAGCTTTCGGCAAATTTGTCGCCCTGATAGCGCAGATAGGATTCGACTTCGAATTCGGTGTCGTAGCCGTATTGGTAGCCGTTGCTGCGCAGCTCGCGGCCGAATTTCTTGCCCAAGCCTTCTTCGGCCAGATAAGTGATGTGTCCCATCATGCGGGCGATTTTGAGGCCGCGTTTGGGCAGTTTGCCGAAGCGGGCGTAATGGCCGCCGTAGAAATCAGGGTCGGTCAGAATTGCCTGCCGCGCCACGTCGTTGAAGGCGATGTTTTGGGTGGAGAGTTTGGGCGAGGAGGCAATCACCAAGGCATGGCGCACGCGCTCGGGAAAGTCAATCGCCCATTGCAGCGCCTGCATGCCGCCGAGGCTGCCGCCGACCACTGCCGCCCATTGGCGGATGCCGAGATAATCGGCCAACACCGCCTGCGAGCGCACCCAGTCTTTCACCGTCACCATCGGAAAATCGGCGCCGTAATCGTGGCCGGTGGCCGGATTGTGCGCCAGGGGGCCGGTGCTGCCGTGGCAGCCGCCGAGATTGTTGAGCCCCACCACAAAAAACCGCCCGGTATCAATCGGCTTGCCCGCGCCGACCATGGAATCCCACCAGCCGGGATGTTTGTCTTCAGGCGAATAGCGGCCTGCCACATGGTGGTTGCCGGAGAGCGCGTGACAAATCAGAACAGCATTGCTTTTGTCGGCATTGAGCTTGCCGTAGGTTTCCACCATCAAATCGAAGCGCGGCAAGATTTGGCCGTTTTGCAGGGCAAACGGTGCGTCAAACGGGATTTTTTGCGCAAGCGCGAAGTCTGTGTGGGCGTCGGTGGTCATTTCTGGCGGGCAATGTGTGCGGAAAACCGTTATTATAGCGGCTTGAAGCCGGTTTGTGCATGCGGTCGGCGGCTCAATCCTTTCAGACGGCCTCAAAGAAAGCTTGAATCATTGTGACATTATTCTACCGTGCTGCCCTTCTTCGCGGAAAAGCCAACCGATTGGCTGCGGCCAACGTGCTTCGCCGTCTAGGTCAAGCCGAAGCAAAGGAATCGGCATGATTGGCCGCATATTGCGCATTTTCTTTTTTATCGCCCTGATTGCACTCATTGTCCACCGCCTGTTCAGCCGCAAGCAGAAGCGGGCGTTGCACGAGGTGGTGCAAATCAGCGCGTGGGTATTTTTGGCGGCGGCGGTAATCGCGCTGCTTTGGTATGTGTGGATGGCTTATGCCTGACAGGTAGGCGTTGCAACTATAGTCGAAGAAATTAGTTTCTGCTACGGCGTTGGCTCGCCTTGTCGTACTATTTGTACTGTCTGTGGCTCGCCGCCTTGTATCAGAATCTAATTTCTCCGACTATATATCCATTCATCAAACAACCTGAGAACTTTGCAAAATTCCCCTGCCCGTCGCACCCGCGCAGGAATTTTGCAAAGTTCTCAACCTGACTGCGTTTCCGTTTTATTCAAATCAATAAGGCCGTCTGAAAGCATTTGCTTTCAGACGGCCTTCATCATTGCTTGACACAATCCTTATTGCACTTTCAATGCCCCTACGCATTGGCGGTCGCGCGCTTCGAAAGCCGCCGCACCGCCGAGCAAATCGAGTTGCTCTTGCGCGCTGATTTTGCTCATCGACTGAATTTGTTTTTCAGTCAGCTTTTCCAGCGGCTCGTCCCACATGCAGGTGCAGTAATCGTCAATCACTTCCGCCGAACGCCCCTCCAGACCGCCTGCTTTCAAATCGGCCTGCCATTTTTCGGAAAACGGCACGTTTTTCACGCACGAGTCAATAATCATCTGCTTGGCTTTGGGTTTGGATAACGCGCATTGCGACAGAAAGAAAAAGCCTGCCAACAGCGCCATCACCACCCAAAACCAGATACGGATAGTGCGGATTTTGGCTTTGGCGCGGCGGCGCTGCGCTTCGGGCGTCGGCTCAGGTTTAACCGTGGGCATGCAGGCTCTCCATGCGGATCATCACCACCGGACGCCCTACCGAATCCAGCGCTTCGATAGCGGCGATGGCCGCCTTGATGTTTTTCTCCACCGTGCTGTGGGTCAGAATCACGATTTCGGCAATGCTCTGTTTGATGACACCCTTCTGAATCAACGCCTCAATCGACACCCCTTCTTTGGCCAGCAGATTGGCAATCTGGCCGAGCACGCCGGGTTTGTCTTCCGCTTCCACACGCAGATAGTAGCTGCTGGTGATTTCATCCATAGAAAGCATATGCTGAGGCTTCACTTCACCCGACTGGAAAGCCAGATGCGGTACACGGTTGCCCGAATCGGCCGTCATCAGGCGACTGATGTCGACAATATCGGCCACCACTGCGCTGGCGGTCGGCAATGCGCCCGCGCCTGCGCCGTAATACAGGGTTTCGCCCACCATGTCGGCATCCACGCGCACGGCGTTCATCACGCCGTTGACATTGGCCAGCAGGCGGCATTCGGGAATCAGCGTGGGATGCACGCGCAATTCGATGCCTTTGTCGCTCTTGCGGGTAATACCGAGCAATTTCACACGATAGCCCAGCTCTTCGGCGTATTTGATGTCGCGGCTGTCGAGTTTGCTGATGCCTTCCAGATAACAGGCGTCGAAGTTCACCGGCGTGCCGAATGCCAGCGCGCTCATGATGGTGATTTTGTGGCCGGCGTCGTGACCTTCGATGTCAAACGTGGGGTCGGCTTCGGCATAACCCAATTCCTGCGCCTGTTTCAATACATCGGCAAAGGCGCTGCCTTTTTCGCGCATTTCGGTGAGGATGAAGTTGCTGGTGCCGTTGATGATGCCTGCAATCGATTGGATGTTGTTGGCGGCCAGGCCTTCGCGCAGCGCCTTGATAATCGGAATGCCGCCCGCCACAGCTGCTTCAAAATTCACCATGACGTTTTTTTCTTCGGCCAGTCTGAAAATTTCATTGCCGTATTCGGCAAGCAGCTTTTTATTGGCCGTCACCACATGTTTGCCGTTTTTAACCGCTTCCAGCACCAAATCTCTGGCGATATCGGTGCCGCCGAACAACTCCACCACCACATCCACTTCAGGATGCTTGACAACGGCAAACGGATCATCGGTAATCAGGGTGGCTTCATCGCAAACCGCACGGGCTTTTTCCGCATTGCGGGTCGATACCATAAACACGCTGACATCACGGCCGAGGCGGCGGCTGATTTCTTCCGCATTGTTGCGCAAAACGCCGACGGCGCCGCTGCCGACCGTTCCCAAACCCAAAATCCCGATATTGATTGGCTTCATCGTGTCTCCTGTTAAGCCGTTGTATGTTAGTATAGCTTGCGAAATCGCTCTGAACAAAGGGCTTCAATGCTACCCGAATTTGCCTGATTTTGCACCTGAATTTTATGGAAAACCATTATGCAGATTGAAGAAAACCACCATTCCGAAGAATTCGTCCTCGACGGCTACGCCCCGGGGCAGCTGGAAATCAACGGCAACACATACACCGAAGCCGTTGTGTTGCGCCCCGGCAGCATCAACCGCCCAAATGCGGCCTCGCCGTCCGAACTGACTGCCGACATGTTGTTGGAAACAGGCAGCGCCCATGCTTTACCGGAAGTGGTGCTGGTGGGTACAGGCGAAATGCAGCAGTTTCTTCATCCCAAAATCGCCGCGGCACTGGCCGCCAAAGGCATCGGCCTCGAAAGCATGAACACAGCCGCCGCCTGCCGCACCTACACGATTCTGCAAAGCGAAGGCCGCCGCGTATGGGCGTGGCTGTGGCCCTGACTGCCACATCCGCGCAATGTAAGTAAAAGTAATCGGGTGAACCACGCTTTAATCAAGGCGTCACATACTCCATCCATACTGTGCGGCAAACCTCAAGCCGACACCGCTTTAAAAATAAAGGAGTTTATGATGCAACACCGCAGACGACAAAGCATTTTCCAGGCTGCCAAACGCGCGTTCAACGCCAACAGCAAACCTGCCGCGCTGCCCGCCAGAGCCGCCATGCAGGTTTCAGGCCGCTAACCAAGCCTTTTTGACAAACCAAATAAAAACAGCCCGATAAAGCTATCGGGCTGTTTTGATTCTGGTGCCGGCACCAAGAGTCGAACTCGGGACCTTCTGATTACAAGTCAGCTGCTCTACCAACTGAGCTATACCGGCGAAGAAGTGCGCATTATGCCCACAGCAGACAAATTTGGCAAGCCTTGGGCTGAAATAATTTCAGGCCTGCTTTCAAAAGCATTGTTTTCGTTTTGATTATTTGTTTCTCATCAGGCCGTCTGAAGCCGGAGTTGCGAGCGATGCGGCGCCACTTGATGCCTGTGAGTCACGGTGCAACCGAAGCGCAGCAACATTATTTCACCATTTGTTCCGGCAGCGGCTGAAAATGTATTAAAATGACACGTTTTCTAATCCGATCCCAAGATTCCATCAATGGCCCAACATCCTTACCGCCGCCTGCGGGCGCAACGCTTTGAAATGCCGGAAGTCGGCATTTCCGAAGAAGGCAATATCCGCTCGCTGCACCTGGGCAGCCCCACCATCCAAAGCTCGATGAACCTCGACCATCCGGCCGAGCTTGTGCTTTCCTACAGCCGCGCCATGATGGGCTGGCTGTTGTTTGCCGATGAAAAGCCCCGCCACATTACCCAAATCGGCCTCGGCGGCGGCTCGTTTGCCCGCTGGATTGATGCTTATCTGCCCGAAACCCGCCAAACCGCCATCGACATCAATCCGCAGGTTATCAATGTGGCGCGCAGCCTGTTTGAGCTGCCGTTTGAAGACGAACGCTTTGAAATCATCGAAGCCGACGGCGCGGAATACATCAAAACCCTGCGCGGCAGCACCGATGTGATTTTGGTCGACGGTTTCGACGGCGAGCAGATTATTGATGCGCTGGTGAGCGAGCCTTTTTTCCTCGACTGTCGCCATGCTCTCTCACCCAGCGGCATATTCGTCACCAACTGGTGGAGCGGAGACAAACGCTATCAGTCTTTTGTGGAGCGCCTGCTGGAAGTATTCGAAGGCCGCGTGCTGGAGCTTCCGGCAGAAAGCCACGGCAACATGGCAGTATTCGCCTTTCAAAACTCGCCCAAAGAGCAGCATCTCGACAAACTGAAAAAACGCGCCGACAAGCTTGGCGAACTTTACGACCTTGATTTCAAACGCATGCTGAGCGGCTTCAAAACCAGTAACCAGAATAACGGCAAGACTTTTTGTTTATAATCTCCCAAGCCATCTGAATCGGTTTCAGACGGCCTCCCATCAGAAAGCGAACCCATCATGAGCTATTTCGAACGCCATCTCTTTATCTGCACCAACGCCCGCCACGACGCCTGCAAACAAAGCTGCAACGACAACGGCGAAGGCGATGCTGCCGTGGATTTTCTCAAAGGCAATGCCAAAAAACTGGGGCTTATCGGCCCCGGCAAACTGCGCATCAGCAGCACCAGCTGCCTCGGCCGCTGCGAATCGGGCCCGGCGATGGTGATTTACCCCGAAGCGCGCTGGTATACCTATGTAGACGAAGAAGATTTGCAAGACATCCTCAATCAGGATTTGGTAAAAGGCGAAGCCGTTGAGCGCCTGCTGATTGATGCGCCCGAAAGCGAATAATCTTCATCCGAATCAGGCCGTCTGAAGCTTTTCAGACGGCCTTGGCGATACAGAAAGCAACCCATGTTAAAAGCGGAAGACCAATTATCTATTCAAGGCCCGGCAGGCCGGCTGGAAACCATTTACCTGCCCGCCCAAGGCAACGAGCGCGGCGTGGCCGTCATCAACCACCCCAACCCGCTGCAAGGCGGCACCAACACCAACAAAGTGATCCAGACCGCAGCCAAGGCGCTCACCCAATTGGGCTTTCACTGCTACCTGCCAAATCTGCGCGGCGTGGGCAACAGTGGCGGCAGCCACGATTATGGCCGCGGCGAAACCGATGATTGTATCGCTGTCATCGACTACGCACGCGCGCAACACCCACAGGCCGCGCAATTCGCGCTCAGCGGTTTTTCGTTTGGCGGCTACGTATCGCTGTTTGCCGCACGGCAGCGCCAACCCGATTTATTGCTGCTCATCGGCCCGGCTGTCGGCCATTACGAAACGCGTGAACCCGATGCGCCCGATACCGGCAAAACCCTGTTGATTCACGGCGAAACCGATCAGGTGGTGCCGGTCAAAAATGCCTTTGTCTGGGCAGAGGCGCAAGATTTGCCGGTGATTGTGTTGCCGGAAGCCTCGCATTTCTTCCACGGCAAGCTGATTCAACTGCGCAACACCATTCTGCGCTTTGCGCCTTCGGTGTTGGAGCGTTATTGAAGAATGTGGTAACACAAAGGCCGTCTGAACGTTCAGACGGCCTTTTTGTAGTCGTTTCAATTTAGATTGAGACAAGGCAGCAAGCCGCAGACAGTACAAATAGTACGGCAAGGCGCAGCAACGCTGTATCAAGCTAAATTGAAACGACTATAATATAACCATTCATAAAATAATCCATATAGCCGGGCAACACATTTTTGCATACAAGGCAGCAAACTGCAGGCAGTACAAATGGCAAACTTGCTGTTTCAGCACCTTAGTCTCGCCGCTCTCTTTGAGCCAAGGCGAAGCAACGCCGTATAAAGGGCAAGTTGTTTGGCTATATATCAGGTTTATTCTTCCTCAAACAAATCCGTATCAAACAAATCACGCTCGGGCATATTGACGCCGCAATCCACCACAATCGGCTCCACCACCTTGCAGCAGCACGGCAAAATCTCACCGGAGCCGATAAAGGCCAGCGGCAGCTCATCGTATTCCACCCTGCCCGCCAACAGTTTGACCCGACAGGAGCCGCAATAGCCGCTGCGGCACTGATACTCCACCTCGTGGCCGGTGCGCTCCAGCCCCTCCAGCAGGGTTTCGCCTTCTTGAAGCTCGAAAATTTTATCGCGTGTGCTGATTGAAGTCATACTGCTTTTCAGTCGCTGCCACCAAGTGAAAAAATCCAAATCCGGCGTGGCTGGCGTGGTGTCAAAGTTTAGGCGCATGGTTTCCCTTGTCTGTAAATTCAGATACAGCATAGGCAAAACCAATGACCGTTTCATGAAAAGCGAGGCCGTCTGAAACTCATTCGAAAAGAGTAAGCCAACAAGCGGAGCCGATTTATAGTCGAAGAAATAAGTTTCTGCTGCGGCGTTGGCTCGTCTTATCGTACTGTCTGTACTGTCTGCGGCTCGCCACCTTATATCATCAGAATCTCATTTCTCCGACTATACTTGATACTTCAACACCTGAGCCTTGCCATCCTCCTTGAGCCAAGACGTTGCTACGCCGCATAGAGAATTGAGCGTGTATGGCGCGGCAAAATGAGGTCGCTGTCAGGCTCTCTTTTCTAATCGAATGGGTTTCAGACGGCCTCAACATCATACAGATTGAAAAATCCACCGCCATGAGTAACGTGAGCTCGGGATAAACAAATGAAATATCTTAAACGCTTATCCCAAACTCACGTTGAGCAATATGGAGGCTTGAAGCAACGGCTCAGAGTTCGAAGTCGCCCAAATCTTCAGCTTTGACTTCGGCGTCAATCTGGCCAACCAGATAAGAGCTGATTTCCACTTCCTGCGGTGCCACCTGCACATTATCAGACGACAGCCAGGCATTAATCCACGGGATCGGGTTTTGGGTAGCGCCTTCAAACGCTGGTTGCAAGCCCACCGCCGCCATACGCAGGTTGGTGATGTATTCCACATACTGGCCGAGAATCTCTTTGTTCAGGCCAATCATCGAGCCGTCTTTAAACAGATACTCGGCCCACTCTTTTTCCTGCAGCGCCGCATTTTTGAAGAGCTCGAAACACTCCTGCCCTGCTTCTGCGGCCACTTCGGCCATTTCTGCATCGTCGGCGCCGCTGCGCATCAGGTTGAGCATATGCTGTGTGCCGGTAAGGTGCAGGGCTTCATCGCGGGCAATCAGTTTGATGATTTTGGCGTTGCCTTCCATCAGTTCGCGCTCTGCAAAGGCAAACGAACAGGCAAACGACACGTAAAAACGGATAGCCTCCAACACGTTCACACACATCAGGCACAAATACAGTTTTCTTTTCAGTTCGCGCAGGCTCACGGTCACGGTTTTGCCGTTAACCTGATGCTGGCCTTCACCAAAAAGATTGTAATACTGCGTGTATTCAATCAAATCATCGTAATAGCAGGCGATGTCTTCGGCGCGGCGAATGATGTATTCGTTGTCGACAATATCGTCGAACACGATAGAAGGATCGTTGACGATGTTGCGGATGATGTGGGTGTATGAGCGGGAATGGATGGTTTCCGAGAAAGACCAGGTTTCAATCCAGGTTTCCAGCTCGGGAATCGATACCAGCGGCAGCAAACCCACATTGGGGCTGCGGCCTTGAATCGAATCGAGCAGGGTTTGGTACTTCAGGTTGCTGATGAAAATATGCTGCTCATGTTCGGGCAGATTTTGGTAGTCGATGCGGTCGCGCGACACATCGATTTCTTCCGGCCGCCAAAAGAAAGACAATTGTTTTTCAATCAGTTTTTCAAAAATTTCGTATTTCTGCTGGTCATAACGCGCCACGTTGACCGGCTGGCCGAAAAACATCGGCTCCAGCAAGGCATTGTTTTTTTCTTTGCTGAAAGTGCTGTATGACATGTTCAAATGTTCGCACGACATGATTTGAATTCCAAGGTTTCAGACGGCCTGTGGCCATCATGTTCATGATTTCAGGCGGAACCGTGTTCCGCCCTACTCGTCCGGTGAATCAATACCGCTTTAAATCTTGCAAGCCCCACCTACGCAACCGTCGTCCTGCAAATCGACCTGGGTATCATCGGCTCCGTCACGGGTGTTGTGGTAATACAGGGTTTTGACGCCGAATTTGTAAGCGGTGAGCAAATCTTTCAACATTTGCTTCATCGGCACGCGGCCGCCCTCGAAACGTTGCGGGTCATAGCTGGTATTGGCGGAAATCGCTTGGTCGACAAATTTCTGCATCACGCCCACCAGTTTCAGATAGCCGTCGGTGCCGGGCATCTGCCAAAGCAACTCGTATTGGCCTTTCAGGCGCTCGAATTCCGGCACCACTTGTTTCAAAATACCGTCTTTCGAGGCTTTCACCGATACCAGACCGCGCGGCGGCTCGATGCCGTTGGTGGCGTTGGCGATTTGCGAGCTGGTTTCAGACGGCATCAATGCAGTCAGGGTGGAGTTGCGCAAACCGTGTTTCACGATATCGGCGCGCAGGCTTTCCCAATCCAGATGCAAAGGCTCTTTGCAGATGCTGTCCAAATCTTTTTTGTAGGTATCAATCGGCAGTTTGCCTTGTGCATACGTGGTTTCGTTAAACAGCGGGCAGGCGCCGTATTCTTTGGCCAGGTTTACCGAAGCTTTGAGCAGGTAATACTGCATGGCTTCAAAGGTACGGTGAGTCAGGCCGATGGCAGAATCATCGCTATAGCGCACGCCGTTTTTGGCCAGATAATATGCGTAGTTAATCACGCCGATGCCGAGAGTACGACGGTTCATAGTGGCTATTTGGGCGGCTTTAATCGGATAATCCTGATAATCCAGCAAGGCATCCAGCGCGCGCACGGCCAAATCAGACAAGCTTTCAAGCTCATCCAAGCTTTCCAATGCCCCCAGGTTGAATGCCGACAAAGTGCATAAGGCGATTTCGCCGTTTTCATCGTTGATGTCGTTCAACGGCTTGGTCGGCAGCGCGATTTCCAGGCACAGATTGGATTGACGCACCGGAGCCACACGCGGATCAAACGGGCTGTGGGTGTTGCAATGGTCCACGTTTTGGATATAGATGCGGCCGGTACCGGCGCGCTCCTGCATCAGCAGCGAGAAAAGCTCGGTAGCAGGCACGAAGCGCTTGCGGATATCCGGGTCTTGCTCGTATTGGGTATAGAGACGCTCGAATTCGTCTTGGTCGGCAAAGAAGGCATCGTAAAGCCCTGGCACTTCATGTGGTGAAAACAGCGCAATATCGCCGCCTTTAATCAGGCGGGTATACAGCAAGCGGTTGATTTGCACGCCATAATCCAAATGGCGTACGCGGTTTTCTTCCACACCGCGGTTGTTTTTCAGCACCAAGAGGCTTTCCACCTCAATGTGCCACAATGGGTAGAACAAAGTAGCCGCACCGCCACGCACCCCGCCCTGTGAGCAGGATTTAACGGCCGCCTGAAACATTTTGAAAAACGGAATACAGCCGGTATGCTGCGCTTCGCCGCCGCGGATTTCGCTGCCGAGGCCGCGGATACGCCCCGCATTGATGCCGATGCCGGCACGTTGCGATACATATTTCACAATTGCGCTGGTGGTGGCGTTGATGCTGTCGAGGCTGTCGTCACACTCAATCAATACGCAGCTTGAAAACTGGCGCGTCGGCGTGCGCACACCGCTCATGATCGGCGTGGGCAGGGAAATCTTGAATTGGCTGGTAGCATCATAGAATTTTTTTACATATGCCAATCGGGTTTCTTTCGGGTATTTGGCAAACAGGCACATCGCCACCAGCATATACAGAAACTGCGGCGTTTCGTAAATTTCGCGGGTAACACGGTTTTGCACCAGATACTTGCCTTCGAGCTGTTTCACGGCCGCATAGGAGAATGTCATGTCGCGTTCGTGATCGAGATAAGTATTAAGCTCGTCAAACTCTTTGCGGCTGTAATCAGCCAGAATATGGCGGTCATATTTGCCGGATTCGGTCAATTTGGAAACATGTTCAAACAGGTGCGGCGGCTCGAATTGGCCGTAAGCGATTTTACGCAGGTGGAAAATGGCCAAGCGCGCGGCCAGATATTGGTAATCGGGTGTTTCTTGGGAAATCAGGTCGGCAGCGGCCTTGATGATGGTTTCGTGGATATCATCGGTGCGGATGCCGTTGTAAAACTGGATGTGTGATTTCAACTCAACCTGGGATACGGAAACATTATCCAAGCCCTCTGCTGCCCATGTAATGACGCGGTGAATCTTGTCGAGATTGATTGCCTCCAAACGGCCGTCCCGCTTCGTTACTTTCAGATTGGTTGTTGCATTCATCGTTAATCCTAGTCTTAACAGTCAAAACACAAGATACGGTAGCATCCTGC
The DNA here is from genome assembly GCA_030538415.1 of Neisseria sp. GTDB lineage: Bacteria > Pseudomonadota > Gammaproteobacteria > Burkholderiales > Neisseriaceae > Neisseria. The sequence continues at coordinate 18,907 of JAUNTY010000034.1, read as the reverse complement.
CATTAGAAACACAATATAATGTATTTTTTAACACGCCGCCAGTCTTGACAATCCGCATAAACAAGCCTTTGCAAGCGCGCTGCGATGCATTCATATCAAGTCGTTGAAATATGTTTTTGAGCTAAGCCCTTGCGTTTCAAGCACACTACTTTATTCCCGCTCCGATACCGGCTGCCCGCCTGCTGTTTTAATAGGCAGGTTAATTCTTGTAAACAGTATTTGCCGTTTATCTGCTTGTCCGGCCTTTTATAGTCGAAGAAATTAGTTTCTACTACGGCGTTGGCTCGCCTTGTATCAGAATCTAATTTCTCCTATATTTTTTGAACCGGCGTGGCCGGATGGCACAGAACGCTACGGCATCGGCTCATCTTGGTTCGAAGGGAAAACCATATCGCGCTTATTTGCAATTGGCTATATGATTCGTTTTCTATTCCGAAAATAAAAATACCTTACCAAAATCTTGGTAAGGTATTCAAACGAAAGCCGTTTATTCTGATGCTTGCGAAGTTTCAACCTGAACAGGCGCCGCGGCCTGTTTGTTTTCATGTTGCAGACTGACTGCGCGGGCAGGAACAATAGTGGAAATGGCATGTTTGTATACCATTTGGGTAACCGATGTGTTGCGCAGCAGTACAACGTATTGGTCAAACGACTCAACCTGCCCTTGCAGTTTGATGCCGTTTACCAGATAAATCGAAACAGGCACATGCTCTTTACGCAAGGCATTCAAGAAAGGATCTTGTAGCATTTGTCCTTTAGCTGTCATATTTTAACTCCGTTATTATGGTTCTGGGGTTTCGGGAAATTACGTGCCGATTGTAGCCCTGAATGCCGCTTTTTACCAACACTTTTCGGTAAGAATGTGCAAACATTACGCCCGCTCGGGCAAAGCCACTTTATTTTTGAGTGCGGTGCGGCGCTAAAGTTCGCTCCATCACATCACCTCGGCAAAAATAGGCTGATTTGATAATGGTTGAATAAAAATCTGATAAAGGCCGCCTGAAAACATTTTCAGACGACCTTTATTTATTTGTTGTGCTGCTTTTTAACGCTCACTTTGGTTTTCTTTTTGAAACGGTTTTTCTCTTCCTTGCGCCCTTCCCGTTTCTCAATCCTGTTACTCAAAGCCACGCGCCGCAATGGTTTTTTCTTCGGCTTGTCACCGGCTTCTTCATATGGATTCTCCGCCACATTGTATTGGATGCGCAGCGGCGTGCCCTGCAAATTGAAGGCCTTGCGGAACGTTTGTGTCAGATAACGGGTATAAGCATCGGAAATATGCTGCAAGGCATTGCCGTGCACCACAATCACCGGCGGATTCATGCCGCCTTGGTGGGCATAGCGCATCTTCGGGCGCACCAAACCCGCACGCGGCGGCTGCTGGCGCTCGATGGCGCTTTGCAGCACGCGGGTGATTTTTGGGGTCGGCATCTTGATCATCGCCGCATCGTAAGCCGATTGGATGCTGTCAAACAGGCCGTCAATACCGCGCTCTTTCAAGGCTGAAATGTAGTGGAATTTGGCAAATTCGAGGAAATACAGCTTGCGGGCAATATCACGCTTGACCTGCTCGCGCCGCTCGTCGCTGATGCCGTCCCACTTATTGACCGCCACCACCAGTGCGCGCCCCGCTTCCAGCGCAAAACCGGCAATGGTCGCATCTTGGTCGGCAATATCTTGCTGCGCGTCCAGCACCAACACCGCCACATTAGCCGCTTCAATCGCCTGCATCGCCTTGATGACGGAAAATTTTTCCACCGCCTCATCCACTTTGCCGCGACGGCGCACACCTGCCGTGTCAATAATGGTAAACGGCTTGTCTTCGCGTTCGAAATCGATATGGATGCTGTCACGGGTGGTACCGGCCATGTCAAACGCAATCACGCGCTCTTCGCCCAGAATGGCATTGACCAAAGTGGATTTGCCGACGTTCGGGCGGCCAATCACGGCAAACACCGGATGTTTGGCCGCCTCAGCCTCTTCTTCCGCTTCCGGGAAATGTTCCAGCACGTCTTCAATCAAGTGATACACGCCGTCACCATGCGCACCTGAAATGACAGAAGGCTCGCCCAAGGCCAGCTCATAGAATTCTGCAGCCAACACAGCGCTGTTGCCGCCTTCGGCCTTGTTTACCGCCAGAAAAACGGGACGGGGGCTTTGGCGCAGGCGGTCGGCAATGATTTTATCCTGCGGTGTCAGGCCGTTGCGGCCGTCCACCAGAAAAATCACTGCGTCCGCTTCATCGACAGCCTGCAAAGTATGCTTGGCCATTTCATGCAGAATACCGCTGTCAACCACCGGTTCGAAGCCGCCGGTGTCAATAACCAGATAGGGTTTGCTGCCCACGCGCCCGTGGCCGTAATGGCGGTCGCGTGTGAGGCCCGGCAAATCGGCCACCAATGCATCTTTGGTACGCGTCAGGCGGTTAAACAAAGTGGATTTGCCCACATTTGGGCGGCCAACCAAGGCAATAGTAGGTTTCATGCTTATACTCTATACAATGATTTCCGGCTCATTACCGGCGTAGCGGCTTGGCTTGACATCTGCCGCGGTAGTGCTGTGTTTTGACTCAAGGAAGAAGGTCATGCTCAGGCCAAGTCGTGCTGCTTCATAAAATACGTTGGCTCGTCTTGGCTCCAAAAGAGCGGCAAGGCCAGGGGTTGAACACCAAGTCAATCGGCTCCGACTTGTCAGCTTGCTTTTATGAATGGGCATCCGTCAGCTTACGCCGATTATATAGTCGAAGAAATGAGTTTCTGCTACGGCGTTGGCTCGCCTTGTCGTACTACCTGTACTGTCTGTGGCTTGCCGCCTTGTATCAGAATCTCATTTCTCCGACTATAGCAAATGCAATTTGATATCGGACACCGACACAATACCGATAAGACACAACGGCTTGCAGAAGAATTGCTTCTTTGCAAGCCTGCTTCAGATTTCAGACGGCCTTATTTCAACTGATCGATTTTCAGCTGCACCAGTTCTTTATTGGTGGCGTCTTTCGGCAGTTTGGCCAGGGTTTGCTCGTAGGCAGCCAGAGCCTCTTTTTGCTGGCCTTGCGCCAGATAAACGTCGCCTTTGGTTTCCAACAGCAAAGGCTCGAAATCGGGTGCGACTTGGGCATTCAAGGCATTTATCGCCTGGTCGTATTTTTTCTGCTGAAGATAAACCACCGCCAACCGCTGGGCAGCCAATGCCTGCACCAGCGGTGCTTTCTGATTGTTCAACACCCAGCTCAGATGGCCTTCGGCGACGTCGTATTTGCCATTGTCAAATTCGGTAGCCGCCGCCATCAATGTGCCTTGGGCAGCAGCGATACTGCCCGGATAGTTTTGCTGCAGATTGGCCAAGTCGGCGCGAATAGCACTCTGGTCGCCCTGGTTTCGCGCTTTTTCAACCATTTGCGCCAACACTTCGGCAGCTTCCTGATCTTTTTTCACCAAATGATTTTGATACAGCACATGCCCCAAATAAGCCAGAGCCGCAACCAGCAGCACAGCAAACAGCCAGCGCCCCCAGCCTTTCCAGAAGTGTCTGAAATTGTCTAACGACTCTTGTTCATCAATATGTATTGCCATTTATGCCTGCTTCCATTTTTGTAAAGTATTCAATAGTTCTGCTGCCGGTACGGTTGTTTGCCCGTAATTACCCTGCATGTCTTTCAAGGTTACCAGGCCGTCTGCAAGCTCGTCTTGCGCCACAATCAGGGCGAAACGCGCATGGCTGCCGTCGGCTTTTTTCATTTGCGCCTTCAGGCTTTGGTAGCCGGAATGCTGCAACACGTCAAACCCTGCTGCGCGCAGTTCGCGGGCGTATTTCAACACTTGCAATGCAGCGCCGTCGCCCTGATGCATGGCATATACATCGGGGGCGGCATTGTCTTGCAAAACGCCGTATTCGCGCACCAGTAGCAAAAGCCGTTCGACGCCCATGGCAAAGCCGATGGAAGGCGCGGGTTTGCCGCCAAGTTCTTCAATCAAACCGTTGTAACGGCCGCCTCCGCATACGGTAGCCTGCGCGCCGAGTTTGTCAGTGGTCCATTCGAAAACAGTCAGATTGTAATAATCCAGCCCCCGCACCAAACGCGGGTTTTCCGTGTAGGCAATGCCCATGCCGTCAAGCATTTCTTTGAATTGACGGTAATGCGTCAACGATTCCTCACCCAGATATTCGATCAAATGGGGAGCGGCATCGAAGATATCCTGCAAATCAGGATTCTTGCTGTCGAGCACACGCAGGGGGTTGGTGTGCAGGCGGCGTTTACTGTCTTCATCCAGCCTGCTTTCGTGACGGCTGAGATATTCGACCAAAGCTGCGCGGTGCGCCGTGCGCTCTTCTTTGTTGCCCAAGCTGTTGATTTCCAGCGTAAGGTGTTCGCGAATGCCCAACTCTTCCCACAAATCTGCCGACATGGCCACAATCTCGGCATCAATATCCGGACCTTCAAAGCCCAATGCTTCGATGCCCACCTGGTGAAACTGGCGGTAACGTCCTTTTTGCGGGCGCTCACGGCGGAACATCGGCCCCATGTACCAAAGTTTCTGCGGGCTGTTGTAGAGCAGATTGTGCTCCACCACGGCGCGCAAGCACGATGCAGTGCCTTCCGGACGCAGGCTCAGGTTCAGCGAATCGTTGGAGTCGGAAAAAGTGTACATTTCTTTGCCGACTACATCAGTCTCTTCGCCAATCGAGCGCACAAACAAACCTGTCTGCTCCACAATCGGCGTGCGGATTTGCCGGTAGCCGAAACGGCGCGTCCAACGCACCACAGCCTCTTCAAAAACCTGCCAAAAAGAAGAAGTCAGTTTGAAGTCTTTCTGTTCGATTGGCAGCAAATCGTTCATGCCTTTGACGGCCTGGATTTTTTTTACCATGTCAATTACTGTTCTGTGATAAGCTAGGCCGTCTGAAACATCTGCAAGTGTTCCCGTAAGAATCAGGTTTCAGACGGCCTTTAGATAATATTCAAGAAACTTTAATCGGAATAACTTTCGACTGGCGGCGCTTCGCGCCGCCTTCGCCATAATTGGTTTCCACGTATTCGCGCACGATGGCGAGAAATTCTGCCGCCATATTGTCGCCTTTCAGGGTCACCTTACGCTCACCATCCACATACACCGGTGCCACCGGTGTTTCACCCGTACCAGGCAGGCTGATGCCGATGTCGGCCAGCTTGCTCTCGCCCGGCCCGTTGACCACACAGCCCATCACGGCGACGTTGAGTGATTCCACACCGGGATACTGCAAACGCCAAACCACCATTTGTTCGCGCAGATATTGCTGGATATCGCGCGCCAGCTCCTGGAACACGGTGCTGGTGGTGCGGCCGCAACCCGGACAGGCGGTAACCAGTGGCGTAAACGAGCGCAGTCCCATGGTTTGCAGGATTTCCTGCGCCACCACAACTTCCTGGGTACGGGAGCTGCCGGGCTCGGGTGTAAGCGAAATACGGATGGTGTCGCCGATGCCTTCCTGCAGCAGCACAGCCAGCGCTGCGGTAGAAGCCACAATGCCTTTGCTGCCCATCCCGGCTTCGGTCAAACCCAAATGCAGCGGATAGCGGCAGCGTGAACCCAACTCGCGGTAAACCTGAATCAAATCCTGCACCGCGCTTACCTTGCAAGAAAGAATAATCTTGTTTTCCGGCAAACCCAAATCCACGGCTTTTTGCGCAGATTCCAGCGCCGACACAATCAGCGCTTCTTTCATCACGGCTTCGGGCGGCAACGGAGAGGCAGACGCCAAATTCGCATCCATCATCCGCTTGGCAAGGCTTTGGTCGAGTGAACCCCAGTTCACGCCGATGCGCACCGCTTTATCATATTCGGCGGCAGTACGAATCATGTAGGCAAATTTTTCATCACCTTTCGCGCCCTTACCGACATTGCCCGGGTTGATGCGGTATTTTGACAAGGCTTTGGCACAATCCGGAAACTCCTGCAACAGGCGTTCGCCGTTAAAATGAAAATCACCGATTAACGGCGTTTTACAGCCCATATCATTCAGACGGCTGCGGATTTCCGCCACTTTGGCGGCAGCTTCAGGGCTGTTTACGGTGATGCGCACCATTTCCGAACCGGCATCACCGAGCTCTTTCACTTGCTGTGCCGTGGCGGCGGCATCTGCAGTATCGGTATTGGTCATTGATTGCACGACAACCGGCGCGGCGGAGCCTACTGCAACATGATCAATCTGCACCTGATGTGTGTTTCTGCGTGTTAATGCTTGAGTGCTCATGGTTGTTTTATTGTCCTGCTTTAAAGGAGGAGGTTTTTTTGCCTTTCAGCATATTCTGGCCGACCGGAATTTCCTGGCCGCCATAGCTGGCAAGCGCTCCGGAGGCATAACCAATCCAGACATCATAAGGCGCACCGCCTTTGAAACGGTGTTCGCTGCCTGCAGGCACGATGCGGTTAATCACAAACTGGCCGTCTTTATCCTTGATAACCAGATTAGAACGGTAACGCACTTTGACCACCAGTTCATCGGCGGCTGCCGGCATTACATTGCCGGTTGTACCTTCGGCTACAGCGGGTTGTGACGGCGAAGCTGCCGCAACCGGCACTGATGCGGCTTCGGCCGGATTACTGGCTGACAAAGGCAGAGCCATTTCCGCAGTGTCGCTGGCCATCGCCACCACCGAAACATTGCTGGCGTCAAGATTGGGCGCGGCCACTTCATTCAGCGCTGTATCAGAGCCTGTCTGCCTGGCATTCTCCGCATTAGATTTGCTCTGCCATGCATATACCCCGACAGCAATGGCCGCCAATGCCAACACACCGAAAATCCATTTGGGAAATGATTTTTTTACCTCGGTTTGCTGATAATTGAGAGACTGCTCTTTTTTACGCTCTACCGCATAAACATTATTGCGGTTCTGCGGCATGATGCGGTCAAGATAGGCGGCAACTTCGTTGTCGTCCAGTTCGAGAAAACGGCCGTATGTTCGCAAAAAACCCCGCACAAACACCAATTCCGGCAAACCTTCATAATTGCCGCTTTCCAACCCTTCTATTTGGCGTGCGGGCAATTTCAGGCGTTCTGCCACTTCCCCGATGGAAAGGCTGCGCTTCTCACGCGCCTCCCGTAATTTCCCACCCAGTTCGGCGGCGGCCCCGGCAGCGTTTTGAGGTTCGTTATATTGGTTATCATTCATTACAAGCGTCCTGTTGTAATTGATTGCAGTTCTTCGGAGTAAGGATAATTGGCTCTTAATTGAGCTTCGTATTCGTAAGCAGCCTGTGTGTTGCCCAATGATCTTGACAGACGCCATCCCAACAATAAATCATCGGCGCTTAAAACATCTATCTTGCTTTGATATTGACGGAAATAATAATCGGCCTCGCTCAGATTGCCTGCCAGCATTTTTGTACGCGCCAGCTCTTTCAAGGCAGGAAAAAATCCGGGCGAAGTAGCCAGCGCACGCTCCAGATAAGCTTCCGATAAAGCATACTGCCCTGTTTTGGCGCTGCAAATCCCTTTATTGAAATAAGCCACCTGGGGATTCGGATAAGTAGGATCGGCCAGTGCCTTGTCAAAATAAGCAATAGAGTCCGCCGGACGGTTCATCATACCGCACAAAAACCAACCATAGTTATTATTGGTTTCCGCACTATTGGGATTCAATTCAAGTGCTTTCAAGAAGCTTTCCTGCGCTTTTTCCGGCACTTTGAGGTATTGGTAAATCTGCGCGCGCACCAGCCAGGCGTTTTCATTTTTACGGTTGGACTCCAGCGCTTCTTCAATACTGCCGGTCGCCTGACGGTAATCCTTGGCCTTCATGTATTCAACAGCCAATTGGGTCTTGATGTTCGACACCTGAACCGCGCGCTCACGCGCACTGGGTTTTGAACCGCCGCCAGCGGCACACGCACTTACCAGCAGCGCCAACATTAAAGGTTGCCATATTTTCGACGTCATACTTTCAGCCCCATTATTCCACCACCAGTTGTTGCCATTTTTGCTGGCGGCGGGTTTTGTCTTTTACTTGCCCGGCGAGCTGGCCGCAAGCCGCATCAATATCGTCGCCACGGGTTTTGCGCACCGTTACCACCAAACCGGCTTGTTGCAGGATATCACGGAATCTTTTGATATTCTCGTTGCTCGAACGCTCATAACCGGAATTGGGAAAAGGATTAAACGGAATCAGATTGAATTTGCAGGGCACATCTTTGACCAGCTCCACCAACTCACGCGCATGCCGGGCATGATCGTTTACCCCATCCAACATGACATATTCGAAAGTGATAAAATCTCTCGGCGCCTTTACCAGATAGCGCTGGCAGGCCGCCATCAACTCATTCAATGGATATTTCTTGTTCAACGGAACGATTTTATCGCGTACCTCATTATTGGACGCATGCAGGGATACGGCCAACGCCACCGGCATCACTTCTTTCAATTTGTCCATCTGCGGCACCATCCCGGAAGTGGAAACCGTCACCCGACGGCGTGACAAACCGTAGCCGTGATCATCGAGCATGATGGCCAACGCAGTCACCACGTTGTCAAAATTCGCCAGCGGTTCACCCATCCCCATCATCACCACATTGGAAATCACGCGCTCGTTTTTCGGCGTAACCCCCATCGCTTTATTGGCCCACCAAAGCTGGCCGATAATTTCCGCTGCCGTCAGATTCCGGTTAAAGCCCTGTCGTCCGGTAGAACAGAATGTACACTCCAACGCACAACCCACTTGCGAAGAAATACATAAGGTGCCGCGTTCGGCTTCGGGAATAAACACGGTTTCTACGCCATTACCGGTACCGACATCCAACAGCCATTTGCGGGTACCGTCCGAAGACTCTTGCGAGGTCATCAAGTCAGGCACGACAATATCTGCCTGCTCGTTCAACTTGGCACGCAGGGATTTGGCAAGATCGGTCATCTCATCAAAGCTGGCAGCGCCGCCTTGATGCATCCAGCGCAGTACTTGTTTGGCACGAAAAGGCTTTTCACCCATTTGCTGGAAATGGTGTGTCAATCCTTGCAAATCAAAATTCAATAGATTGGTTTTCATGTATTCTTTTAAGTTAAAAGCTTTTAAATTAAAGCAGTTGCAAGTAGCATTGTACTGAAATTATGCTGCCGGCGCCATGTAAACTGTAACGGCTTTAATTTAAAAACCTTCAGGCCGCCTGAAAAATCAGGCAGCCTGAGGTAGATTGCAGACTCGGCTTAGCGTGCGCAAATTTCGCTTTGGCTGAAGAAATAGGCAATTTCAATAGCCGCATTTTCCAGGCTGTCGGAACCGTGTACGGCATTGGCATCAATAGATTCGGCAAAATCGGCACGGATGGTGCCGGCTGCAGCTTCTTTCGGGTTGGTCGCACCCATCAGCTCACGATTTTTGGCGACGGCATCTTCGCCTTCCAACACTTGAATCATGACAGGAGCGCTGGTCATGAATTCAATCAGCGCCGGGAAAAACGGGCGCTCTTTATGTACTGCATAAAAATCTTGTGCCTCTTTGGTGCTGAGGTGTTTCATCTTGGCAGCAACAATACGCAACCCGTTGTTTTCAAAGCGACTGTAAATCTGGCCGATAACATTTTTTGCCACTGCATCAGGCTTGATGATAGAAATGGTGCGTTCAATAGCCATTTATTTTCCTTAATTTCCGTTTCAATAAAAAACGCTGCGTATTCTAGCAAGTTTCCTGCTTTTTTGTTAGTTGTTTGCGCTTTTTTTCTGCCCGGATTCCAAAGTCAGATGAGGCAGAGCCAGATACTCTTCCGACTGCATTTCGACCATGCGGCTGACGGTGCGCACAAACTCATTGGCAAAATCACCTTCCACATAAATTTCTTCCGCCGGCACCTGGCTGGTTGCACAAAATTTCACCCGGTAATCATACAAAACATCAATCAGCCAGGTAAGCCGCCTCGCTTCCGCCCGCTGCGTTTCGTTTAGCTTTTCAATTCCCGACACAAACACCATTTCATAGCGTTCCGCCAGATAAAGATAATCCGCCTGTGAGCGGGGGCCGAAACACAAAGCTTGGAAATCAAACCAGATTGCCTTGTCTGCTTCGGCATTACACATCAATTCCCGGCCAAGAATGTGAATTGCACGGGGGCTCTTGGTCGTTCCGTGCGTCATTTGGGCAAATAATCCGGCAAGTTTCTGTTCGTTTCCTGCATCCGCCGGCACATAAAACACCTCTGCAGGTTTCAATGTCCGCAGCCGGTAATCTTCGCCGCCGTCCACATTCAAAGTAGTAAGCTTGCTTTCGATCAGGGCAATGGTCGGCAAAAAGCTGCTGCGGTTTTGACCTTGGGGATAAAGCTCCGAGGGCGCATAATTGGAGGTGGCCACCAATACCACGCCGTCTTCAAACAAATTTTCCAGCAAGCGCCCCAAAATCATGGCGTCGGCAATATCGCTGACATGAAATTCATCAAAACACAATACACGGGTTTCTTTGGCGATTTCCGCTGCCACCGCCTTGAGTGGATCCGCTTCACTCTTCAAGCCTTTCATGCGTTGGTGCACTTCTGCCATAAACGCATGAAAATGGACACGGCGCTTGCGGCGATACGGCAGACAACCGTAAAACACATCCATCAGAAAGCTTTTGCCGCGCCCCACGCCGCCGTAAAAATACAAGCCTTTAGGCAGCTGTGGTGAACGCAGGCTGCGCCCGAGAAAACGGTTGCGTTTGCGTTTGAACATCATCAGCTCGGTCCAGAGTTTGTCCAGATATTCAACAGCCTTGGCCTGCGCCGCATCACGAATAAACGCCGGTTGCTGGGAAGCGGCCTGATACCAGGTCAAAGGGCTGTGATTGGCAAAATCGGGCGCAATAAAACGGTTTTCATTATTCTTGTTCATTTATGGTAACCATTCTTATCATATAGGTATGCCCGCCATTATAAAGGATTTCAGACGGCCTCCAACCATTATCGGGGAGATTTTATTAATAAAATAGCTGTTTGAATGAAAAATGCAAAAAACGCCGCATTTCTGCGGCGTTCATTATTTTTCCAAGATTATTTGGCATCATTCTGCAAAGCCTGATCCACGCGTTCGCGCAATTCCTTGCCCGGTTTGAAGTGGGGTACATATTTTTCAGGCACTTCCACTTTTTCACCGGTTTTCGGATTGCGGCCGATACGGGCCGGACGGTGGTTCAGATCGAAGCTGCCGAAGCCGCGAATCTCAATGCGTTGGCCTTTGGCGAGCGAGCGGGTCATGGTATCCACCAAAACCTTGACGCTGTACTCGACATCTTTGGCCACCAATTGAGCGCCGTTTTTTTCGGCAAACACTTCAGCCAAACGAACCATCAACTCAGATTTGGTCATTACGACACCTTACTCTTGATCGCCGGACAACTTGGCTTTCAGCAAGTCGCCCAAGCTGGTGGTACCGGCGTTGGCGGTTGCCGCGGCGTTAACCGAATTCAGCGCGTCGCGGTTGTCTTTAGCGTCTTTGGCTTTCACAGACAGGCGGATGCTGCGGTTTTTGCGGTCAACGGTAGCCACGACAGCTTCCACTTCGTCGCCTTCTTTCAGCACGTTGCGCAAGTCTTCTACGCGCTCGCTAGACCATTCGGCAGCAGGCAGGTAGCCTTCCACTTCGTCAGACAGAGCGATGACTGCGCCTTTGGCATCGATAGATTTCACAGAACCTTTAACCAAAGAACCTTTGTCGTTTACGCTGATGAAGTTGCCGAAGGGGTCGCCTTCCAGCTGTTTGATGCCCAAAGAGATGCGCTCTTTGTCCACATCGATGGCCAATACCACGGCTTCAACTTCTTCGCCTTTTTTGTATTTGCGCACGGCTTCTTCGCCAGACTCAGTCCAAGACAGGTCAGACAAGTGTACCAAACCGTCGATACCGCCCGGCAAGCCTACGAATACGCCGAAGTCGGTGATGGATTTAACCGCGCCGGAAATTTTGTCGCCTTTATTGTGGTTGGCTTCAAAATCTTCCCACGGATTGGCTTGGCATTGTTTCATGCCCAAGCTGATGCGGCGGCGGTCTTCGTCGATTTCCAGAATCATCACTTCGACTTCGTCACCCAGTTGAACCACTTTGCTCGGGTGTACGTTTTTGTTGGTCCAGTCCATTTCGGAAACGTGTACCAAGCCTTCGATGCCTTGTTCGATTTCAACGAACGCGCCGTAGTCGGTCAGGTTGGATACTTTACCGAACAGACGGGTATTTTGCGGGTAGCGGCGGGCCAAACCGGTCCACGGATCTTCGCCCAATTGTTTCATGCCCAAAGACACGCGTTGTTTGTCTTGGTCGAATTTCAATACTTTGGCTTCTACTTCTTGGCCGACTTCCAACACTTCGCTCGGGTGTTTCACACGACGCCATGCCAAGTCGGTGATGTGCAGCAGGCCGTCGATGCCGCCCAAGTCAACGAATGCACCGTAATCGGTGATGTTTTTAACGATGCCTTTAACCACTGCACCTTCTTGCAGGTTTTCCAGCAAGGCTTTGCGCTCTTCACCCAAAGTGGCTTCCAAAACGGCGCGGCGCGATACCACCACGTTGTTGCGTTTTTTGTCCAATTTGATGACTTTGAACTCGATTTCTTTGCCTTCAAAGTGTGAAGTGTCTTTAACGGGACGTACGTCAACCAGCGAACCCGGCAGGAAGGCGCGGATGCTGTTGATCATCACGGTCAGGCCGCCTTTGACTTTGCCGTTGATCACACCGGAGAGGATGTCGCCGTTTTCCATGGCTTCTTCCAGAGCAATCCAGTCGGCTGCGCGTTTGGCTTTTTCGCGTGACAGTTTGGTTTCGCCGAAGCCGTTTTCCACGGATTCGATGGTTACGGTCACGAAATCACCGATTTTAACTTCAATCTCGCCCTGAGCGTTTTTGAATTCGTTTACATCAATCAGAGATTCTGATTTCAGGCCGGCGTTGACAGTAACGAAGTTGTTGTCGATAGCCACCACTTCCGCGGTAATCACTTCACCGGGGTTCATCTCTTGAAGGGTAAAGCTTTCTTCCAATAACTGGGCAAAATTTTCCATAGTCATATATAACTCTTTTCGGTACACCGCCAAGGGGTGCGGGTCTGATTGAAAAACGCCTGTCGCCCTTGGCGCAACAAGCGGAATACTGCAAATTTTTCAGACGGCCTTTTACGCAAACAAGGCCGTCTGAACGGATAAACGCAAATTATACATCAAATTTTATTTTTCGCCATACCAATCAAGCACTTTTTTTACCGCTTCTTCGATGCCCATGTCGGAAGTATCCAGCAATTCGGCATCGGGCAATTGCTTGAGCGGCGCCACCGTGCGGCGGCGGTCGGCTTCATCGCGGGCTTCGATGTCGGCAAGAATCCGCTCGAACGCCACGCCCTCACAGGCCAAGCCGAGTTGTTTGGCACGACGCTCGGCGCGAACCTGCGCGCTGGCGGTCAGAAAAACCTTTAAGACGGCATTCGGGAAAATCACCGACCCCATATCACGGCCGTCGCCGACCAAACCTTGTTCGGTCAGGAAATCGCGCTGGCGTTGCAGCAAGGCTTCGCGCACCGCAGGCAGAGCTGCTACCGCCGATGCCCCCATGCCGATGGCTTCGGTGCGGATGGCATCGGAAACATCTTCACCGGCCAGCCGCACGGTTGCACCGTCAAACTCAACCGGCAAGGCTTGCGCCAAAGCCGCCACGCCCTCTTCGTCATGCCATTCTACCTGCTGTTTTTGCGCATACAGCGCGGTCAGGCGGTACAACGCGCCCGAATCCAGATAGGCAAAACCCAATGCGGCCGCCACGCGCGAAGCCACCGTTCCCTTGCCTGAGGCGCTGGGGCCGTCGATGGCAATCATTTTTTGATTCAAATCCATGTCGTTCTCTATATTCGATTCGGCAAATTATTGGCATAATAGCAAATCCGCAACATTTGCTCCATCTCACATTTTCAGATACGCACAAAACCATGACCGAATCCATCCGCCTGCCCGCCGCCCGCCTCCAACCCGCCACCGTCGCCCTGCCCGGCTCGAAAAGCATCAGCAACCGCACCCTGCTTTTGGCCGCGCTTTCAGACAATGTTTGCGAAATCCGTTCGCTGCTGAAATCCGACGACACCGACCGCATGCTCGAAGCATTGGCAAAACTCGGCGTGAAATTGGAAACGATGGAAACAGGCCGTCTGAAAGTACACGGCACGGGCGGCGCGTTTCCCAACCGCAGCGCCGATTTGTTTCTCGGCAACGCCGGTACCGCCTTCCGCCCGCTCACCGCAGCTTTGGCGGTGCTCGGCGGCGATTACCACCTGCACGGCGTGCCGCGTATGCACGAGCGGCCGATCGGCGACTTGGTCGATGCCTTGCGCCTGGCCGGTGCCGATGTAGAATACCTCGGCAACGAACACTATCCGCCGCTGCAAATCAACGAGCGCCGCGACAACGGCGTGCGCGTGATTCCGATTAAAGGCAATGTTTCCAGCCAGTTTCTCACCGCCCTGTTGATGGCCCTGCCACTCACCGGCGAAGCCTACGAAATCGAAATGGTCGGCGAGCTGATTTCCAAGCCTTATATCGACATCACCTTGAAACTGATGGCGCAATTCGGCGTACAAGTCGAAAACCGCGATTATCAAAGTTTCAAACTGCCCGCCAACGCCCGCTACCATGCGCCGGAAGTGTTGCACGTAGAGGGCGACGCCTCCAGCGCCTCTTATTTTCTCGCCGCAGGTTTGATCGACGGTGCGGCTGTCCGCGTGACCGGCATCGGCCGCAACAGCATTCAGGGCGATGTCGCCTTTGCGCGCGAACTGGAAAAAATCGGCGCCGATGTGGTTTGGGGCGACGACTTTATCGAAGTTTCCCGCCCTGCCGACCGCGCCGTGCAACCGTTTGACCTCGACGCCAACCACATCCCCGACGCCGCCATGACGCTCGCCATCGTCGCCCTCGCCAGCGGCCAACCCTGCACCCTGCGCAACATCGGTTCGTGGCGTGTCAAAGAAACCGACCGCATCGCCGCGATGGCCAACGAATTGTGCAAAGTCGGCGCAACCGTCATCGAAGAGCCGGAAGCCATCCACATCACCCCGCCCGAAAAACTGACCGCCAATGCCGAAATCGACACCTACGACGACCACCGCATGGCGATGTGTTTCTCATTGGTTTCGCTGCTGGGCGTACCCGTCGTCATCAACGACCCGAAATGCACCCACAAAACCTTCCCGACTTATTTCGAAGTATTTGCCTCGCTGCGCCGCTAAACAGGCGTAAATCATCCAGGCCGTCTGAAAAAACTTTACTTAATTCGAGTATTTTTTCAGACGGCCTTAAACCATTCATACATTCAAATTCATATAATCAACGGATGTGCACAGATAACCTCTTTACCACACATCACATTGTCACAACAGTTGATATATAATTAAAAACAAAGCAGCAATTCGTTCACACAACCGAATCTATAAAAACAAACCACAAGGGAACGCACCGCCCATGAGCCCTTCTCCCATCATCGTCACCACCTACAACATGCACAAAGGCATGTCTGCACTCAACCGAAAAGTACAAGTCAACAGCATGGCCGAAGCGCTGCAAACGCTCAGATCCGACGTATTGTTTTTGCAGGAAGTGCAAGGCGAAAACCTGCGCCGCCAGCTCAAACTGCCCGCCTTTCCCAGCCAGCCGCATTACGACATCATCAGCGAGCATCTGTCGTTTAACAGCAGCTACGGCAAAAACGCCACCTATCCCGAGCGCCACCACGGCAACGCCATCCTCAGCCACCTGCCCATCGACACCCGCCACAACCTCAACATCAGCGTCAACAAGCTGGAGCAGCGCGGCGTATTGCACTGCGAAATCCTGCCCGAAAACTGGCCTTTCCCGCTGGTTTGCCTGTGTGCCCACCTGAATTTGCGCGAACCCGACCGCATGAAGCAATACCAGGCTATCTTCGAATACGTCAGCAAACACGTCGACCCCATGAGCCCGCTGATTATCGCCGGCGACTTCAACGACTGGCGGCAAAAATCCAGCCTCTCGCTCGGCAACGCGCTCAACCTCGACGAAGTGTTTGTCGACGCCAACGGCAAGCGCCCGAAAACCTTCCCCTCGCGCCTGCCGATTCTCAGCCTCGACCGTGTCTACACCCGCAATCTCGAAGTGCTCGACGCCCAAATCCACCGTGAAAAAAAATGGCAGCTGCTGTCCGACCACCTGCCCCTGAGCACCAAAGTGGTGCCGCGCTACCGTTGATACGCTTATTTTAATTTCAACAACCTATTCCCGAAGCAGCACCGGATTATCCGAACGCTCATACCAGGCCGTCTGAAACCGTCAAAAACGGTTTTCAGACGGCCTGTTTAGCTGCTATATTGGCAACAAACACACTATCTGCCCTTTCGTTTTACATTTATAAGAAAAACATCATGGATTACCTGAAACGCATGCCTTTCACCATCGTGTTTATCGATCAGAAAGGCAATTCCTATCAAGACAGCAGCGCAGGCCTGATTGACTACATCGACCGTCACCCGATGGCCGCCGCGCGCCTGCACCAGCCCAAGTTTGCCGCCAAGTTGCTGGAAATGGCGGCGCACAGCTGCGGCATGCGCGTGGTGCACCGCCCGGCCGATATCCGCATCAAGCGCGAATTGTATTATGTGATTCGCAAAACCATGTTTAAAACCGATGAAGCCATGTGGGCATTTATCAACGACCCCGATAATCTCAACATTGTGCGCTAAACCCGCTATAATTCCCTTTTTCAGACGGCTTTCTGCTTATTCCCGCGAAAGAACATCATGCTTTTAATGATAGATAACTACGACAGTTTCACTTACAACATCGTGCAATATTTCGCCGAACTCGGCCAAGAAGTAGAAGTGCGCCGCAACGATGACATCACCATCGAAGAAATCGCCGCCCTCAAGCCGCAATACCTGATTATTGGCCCCGGCCCCTGCTCGCCGAAAGAAGCCGGCATTTCCGTGGCCGCCATGCAGCATTTTGCGGGCAAATTGCCGATTATGGGCATCTGCCTCGGCCACCAGGCCATAGGCGAAGCCTTCGGCGGCAACATCGTGCGTGCGCAAACGCTGATGCACGGCAAGGTGTCGCCGGTGCACCACCATAACCGCGGCATGTTTAAAAACCTGCCCAACCCCGTGACTTGCACCCGCTACCACAGCCTGGTTATCGAGCGCACCAACCTGCCCGACTGCCTCGACATCACCGCTTGGACCGATGACGGCGAAATAATGGGCGTGCGCCACAAAAAATACGCCATCGAGGGGGTGCAGTTTCACCCCGAAGCCCTGCTCACCGAACACGGCCACGACATGTTGAATAATTTCCTGATTGAATTTGCCGATTTCAAAGCTGCATAATATTCAAGGCCGTCTGAAAACATTTTGCTTTCAGACGGCCTTGATTTCAATTTTATGGTTCAATACAAAGAGAAAAATATGATTACTCCGCAACAAGCCCTCGCCCGCCTCATCGACAACAACGAACTTTTCCACGATGAAATGACCGCCCTGATGCGCCAGATTATGAGCGGCCAGGTTGCGCCCGAGCTGATTGCCGCCATCCTCACCGGCCTGCGCATCAAAGTGGAAACCGTTTCCGAAGTGGCTGCCGCCGCTGCGGTGATGCGCGAATTCGTCACCAAAGTGCCGGTTGCGGACACACATCATCTGGTCGACATCGTCGGCACCGGCGGCGACGGCGCGCGCACGTTCAATATTTCCAGCACCGCCATGTTTGTGGCCGCGGCCGCAGGCGCCAAAGTAGCCAAGCACGGCGGCCGCTCCGTGTCCTCTTCCAGCGGCGCCGCCGACATCATGGAGCAGATGGGCGCTTCGCTGAGCCTGACACCCGAACAAGTCGGGCAAAGTATCGATGAAATCGGCATGGGCTTCATGTTCGCCCCCAACCACCACAGCAGCATGCGCTACGTCGCCCCCGTGCGCAAAGCCTTGGGCATCCGCACCATCTTCAATATTCTCGGCCCGCTCACCAATCCCGCCTCCGCACCCAATCAAGTGCTTGGCGTGTTTCACATCGATTTGGTCGGCATCCTCTCGCGCGTATTGCAGCAGCTGGGCTCGCAACACGTATTGGTGGTGCACGGCAGCGACGGCCTCGATGAAATCACCATCACCGGCAAAAGCCACATCGCCGAGCTGAAAGACGGCCATATCGGCGAATACGACATCCATCCCGAGCATTTCGGCATCCCCGTTTATCCCAATCTCAACGACATCAAGGTTGCCGACAGCCGTGAATCGCTGCAAAAAATGCACAGCGTATTAAACGGCGCACAAGGCGCCGCCCGCGACATCGTATTGCTCAACGCCGCGGCCACCATCTACGCAGGCAATGTGGTGGATTCACTCGAAGACGGCGTAGCCGCCGCCCGCGAAGCGATTGATTCGGGCAAAGCCGCCGCCAAACAGCAGGAATTTGTGGCATTCAGCCAGGCATTCTCCGCCAGCTGATGGTCGGTTTCGGCCAATCAGGTTCGCTCGATGCCATCTGAACCTCATGGCGCATTCGCATTCAAACAAACCCGCCCCTCAAAACACTACTGTATTTCGACGGATGGCGGGTTTGTTTGAATCCACCGCCTTTCAGACGGCCTGAGACCTTTGCGATGCAGTAAAAGATATTTTGCAAAGGCCTCAGCCCGACAAAATTTCCCAGCAAGCCGCTTCTGTTGCAATCACTTCCATCATTACCGCAGCGTGAGTTCTGCCCGCAAAAACAAAGCAGGCCAAGACCTTTGCAAAATTTCCCGCCCGTCGCACCCGCGCGGGCGGGTGCCCAGTGCAAAGCGCAGCTTTGCTTACCTGCCCATTTTTCTGATTCTGAAAATCCAATCTGAATCATGAGACTACACATTTCCAAGGCTGATATAGTCGTTTCAATTTAGATTGAGACAAGGCAGCAAGCCGCAGACAGTACAG
>JAUNTY010000033.1 GCA_030538415.1 Neisseria sp. | reverse complement strand
TTTCAGACGGCCTAAACTTTCAGACGGCCTAACTTAACGGGGCTGACGAATGTCGGTGATTTTACCGGCGGGTTTGAACGCGGCGGCATCAACCGGGGAGTGTTGCTCGAAATAGGCTTTCAATACTTGCGCGTCTACAAGACCGGTGTTGACGTAGCCGGGTTTGCCGGTCAGCTTGGGGTAGCCGTCGCCGCCGGCAGCCAGATAGCTGGAAAGGGCGATGCGGTAGGTTTGGGCGGGGTTGAGGGGCTTGCCGTTGATGTTGATGTCGCGCACTTGCCCTGCTTTGTGGTCGATAACGAGGCTCACGCCGTCAAAGTGGGGGAAGCCGCCCGATCCCGGGGTGTTGAGAGAAATTTGAGTGAGGTAGTCGGCCAATTCGCGCCCGTTTAAATCGATGTGGCTGACGATGTTGCCGAAGGGCTGGGCTTTGAGGATGGCTTTGTAGGTAACATTGCCGCTTGCGATGGAATCGCGGATGCCGCCGCCGTTGATGATGCCGATGTCGGCATTCGCGCTTTGGCGCTGGGCGCGGGCGATGAGCCGGCCGAGGTTGGTACGCTCGATACGCACGCGCTCGCGGTCGCCTTCGAGCTTGCCGTTGCTGCTGCCCACGATGATACCGAGCATTTTGTCGCCTTGATTCTGATAGCGTTTCAGTCGGGCATGAAGTTTCTTATCGGTTTTGATTTCCGGCTGTATCGGCACATAGCGGCTGTTGCCGTCGGCATCGGTGATTTTTTGCTTGAGGTTGACGGGAATCAGCTTGTAGTCAATCAGTTTCAGACGGCCGTTGCGGAATTCGAAATCGGCGCGTCCCAGGTATTTGCCCCATTCTCCGGCCTGCATAATCCAGCTGCCGTTTTGGAAATCGGGGCGGCAGGCGTCGCCGGGCTTGAATTGGCTGTTGAACGAGCCGTCGGGGTTGGTGCAAAGGGCGGTGTGGCTGTGGCCGCCGACGATGATGTCAAACGATTGCGGCGGCAGGCTGCGGGCGAGCGATACGTCGCCGGGGGCGTTGCTGCCGTGTTTGCCGTTGGGGTAATAGCCGATGTGGGTGAGGGCGATTTTCAAGTCGGGTTGCAGAGGTGCCAGCTCGGCCAGGGTGCGGCGGGCGGCATCGGCAGGCAGGTCGAAGTGCAGATGTTGAGTGTGTTCGGGGCTGGCGGCGGTGAGGGTGTCTTCGGTGGTAAGCCCCACCACGGCGATTTTCAGGCCTTGTCTGTTGAGTATTGTATAGGGCTGCACCAGCGGCTTGCCGTTGGATTGATAAGAAATATTGGCGGCGAGAAAGGGAAATTTCGCCCATTTTTCCTGTATGCCGAGCAGCTGGACGGGGTTGTCGAATTCGTGGTTGCCCAAGGTCATGGCGTCGTAGCCGATGGCGTTCATGGCTTCGATGTCGGGGCGGGCGTTTTGAAGGTCGGATTCGGGTACGCCCGTATTGATGTCGCCCGCATTGAGAATAATCAGCGAGCCGCCTTGTTTGTTCACTTCGCGGCGGATTTGGTCGACGAGGGTTTTTTGCGCGGCCAGACCGTATTCGCCTTGCTCGTTGGGCCAGAAGCGGCCGTGCAGGTCGTTGGTGTGGAGCAGGGTCAGGCGGTAGGCGCGGTCGGGCTGGTAGGCCTGGGCAAGCAGGGGGACGAGTAGGGTGGCGAACAAGACGGGTTTCATGATGGCAGGTTTTCGGCGGCAGGCGGGATATTTTGATGCAGGGCGGCAGATTGCAGACAGTAGTTTAAGTATAGTCAAATAACACAGAACGATACAGCGTTGCTTTGGCCTGCCTTGCATCAAGGCATCATAATCGCGGATGAAAATCAAGCTTTATGACGATATAATGACGGCTTGAGCATCATTCGGCATGCGGCATTTGTTTTACATAAGCACAAACGTAAAGATTCTGATTAAATGAGGATTATTTGATTTGGGTCTGATTGTGCATACAGACAAAAATGTATTTTTATATTAGTATGAATATTCGATTGGCAAGTTTACCGATTCAGGCTTGCAAAACACGGAGAGAAAATGAATAACGATGACCTGTTAAAGCGAGCTGCCGGGCTGGGCGTGAACACCGGCTATCTGGATTTTAACGGCATGTATCGTGAGATTTCTCCTGTGGTGCTTGAAGCTTTGGTCGATTGCTTGGGCAAAACGGGCGCGGCGGAAAATCCGGTGGATGAAATCAGGATTGTGCCGGTTGACGGGCAGGCGGATGTTGTGTGGGAAAAAGCGCCGCCGCAGGTTGATGCGCTGAAGCTGACGCTGGAAGACGGCACTTGCCCGGATGTGGACTGGCAATGCCGCGAGGGTGGCATTGCGGTCACGCTGCCGCCCCTGCCTGCAGGCTATCACGATTTGTCGGCTTTTTATCAAGGCGGGCAGACGGGGCGTTGCCTGTTGATTGCCGCGCCCGGCGAGGCTTACGAGCCTCAGGCGCTGGCGGATAACCGCCGCCTCAACGGCCTTACCATCCAACTCTACAGCCTGCGCTCGGCAAACAACTGGGGCATAGGCGATTTTACCGATTTGGCCGCTTTGGTGGATTATGCCGCCGCGCGCCATCTGGATTTTATCGGCATCAATCCGCTGCATGCGCTGTTTGGCGCGCGGCCTGCTTATGCCAGCCCCTACAGCCCGTCTTCGCGCGTGTGGCTGAATCCGGTTTACCTGGACATTACTGCTGTGGCCGCTTTTCAGGCTTCCGTCGCCGCGCAGCAATGGTTGGTATCGGCGGAAGTGCAGCAGCAGATTGCAGCCCTGCGTGAATGCGAAACGGTAGACTATGATGGCGTGTGGGCGTTGAAACTAGCCGCGCTTCAGACGGCCTTTGCTGCTTTTGAAACCGGTGAGGGCGAAGAATGGGCGCGGCAGCGGCGGGCATTTGATGCTTTTGTGGCCGAAAAAGGCGAAGGCCTGCACGGCTATGCCTTGTTTGAAACCATCGACCGGCATTTTGCCGACCCTGAAATTTTGGGTTGGCCGGGCTGGCCGTCTGAATACCGGCGGCCTGAAAACGAGGCGGTAAAGCAGTTTGCGGCGGCTCATACGGCAGAGGTGCGCTTTTACATGTGGTTGCAATGGTTGTGCGCCACCCAGCTGGAAGCCGTCAACCGGCGCGTGAGTGAAAGCGGCATGGCAATCGGCCTCTACGGCGATTTGTCGGTGGGCGTGGCGCGCGGCGGCGCGGATATCTGGCTCGCGCAAGACGTGTATTGCCTGGATGTGTCAGTGGGCGCGCCGCCCGACCAATTCAGCCCGGCGGGGCAAAACTGGCAGCTGCCGCCGCTGCATCCGGGCGCGTTGTTGCGCAGCGGCTGCCGCGAGTTTATTAAAATCCTGCGCGAAAACATGAAGCTTTACGGCGCCTTGCGGATTGACCATGTGATGTCGTTCAGCCGCCTGTGGTGGGTGGTGTCGGGTGAAAATGCCGACAACGGTGCTTATGTGCGCTATCCGCAGGAAATTCTGATGGCGGTTGCCGTGCTGGAGAGCCAGCAAAGGCGCTGCATCATCATCGGCGAAGATTTGGGCATCGTGCCCGACGGCATGCGCGAGTTGCTCAACCGCTACCGCATCCTTTCGTATTCGGTGTTGTATTTCAACCGTGGCGCAGACAGTTTCAATGCGCCCGCCGATTACCCCGAGCAGGCGATTACGGTCACCAGCACCCACGATTTGCCGCCGATGGCCGGATTTTGGTCAGGCAGCGACTTGACCACGATGCGCGATTTGGGCGTGTATGCCGATGACACCGCGCTCTTGGCCGCGCAAACCCAGCGCCAATACGACAAGGAAATCTTGTTGCAGGCGCTGAAAAACGCAGGGCTGCTGCCGCATGACGAGCCGCTACCTGCCAATTTGAGCGACAGTATTTTGTTTGCGTTGCACCGCTTCGGTGCCGAATGCAGCAGCAGGCTTTACGGCGTGCAGATTGAAAACCTGCTGGCCATGAGCGTCAATTTCAACGTGCCGGGTGTGGCCGACGGTTATCCCAACTGGTCGGTCAAGCTGCCGGTGAAACTAGAAGACTTCCCTCAGCAAGCCAGAATGGAAGCGCATTTACAGATGATTTACGAGGTCGAAATGAGAAAAAACAGCAAGCAGATTCCTTATCCCGCGCCCGACCAGCAAGAGCGCGATACCATCGACAGCCTGTTTTACGCCACACACGGCAATGTGTTTGCCTATCTGGGGCGGCACCGGCTGGAGGGCGTGGGCGACGTGGTACGCTGCCTGCTGCCCGATGCCCGCAGCGTTGATGTGGTGGCGTGCGAAGGTGGCGGATTGATAGCACCGATGCAGAAAATTGACGAACGCGGCTTTTTTGTGGCGGTGTTGCCCGAAGGTTCGCCCGATTATGCGCTCAGTGTGACTTATCCCGGCGTTCAGACGGCCTCCCGCATCGAAGACCCCTACCGTTTCGATTCCTGCCTGCAATCGCTCGACAGTTGGCTGTTGGGCGAGGGCAAACACCTGAGGCCGTATGAAACCCTCGGTGCGCACTTGGTGGAACACGACGGCGCGAAAGGCGTACATTTTGCGGTGTGGGCGCCGAATGCGGCGCGGGTGTCGGTTATCGGCGAATTCAACGGCTGGGACGGCCGCCGCCATGTGATGCGTTTTCACCGCGACATCGGCGTGTGGGAAATCTTTGTTCCCGATGTGCCGTTCAACGCGCTCTACAAATTCGAAATCCGCGATGCCAACGGTAACGTCCGCCAAAAATCCGACCCTTATGCCTTTGCTTCGGAGCTGCGCCCGACCACGGCTTCGGTGGTGCGCGGCCTGCCCGAAAAAGTGCCCGCGCCCGCGCACCGCGCCCAAGCCAACGCCATCGACAGCCCCATCAGCATCTACGAAGTGCATCTGGGCTCGTGGCGGCGCAATCTCGAAAACGGCTTCTGGCTCACGTATGAAGAGCTGGCGCACGAGCTCGTGGATTATGTGAAAGACATGGGCTTCACCCACATCGAATTGCTGCCGATTTCGGAATATCCGTTTGACGGCTCCTGGGGCTATCAGGCCACCGGTCTTTATTCGCCCACCAGCCGCTTCGGCTCGCCGCAACAATTGCAATATCTGCTTCAGACGGCTCATGAGGCGGGCATAAGCGTGATTCTCGACTGGGTGGTCGGCCATTTTCCGGTCGACGACCACGGCCTCAATCATTTCGACGGCACGCCGCTGTATGAACATGCCGACCCGCGCGAAGGCTACCATCAAGACTGGAACACGCTGATTTACAACTTCGGCCGCACCGAAGTGAAAAACTTCCTGCAAGGCAACGCGTTGTATTGGATTGAGCGCTTCGGTTTCGACGGCATCCGTGTCGATGCGGTGGCCTCGATGATTTACCGCGACTATTCGCGGGATGAAGGGCAATGGATTCCCAACCAATACGGCGGCCGCGAAAACCTCGAAGCCATCAATTTTCTGCGCGACACCAACACCATGTTGCAGCAGGAAGCGGCGGGAGCCACCGAAATCGCCGAAGAATCGACCTCGTTTGCCAACGTCACCCGCGCCGAAGGGTTGAATTTCCAATATAAATGGAATATGGGCTGGATGAACGACACCCTGCGCTATATGCAGGAAGATCCCATCAACCGCAAATACCACCACAACCTGATGACATTTGCAATGATGTACCAATACAGCGAAAACTTCGTGTTGCCGCTGTCGCACGATGAAGTGGTGCACGGCAAAAAATCGCTGCTCGACCGCATGCCGGGCGACTGCTGGCAGAAATTCGCCAACCTGCGCGCTTATTACGGTTTTATGTATGGCTTCCCCGGCAAGAAACTGCTGTTTATGGGCAACGAATTTGCCCAAGGGCGCGAGTGGAATTACGACCAGCCGCTCGACTGGTTTCTGCTCGACGAAAGCCACGGCGGCTGGCACAAAGGCGTGCAAAGCTTTGTGCGCGATTTGAACCATACCTACCGCAGCCACACACCGCTGTATCAGCTCGACCAATGGCCGGAAGGCTTCGAATGGCTGGTGGTGGACGATGTGGCCAGCTCGGTATTCGTGTTTGAACGGCGCGACCGCGACGGTAATTCGGTCATCGTCATCAGCAATTTCACGCCGGTGGTGCGCGAACACTACCGCTTCGGCGTGAATCAGGCGGGCGGATACCGGGTGATTCTGAATTCAGACGGCCTCGATTATCAAGGCAGCGGCGTAAACATTGGCGATACTTTGCAAACCGAGAATATTGATTCGCACGGCAAAGCGCAATCGCTGTCGCTGACCATTCCGCCGCTGGCGACGTTGTATCTGTATCGGGAAGCCCGCCATGACTGATGCGCCGCAGCTTTCAGACGGCCTGCCTTACCCGATGGGCGCGCATGTGCGCGACGGCGGCGTGAATTTTGCCATTTTCTCGTCGCGTGCCGACAAGATTGAGTTGTGTCTGTTTGACGGCGACGGCGGGGAAACCCGCCTGCCGCTGCCGGGGCGCAGCGGTCATGTGCGCCATGGATTCGTGGCGGATGTCGGCGCGGGTCAACGCTACGGTTACCGCGTGCACGGCCATGATTTGCCGGAGGAGGGGCTGTATTTCAACCCCGACAAGCTGTTGATTGACCCTTATTCGAAAGCCATCGACGGCAAACCGGTGTATGCGAATGGGGAGGAGTTGGCGTGGTTTCGCGCCGAAGACGATAGAGACAACGCCGCCGTGGCTGCCAAAAGCGTGGTGGTGGGGTCGTCTGAATTCGACTGGGGCGACGACAGGCTGCCGCAAACGCCGATTGCGCAAACCGTGGTTTACGAAGCGCATGTGAAAGGGCTGACCAAGCTTTTTCCCGACCTGGCGCATGCGGGCACTTACCGCGCGCTGGCTGACGAGCGCGTCATCGGCCATCTGAAAGACTTGGGCATCACCGCCGTCGAGCTTTTGCCCGTGCATCAGCATCTCGACGAGCAGCATTTGCAGGCGATGGGGCTGAGCAATTATTGGGGCTACAACACCTGGTCGCATTTTGCCGTCGAGCCGGGCTATGCCGCCGAGCCGGAGCAAGCCGCCGACGAATTGCGCGCAGCGGTGAAGGCGCTGCATGCGGCGGGCATCGAAGTGATACTGGACGTGGTTTACAACCACACCGCCGAGCAGGACGAAGGCGGGCCGATGCTGTGCCAGCGCGGCATCGACAACGCCGCCTGGTATTGGGTGAACCAGGACGGCAATTATGAAAACTGGTCGGGCTGCGGCAACACGCTGCACGTCGGCCACCGCAGCGTCACCCGCTGGGTGATGGACAGCCTGCGCTACTGGGCGGAAACATTCCACATCGACGGCTTCCGTTTCGATTTGGCCACCATGCTCGGGCGCGAACCGGCTTTCGATGCTTACGGGCGCTTTTTCCAGGCTTGTTACCAAGACCCGCTGCTGGCCGACCGCAAGCTGATTGCCGAGCCGTGGGACATCGGTTTGGGCGGCTATCAGGTGGGCAGGTTTGCCCAGCCGTTTTCCGAATGGAACGACCGCTTCCGCGACGACATGCGCGAATTTTGGGTGCACCAGAGCGGCAAACTCGGCGCGTTTGCCGAGCGCTTTGCAGGCTCTGCCGACCTGTTTTGCCACGACGGCCGCAATCCTTCGGCCAGCGTCAATTTCATCACCGCCCACGACGGCTTCACCCTGCATGATTTGGTGAGTTACAACGGCAAACACAACGAAGCCAACGGCGAAGACAACCGCGACGGCCACAACGACAACATCAGCGACAACCACGGATTCGAGGGCGAAACCGAAGATGAAGCCGTGCTCGAAGCGCGCGAATACACCGCCAAGGCGCTGCTGGCCAGCCTGTTTCTCGCCAACGGCATTCCGATGCTGCTGGCGGGCGACGAATTCGGCAACAGTCAGCAAGGCAACAACAACGGCTATTGCCAGGACAATAAAATCACCTGGCTCTCATGGGACAAACAAGATGGCCGTCTGAAAGAATATGTCAGAGAATTAGCGGCATTGCGCCGTGAAATCCCGCTTATCGGCGAAGACGTGTGGTGGGATGGTCGGGTGCGCTGGCTGGATACCGAAGGCGCACCGATGACCGAAGCGGCATGGCACAACAATGAAATCAAAGCCATGCAGATTGTATTGGATGATGAGTGGCTGCTGTTGGTGAATGGAAAGCGCGGCCCGCAATCATTCGATTTACCTCAAGCCGGTTGGGCATGCCGTTTGGCGCCCTCAGAGCGTTACCGGCACGCGACCGACGGATGCCTGGTGGAGCATATGGGCATCTGGTTATTTCACAAACAAGGAGAACTTCAGTAATGAGACATGAAGATACTTTAATGACAGACGATAACAAACCCGCCCTGCATTCCCTCGACATCGCCGAAAACACGCTGGTGTTGATTCTGGCAGGCGGCCGCGGCTCGCGCCTGCACGAGATGACTGACCGGCGCTCCAAGCCCGCAGTGTATTTCGGCGGCAACTGGCGCATTATCGATTTTACCCTGTCCAATTGCCTCAATTCCAACCTGAAAAAAATCGGCGTGCTCACCCAGTATGAAGCCCACTCGCTGCTGCGCCACCTGCAACACGCCTGGTCTTTCCTGCCGCGCGACCGCGGCCAGTTTGTCGACATGCTGCCCGCACGCCAGCAGGTGGACGAAAGCATGTGGTATCGCGGTACCGCCGACGCAGTGTGGCAAAACGTGCACATCATGCAGGAGCACTACAAACCCAAATACGTGCTGATTCTGGCGGGCGACCACATCTACAAGATGAACTATATGCAGATGCTGCGCGACCACGTCAGCAGCGGCGCCAAGTGCACGGTGGGCTGCATCGAAGTGAAACGCAGCGAAGCCGACCAGTTCGGCATCATGGCGGTGAACGAGAAGCTGAAAGTGCAGGAGTTTGTCGAGAAACCGAGCAATCCGCCGAGCATGCGCGAAAAACCCGATTCATCATTGGCCTCGATGGGCATCTACGTATTCGACGCCGATTACCTGTATGAAACATTGGAAACCGAAGTGGCCAAAGCCGAAACCCACCACGATTTCGGCAAAGACATTCTGCCGCGCGCGCTGGAAGAGGGCGTGTTGTATGCGCATCCGTTCGAGCGCTCGTGCATGGGGCGCAACGCCGAGGGCAGCATCTACTGGCGCGACGTCGGCACGCTCGACAGCTATTGGCGCACCCACATGGATTTGGTCACCGAGCATCCGCAGCTCAACCTGTTTGACCAAAGCTGGCCGGTGCGCGGCTTGCCCACGCAGGCCATGCCGACCAAGTTTTTCTATAAAAACAACCGGCAAGGGCGCGGTTTGGACAATTCGCTGGTCAACGGCGGCTGCATCATCACCGATGCCGAAATCCGTTCGTCGGTGTTGTTTGACCATGTGACGGTGGAAGAAAACAGCGTGATTGATTCCTGCGTGGTGTTGCCGAGCGTGCAAATCGGCAAAAACTGCCGTCTGAAAAACTGCATCATCGACCGCACCTGTGTGATTCCCGACGGCACCGAAATCGGCCTCAATCCGGCAGCAGACGCCAAATATTTCCGCATCAGCTCCGGCGGCAGCGTGGTATTGGTGACCCGCGCCATGGTTGAAGCCATGCTGCAAGACAAGCAAGAGCAGGAAGAGGCAGCCAGACAACCGCAGCAGGAAGCAACAGCAGGGCAGCCCGAGTAAGGCTTTCAGACGGCCCTGGCTGCTATAGTCGAAGAAATGAGTTTCTGCTACCGTGTTGGCTCGCCTTGTGTCAGAATCTCATTTCTCCGATGATAGGGCATGCCGGAAAAGAAAAGGCCGTCTGAAACAACAATATAACAATACAGCTTTATCATTTATCTTAAATAAAGAATCCTTGCATAACAAACGGCGGCATTTTCTCTGCATATTGCATGATATCGTTTGATGCCCGGCATCCGGGTTATGCCGAAGATTTCTCAAATCAGGAGATTACCATGAAAATTTTGCATGCAGCTTCGGAAATTTTTCCGTTGTTGAAAACCGGCGGCCTGGCCGACGTGTTGGGCGCGCTGCCGTTTGCGCAATTGCAGCGCGGCGATGACGTGCGCGTGGTGTTGCCGTATTATCCGAAAGTGCGCGAAGCCCTGCCCGATGCGGCGGAAGTGGCCGTGCGCGACAATTTTGGCGGCCATATCGTTATCCGTTATGCCGACTATAACGGCCTGGGGCTTTATCTGATTGATGCGCCGCATTTGTTCGATCGCGAAGGCAATCCTTATCATGATGCGGATTATCGGGATTATGCCGACAACGTTATCCGTTTCGGCATCCTCGGCTGGGCGGCCGCAGCCATCGCCACCGGCCTTGACGAAGTATGGGGCAAGCCTGATGTCCTGCATGCGCACGACTGGCAGGCGGGTTTGGCGCCGGCCTATCTGCATGCTTGGGGCTCGGAGGTGAAAAGCGTGTTCACCATCCACAATATCGCCTATCAGGGCATGTTTCAGTCGCGCCATTTGGCCGAGCTGGATTTGCCGTGGTATATGTATGACGTGGAAGGGCTGGAATTTCAGGGTCAGATGTCGTTTTTGAAGAGCGGCCTGTATTATGCCGACTGCGTCACCACCGTCAGCCCCTCCTATGCCGATGAAATCACCCGCGAGCCTGCTGCCTGCGGTTTGCAGGGCTTGTTGCAAAGCCGCCTGGAAGAAGGCCGTCTGAACGGCATTTTGAACGGCGTCGACGATGCGGTGTGGAATCCGCAAACCGATGCGGTGTTGGTGAAAAACTACCACCTCAAAGCCATGCAGGGCAAAAAAGCCGACAAAAAAGCCGTGCAGGAATATTTCGGCCTGCCGCAGGATGGCGAACCCTTGCTGCTGGTAATGGTATCGCGCCTGACCCCGCAAAAAGGCGCCGATTTGCTACTGGGCGCCTTGCAGGAAAAACTTGCCGAAGGTGCCGATTTGCAGTTTGCACTGTTGGGCAGCGGCGCGCCCGAGCTGGAGCAGGCGTTTCGTGATTTGGCCGCCGCTTACCCCGATAAAGTGGGCGTGCATATCGGCTACGACGAGCAACTGGCGCACGGCCTGATTGCGGGCGGCGACGCCATCCTGATTCCCAGCCGCTTCGAGCCCTGCGGCCTCACCCAGCTTTACGGCCTCAAATACGGCACGCTGCCGATTGTGCGCCGCACCGGCGGGCTGGCCGACACGGTGGTGCACACCGATGCGGCAACGCTGAAAGACAAAACCGCCACCGGCTTCGTGTTTGACGAACCGTCGGCGCAGGCGCTGGCCGATACATTGGCACAGGCGCTGGCGGTATGGCAGAAACCGCGCATGTGGCCTGCGGTGCGCAAACAGGCGATGATGCAGGATTTTGGCTGGCACAAGGCGGCCGAAAGTTATGACGCCTGTTACGGTAATCTGTAATCCCGCTTCCGCCCGCCACGCCGGGCGGAAATTTTTTTGCACGTCAAACTGTTTGTCTTACACCACACTACGCCCGTGATTACGGCTACTTCGCTGTAATCGTTGGCAATAATATTTATAGAGCATTGCATCGTGTTACAATTTCAATAAAGCTTTGCAGCGCTTGCTGCCATTTCGTTTCCCAACATGATTAGGATTTTTCATGGCTCCCAGACTCCCCGAATATGAATACCGCATGCCGACCACGGATGCCGACCGTATCCGCCAATCCATTGTCTTCAAGCTGATTTTCACCCTCGGTGTGGATCCGAAAGACGCCAAGCCCGAGCATTGGCTCAATGCCGCCATGTTTACCGCCCGCGACCTGGTGACCGAGAGCTTCCTGCGCACCCGCCGCAGCCACATCGACCACAAAAAACGCATGGTGTATTACCTTTCCATGGAATTCCTGCTGGGGCGCGCGTTCACCAATTCGTTAATCAGCGAAGGCGTATACGACTCGTTTAAAGAAGCGTTCAAACAGCTGGAGCTGGATTTCGACACCGTTGTCGGCGAAGAAGAAGATCCCGGCCTCGGTAACGGCGGTTTGGGACGTCTGGCGGCCTGTTTCCTCGATTCGCTCGCCACTTTGCGCATCCCGGCCATGGGCTACGGCATCCGCTACCAATACGGCATGTTCAAACAGGAAATCATCGACGGCCAGCAGGTGGAAAAACCCGACCTGTGGCTCGACAAAGACATGGCTTGGCAGTTCCCACGCCCCAACAAGCATTACCCCGTTTCTTTCGGCGGCCAGCTGCGTGTCGAAGGCGATGTGCACAGCTGGGAGCCGGCCGAAAAAATCACCGCGCTGGGCTTCGACGAAATCATCCCCGGCTATGGCGGCGAAGTGGCCAACCCGTTGCGTTTGTGGACGGCGCACGCAGGCTATCTGTTTGATTTGAATGATTTCAACCGGGGCGATTACTTCTCCGCCATGCGCGGCCAGACCAGCGATGAAAACGTCTCGCGCGTGCTCTATCCCAACGACTCCACCGAAAGCGGCCGCGAGCTGCGCCTGAAGCAGGAATATTTCCTGGTGTCCGCTTCGATTCAGGACATTATCGCCCGTCACAAATGCCGTTTCCCCAGCCTCGACACGCTGGCCGACGAAGTGGCCATCCACCTCAACGATACCCATCCGGTGCTGGCGATTCCCGAGCTGATGCGCCTCTTGATTGACGAAGAAGGCTGGGCATGGCGCAAGGCGTGGGATACCTGCTGCAAAGTATTCTCCTACACCAACCATACCTTGATGAGCGAAGCGCTGGAAACCTGGCCGGTCGACCTGATGGGCCGCCTGCTGCCGCGCCATCTCGACATCATTTTCTGCATCAACAAGCATTTCCTCGAAGCCGTTCGCGAAACCGGCGCGTTTGACGACGATTTCATCCGCCGCGTGTCGATTATCGACGAAAGCAACGGCCGCCGCGTGCGCATGGCCTGGCTGGCGGTGGTCGGCTCACACAAAGTCAACGGTGTGGCCAAAATCCATTCCGAGTTGATGACCACGTCGATTTTTGCCGATTTTGCCAAACTGTATCCGAGCCGCTTTACCAACGTCACCAACGGCGTGACCCCGCGCCGCTGGATTGCCGTGGCCAACCGCCCGCTCACCGGCTTTCTCGACAAACACCTCGGCACCAACCAATGGCGCATGCACCTGGAAAAAATCACCGAGCTCAACAAGCTGGTCGACGATGAAGCCGTGCAGGCCGAATTCGCCGAAGTGAAGCGCGCCAACAAACAGCGCCTGGCCGACTATATCGAAAAAGAGCTGGGCATCACCGTCAACACCGATGCCTTGTTCGACGTGCAAATCAAGCGCATCCACGAATACAAGCGCCAGGCGATGAACGTGATGCACATCATCGACCGCTACAACCGCATTCTGGCCAATCCCGAGCAAGACTGGCAGCCGCGCGTATTCATCTTCGCAGGCAAGGCGGCATCGTCTTATTATGTGGCCAAAAAAATCATCCGCCTGATTAACGACGTGGCCAAAGTCGTCAACAACGACAGCCGCATCCGCGACTTAATCAAAGTGGTGTTTATTCCCAACTACAGCGTCAGCCTTGCCCAAATCATCATCCCGGCCGCCGACTTGTCGGAGCAGATTTCGCTGGCGGGCACCGAAGCCTCGGGCACCGGCAACATGAAATTCGCCCTTAACGGCGCGCTCACCATCGGCACGCTTGACGGTGCCAACGTGGAAATTCTCGAAAAAGTGGGTGACGAGCATATTTTCATTTTCGGCAATACCGTCGAACAGGTGGAAGCCTTGCGCCGCGAAGGCTATGACCCGCTCGATTATCTTGAGAAAGACCACGATTTGCGCACGGTGGCCAAACAAGTCGTCACAGGAGCCTTCTCGCCGGAAGAGCCGAGCCGCTATGTCGATGTGTCGCAGTCTTACGGCGACTACTATCAGGTGATGGCCGACTTCCGCAGCTATGTCGACACCCAAAACCGGGTTGACGAATACTACCGCGACAAGCGCAACTGGTATCGTTCGGCGCTGATTAACATCGCCAATATGGGTTATTTCTCGTCCGACCGCTCGATTGCCGACTATGCCGAAAATATCTGGCACATCAAGCCGCTGACACTGGAAGAGCTGCCGCCCGAAGGGCATTGACAAACAGTCTGTCGTTGAAAAAGGCCGTCTGAAAGCTTGCATCCGCATGCTTTCAGACGGCCTTTACCGTTCAAACCGAATAAATCATTTATGGACATGCCGATTACGCGTAAAATCCGTCCATTATGAGTGAAAATAAATGTTTCCATTGCGGGCTGGATGTGCCCGAAAATCTGGATTTGCCGATTGCCTACGAAGGCGAAAAGCATCCGGCTTGTTGCGCCGGTTGCCAGGCCGTGGCGCAGAGCATTATTGATGCGGGCTTGGGCAGCTACTACAAACAGCGCACCGCCGAGGCCGAAAAAGCCGCGCTGCCGCCGGCAGAAATTCTCGAGCAGCTCCGGCTTTACGATTTGCCCGAAGTGCAGGCCGATTTTGTCGAAACGGGCGCGGGCAGCGGGCGTGAGGCGGTGTTGATGCTGGGCGGCATCACCTGCGCCGCCTGTGTGTGGCTGATTGAGCAGCAGCTTTTGCGCCTGCCGGGCGTGTTGCGGGTGGATTTGAACTACAGCACCCGCCGCGTACGCGTGGCCTGGGACAACGACAAAACGGCGCTTTCCGATATTTTGCTGCGCATTCAGAATACCGGCTACACCGCTGCGCCTTATGATGCCCAAAAAGTGGAAGAGGCCGCGCAAAAAGAGCGCAAGCAATCGCTCATCCGCTTGGCGGTGGCGGGCTTGAGCATGATGCAGACCATGATGTTTGCCATCCCCACTTATCTTTACAACGATATCGAACCGCAATACCTCGGTATTTTGCACTGGGGTGCGTTTCTGATGGCGCTGCCCGCCATCGGCTATTCTGCCGTGCCGTTTTATCAGGGTACGCTGCGCGATTTGCGCAACCGCCGCGTGGGCATGGATACGCCGGTAACCATCGCCATTTTGCTGGCGTTTATCGCCGGTATTTATGCTTTGGTCAGCAATGCGGGGCAGGGCATGTATTTCGAATCCATCGCCATGTTTGTGTTTTTCCTGCTGGCGGGGCGCTATATGGAGCAAGTGGCGCGGCGCAAGGCGGGCGATGCGGCCGAGCGGCTGGTGAAGCTGGTACCCGCTTTTTGCCACAAATTGCCCGATTATCCGCACAGCGAAGCCAGCGAAGAAGCCGCGGTGGTGCGCCTGCAGGCGGGCGATGTGATTGCGGTGCGCCCCGGCGAAGTGATTCCGGTAGACGGCACCGTGCTGGCGGGCGAGAGCGAAGTCAACGAAGCCATGCTGACCGGCGAGAGCCTGCCGGTGGCCAAAACCATCGGCTCGGCCGTGGTGGCGGGCACGCTCAATAGCGCCGGCCCGTTGGTGATTCGCACCGATCAGGTGGGCGGCCAAACCCGCCTTTCTCATATTGTGAAGCTGCTCGACCGCGCGCTTTCGCAAAAGCCGCGGCTGGCCGAGCTGGCCGATAAATACGCTTCTTCTTTTGTATTCGGATTGCTGCTGATGGCGGTGCCGGTGTTTGTCGGCTGGTGGATTTATGCCGATGCCGCGCAGGCGCTGTGGATTACCGTGTCGCTGCTGGTGATTACCTGCCCGTGCGCGCTTTCGTTGGCCACGCCGACCGCGCTGGCCGCTTCCACCGGCAGCCTTGCTTCAGACGGCATTTTGGTGGGCGGCAACCAAAGCCTTGAAGCCTTGGCGCAAATCAACGATGTGGTGTTCGATAAAACCGGCACGCTGACCAAAGGCGAGCTGGCCGTTATCCGCGTGTTGCCTTTGGGCCGTCTGAACGAATCGGCAGCCTTGGCTTTGGCGCAGGCGCTGGAGCAGCAATCGGAGCATCCGATTGCCCGCGCGATTCTGAATCACTCGACCGCCGTTTCAGACGGCCTGGAAATTAAAGTGGCGCAACGGCTTAACCGCGTGGGCTACGGCGTGAGTGCGCAGGTAAGCGTAAACGGCGACACACAGATTTGGGCGCTTGGCCGGGCGGAATTCGTTGCCGAAATCGCGGGTAGGCTGCCGGAAGAAGCAAGCCGCATCGAGCATGGCGGCAGCTTGGTTTATTTGGGCAACCAAGCCGGTTTTCAGGCGGCCTTTCTGCTGGCCGACGAATTGAAAGAAGGCACGGCGGCCATGTTGGCCGAATTGCGCAATCACGGCGCGCGCCTGCATGTATTGAGCGGCGACCGCAGCGCCGCCGTGCAATCGCTGGCCGAATCGCTGGGGCTCGATGCCTGGCGTGCCGAAGCTTCGCCGGAAGAGAAGCTCTCTTATGTGGAAACCCTGCAACGGCAAGGCAAAAAAGTATTGATGGTGGGCGACGGCATCAATGACGCGCCGGTCTTGGCCAAGGCCGATGTGTCGGTGGCAGTGGCGGGCGGTGCCGATGTGGCGCGCGACGGCGCCGATGTGGTGTTGCTCAATGATGATATGCGCCTGCTGCCGCGCATGATGGTGCAGGCAAAACGCACCCGCAGCATTATCCGCCAAAACCTGCTTTGGGCGAGCCTCTATAACCTGATTGCCGTGCCGCTGGCGGTGCTCGGCTTCGTCACGCCGTGGATTGCCGCATTGGGCATGAGCCTGAGCTCGCTGTTGGTGGTGGCCAACGCGTTGCGTTTGTTGAAGAAAACAAAGGCCGTCTGAAAAAAACGGGTGGATTTCAATAATGTGTGAAGGTTTCAGGCCGTCTGAAAGGTTTCAGACGGCCTTTTTTATAGCGAAATAAAATAAGAAAGATACAAGGCAGCAAGCCGCAGACAGTACAAACAGTACGGGGCGGCGGACTTGCTGCTTCAGCAGCTTAGTCAAGCCCCCTCTTTGAGCCGGGCGCAGCTAACGCAGTAGATTTCTTATTTTATTTCGCTATATTTTGCTGCTTTCAGGCGGTAAAGGTAAGTCGTTTCCTGATTGCGGGCAAATGCCAGCGGGTCGTTTTTGTCTGCCGCTTTCTGGTGCTGCGGCTTGGTTTTTAAAATATCGATTACGCTTAAAGCGGCCGTCTGAAAGCAGCAGGCTAAAAAATCAGGCGCACGCAGATGCAGGTGTTCGGCCAAATCGGAAATAATCAGCCAGGCTTCGCCGTGTTCGGTGAGGTGGGTGCCGACGCCGTCAAGAAAACCTTTCAGCATCATGCTGTCGGGGTCGTAGAGCGCGGCTTCGATGGCGGAAGTGGGCTTGGCGGGCAGCCAGGGCGGGTTGCACACAATCAAATCGGCGCGGCCTGCGGGAAACAAATCGGCTGCTTCGATGCGCACTTGTTTGTTTAATTCAAGCTGTGCCAGATTGGCGCGGGCGCAGGCGATGGCGCGCGGATTGGTGTCGGTGCCGATGATTTCCGCGATGCCGCGGCGGGCAAGCAGGGCGGCGAGGATGCCGCTGCCGGTACCGATGTCGAATGCGGTGTGGCAGGGTCGGGGCAGCGGCGCCTGCATCAGCAAATCGAGGTATTCGCCGCGCAGGGGCGAGAATACGCCGAAGGGTACGTGGATGCGGCCGCCCAGCGCGGGCACTTCCACGCCTTTTTTGTGCCATTCGTGCGCGCCGATAAAGCCGAGCAGCTGGTTGAGCGGCAATAAAAAAGG
Source organism: Neisseria sp. (assembly GCA_030538415.1). Lineage (GTDB taxonomy): Bacteria > Pseudomonadota > Gammaproteobacteria > Burkholderiales > Neisseriaceae > Neisseria. Next base: position 16,226 of record JAUNTY010000033.1, on the reverse strand, counting down.
CTCGCTGTTCGGCGTGTCGTACACATCGGCCAGCGCGGCATGCACATCGGGCGCACGCGGCAAATCGAGCGTGAAGCCGCTGCCGATTTCCACCGCCAGCATGTTAATCAGACGGCTTTGCTGCGCCTGTTGCAGGCGGTGGCGGTGGAAGGCCGTCTGAATGTCGTCGTTTTTCCGTCCGACGGCAGGTTTGCGGACGCGTTTTTTCAGGGCGGCCAACACCTGTTTGGCGTTGTGGAAATCGCCCTGCCACACGCAGGCCAGGTTGTTGCGGGCGTGTTGCAGCAGCGCATCGGCATTGGTTTCACGCAGATACAGCGCCTGTTTGGGCGGCTTCTGGCTGCTTTCGTTGCGCCATTCGGTATCGGCCGGCAGGTTGGTGGGGATTCGTGTGTTCATGATTTCAAACGGCAGCTGGAATAGAGAGAGTTTACTATATTTCGCCCGGGTTTTCAGGCCGTCTGAATATAAATTAGACAAAATGTATTTAAATCTGACAATATTTAAAAATTTACACAAACAGCATGCAATGTTTATTGCCAATTTGTCTGATTTGCGTATAATCGGGGCTACTTACCAAACTTATCAAACAAAATTGGACAAAGGGGCATCATGCAACTGGACATCGACCGCTTAATCGCCTATTTCGGCGGCGTTAACGCTCTGGCCGAAGCCTTGAAACAGCAAGACCCGCACAACGCAGCCAGCACGGCGGCCATCTACAAATGGCGCACGCGCGGCTCGCTGCCGCTCAACCAGCTGCAAAAGCTGACCGCGCTGGCCGAAGCGCAGGGGCGGCCGCTGGATTTGAATGCGTTTTTACAGCAACAAAAATCTCTGGAGAAAACCACCATGCCAAAAGACAAACGCGTCATCATTTTCGACACCACCTTGCGCGATGGCGAGCAATCGCCCGGCGCCGCCATGACCAAAGAGGAAAAAATCCGCATTGCCCGTCAGCTGGAAAAGCTGGGCGTTGATGTGATTGAAGCCGGTTTTGCCGCCGCCAGCCCCGGCGATTTCGAAGCAGTCAACGAGATTGCCAAAAGCCTCACCACCGCCACCGTGTGCTCGCTCAGCCGCGCCGTGGAGCGCGACATCCGCGCCGCCGGCGAAGCCGTTGCCCCCGCCGCGAAGCGCCGCATCCATACCTTTATCGCCACCAGCCCCATCCACATGGAGCACAAGCTGAAAATGAAGCCCAAACAAGTGGTGGAAGCGGCGGTGAAAGCGGTGAAAATCGCCAAGGAATACACCGACGACGTGGAATTTTCCTGCGAAGACGCGCTGCGCTCGGAAATCAATTTTCTGGCCGAAATCTGCGGCGCGGTGATTGAGGCGGGCGCCACCACCATCAATATTCCCGATACCGTCGGCTATTCCGTGCCGCACCGTACCGAAGCCTTTTTCCGCGAGCTGATTGCCAAGACGCCAGGCGGCGACAAAGTGGTGTGGTCGGCGCATTGCCATAATGATTTGGGTCTGGCCGTGGCCAACTCGCTGGCTGCGGTATTGGGCGGCGCGCGTCAGGTGGAATGCACCATCAACGGCTTGGGCGAGCGCGCAGGCAATGCCAGCCTCGAAGAAATCGTGATGACCTTCAAAACCCGCCATGACGTGTTCGGCCTTGAAACCGGCGTCGACACCACCCAAATCGTGCCGAGCTCCAAACTGGTGTCGACCGTCACCGGCTATCCGGTGCAGCCGAACAAAGCGATTGTCGGCGCAAATGCCTTTGCCCACGAATCCGGCATTCATCAGGACGGCGTGTTGAAACACCGCGAAACCTACGAAATCATGTCGGCCGAATCCGTCGGCTGGGCGGCCAACCGCCTGAGCCTCGGCAAATTGTCCGGCCGCAACGCCTTCAAAACCAAGCTCGCCGATTTGGGTATCCAATTGGAAAGCGAAGAAGCGCTCAACGCCGCGTTTGCCCGCTTCAAGGAGCTGGCCGACAAGAAACGCGAAATCTTCGATGAAGACCTGCACGCGCTGGTGTCTGACGAGATGGTGAATCTGTCGCAAGACCACTATAAATTCCTCTCGCAGAAAATCACCACCGAAACCGGCGAACAGCCCGTGGCCGAGGTGGTGTTCAGCGTCGGCGGCCAGGAACACCGCGCCACCGCCAACGGCTCAGGCCCCGTGGATGCGATTTTCAAAGCGATTGAGAGCGTGGCCGCCAGCGGCGCGACTTTGCAGATTTATTCGGTGAACGCCGTCACCGAGGGCACCGAAAGCCAGGGCGAAACTTCAGTGCGCCTGGCGCGCGGCAGCCGCGTGGTCAACGGGCAGGGCGCCGATACCGATGTATTGGTGGCCACCGCCAAAGCTTATCTGTCGGCGCTCAGCAAGCTGGAGTTCGGCACGGAAAAACTGAAAGCGCAAGGCAGCGGCATCTGATGTATGTGTCCTGACTTATAAAGAGTCGGTTAAAATCACAGGCCGTCTGAAACCGCATATCCGGTTTCAGACGGCCTGTTTTTATGAATTGCTTATTGCTGATTGCAGCATGTGGAGCCGCCCCGGCCTGCGGAGATACCGTTTTTGAAAAATGCTGACAACAAATTGCAAATGGGATGCAGACACTATCCTGCCTGCAACGGACAGCTCTCGGAAACCTTATCCCGCCTGCCGCCTGCTTACCACTTTGCCAAAAACGCGGCCATCTCGTCCAGCAATACCCGCACCCGCGCGGGCAGGTTTTTCTGTGCCAGCCACACCGCATAAATGTCGCGCACCGGCGCTTGCCATTGCGGCAGCACCTGCACCAGGCTGCCGTTGTCCAGCTCGGCGCGGCACTGGTTTTGCGGCAGATAAGCCAATCCCAAACCGCGCACTGCCAGCTGCATACACAGGCGGATTTCGTTGGCCTGCATGCGGGCGTGGCGGATGCTGATGTCGGCCTGCACGCCGTCGCGGCGCAGGGTGAAGGCCGCCAGCGGTTGCGCCAGCAGCCAGTCGTGTTCGTATAAATCCTGCGGTGCGGTAATCGGCGCATGTGCAGCCAGATACTCGGGCGCAGCCACAATCGCAGTCGGCACCGAGGCCAGCCGCCGCTGCATATAGGCCGGATTGCCGGGCTTGCCGACGCGCAAGGCCAAATCGGCGCCTTGCGTCAGTAAATCAGCGGCGCGGTTGTCGAGTTGTAAATCTAGCCGGATTTCGGGAAAGCGCCGCAAAAAATCCGCCCAAAAATCCATCATCGGCAACACCGCCAGATTCACCGGCGCCAGCAGCCGCACCCGTCCGCGCGGTTCGGCGATGTCGGCGCGGATTTCTTCGGCGGTTTGCTGCAAGGCGGCCAGCAGCGGCGCACAGCGTTCGTAGTATTCCGCGCCCTCGGCGGTGAGCCTGAGGCCGCGCGAACTGCGGTGCAGCAGCCTGCAGCCCAATTGCGTTTCCAGTTTTTGCAGCCGCCGCGTCAGCGTGGCGGCGGGGATGCCGTGTTGCTGCGCGGCGCGGTTGAGGCTGCCGGCGTCGGCAATCGCGGCAAACAAGGCCATGTCATCGAGCATTTCATTTATGGAATTGAAGTTTCAGATATTGGCTATTCTATCGGTAATGGAATCAGGCGACAATGAGGCCGTCTGAAAGCATCAGGGAAAATCAATGAGCCGGACGTTTCGATTGGCCTATACGGGTTTGATGTCGCTGCTGTTATCGCTGCTGATGACCTTGTGGGTGACGTGGATTAATCTGGGTTTCATTGCCGGATTTGTCCAATATTGGCTGAAGGCATGGCTGCTGGCCTGGCCTGCGGCGTTTGTGTGCATATTGCTGCTGGCATCGCCGGTATTGCGGCTGATGCAGAAACTGTGGAGGAATCAGACATGAACAAGATGTCGGTTATCGTTTGCGCGGCCTTGCTGGCTGCTTGCGGTGCGCCTGCGGTACAGGCGCAGAATACCTGTTTGGAGGAGACAAAAATGAATCAGCTATTTGAAGAATATCTGCCGCAAGGCTATGACGAAGTGAGCCGCCGCGAGGTCAAGGCCGATGGCGAAACCTTGCAGTGGGTGCGTTACCAGCCGCGCGGTCAGACGCAAATGCAGTTGGGCGGCGAACACTTCAGCACCGTGGCCACGCCTGAGGGCTGTCTGAAAGGTTTTGCCTGGATGGGCGCGCCGCTCTTGGGCGGCACGCTGCCCGACAAGGCTGCGGCAGAAGCGGAAGCCGAGCGTTTTTTGCGCCGTTATGCGCCGGATTTGGCTGACAACAAGGAAGTGCATTGGGTCGACAGACACGACGAACCGCTGCTGGTCAACGGTGAACAAACCACGCTTACCGGCATGAAGGTAAAAATGCGCAATCCGGCCGACGGGCGCTGGTTTTGGGTTATCGTCGGCAATCATGGCCGCGCGATGGTGTTTGAACGCGATATCGTGTGGGTTTCGTTCCCCGGCCATCGCCAGACCGAAAAATGGCTGCATGACGAATGGCTGGTCGGGCAAGAGATATAGCGGGATGTGAATGGTGCCCGGTCGCTGCAAACCGCTGCAGCATGCGCTGGCCATGGTGGAATCACTTTGTTTTCAAATCAGCACTGGAATGTATATAGTCGGAGAAATGAGATTCTGATACAAGGCGAGCCAACGCCGTAGCAGAAATTCATTTCTTCGACTATAGATTCCGGCCTGTACCGAAATGGCAGTATTATGAGATGTTATTTTTGATGAATTTCATTGTATAGTCGTTTCAATTTGGATTGAGACAAGGCAGCAAGCCGCAGACAGTACAGATATAGTCGAAGAAATTAGTTTCTGCTACGGCGTTGTCTCGCCTTGTCGTACTATCTGTACTGTCTGCGGCTCGCCGCCTTGTATCAGAAGCTAATTTCTCTGACTATAGTACGGCAAGGCGCAGCAACGCTGTATCAAACTAACGGAACGACTATATTGATTCCACTATACGCAATCAAGGCACAATAAGGCCGTCTGAAATCCTGAGGTTTCAGACGGCCTTTCCTGTTTTTGTTGCCGTTTACAGCGCGGAAGCTTCTTTGGCAAGACGGGTGATGGTTGCCCAGTCCTGGTTTTTCACGGCTTCTTTCGGGGTGAGCCATGAGCCGCCGACGCACAATACGTTGGGCAGCGCCAGATATTCGGGGGCGGTTTCGAGGCTGATGCCGCCGGTGGGGCAGAAGCGCACGTCGGCAAACGGGCCGTAGAGGGCTTTGAGCATGGCTTTGCCGCCCACCACTTCGGCGGGGAAGAGTTTCATGGTGTCGATGCCGTGCTCCAGTGCCAGCATCAGCTCGCCCGGTGTGGCGATGCCGGGAATCACGGCGATGCTGCTTTTTTCGGCGGCTTTGGCAAAGTTGATGTTGAAGCCCGGGCTGATGGCGAACACGGCGCCTGCGTCTTCCACGGCTTTGAGCTGCTCGCCGTTGGTCACGGTGCCCGCGCCGACGATGGCGCCAGGCACTTCTTTTTTGATTTGGCGGATGGCTTCGATACCGGCGGGCGTGCGCAGGGTGATTTCGAGGGTGGGGATGCCGCCTTCTACCAGGGCGTTGGCCAAATCTACGGCGGTGGCAAGGTCGTCGATGGCGATTACCGGCACTACTTTACCGGCGGTGAGGATTTCGCGTGGGGTCATGTGGATTCTCCGGGTTTGTGAAAAGGGGTGACAGCATCATACAAGAGGCCGTCTGAAAAAGTTTTAAGTCAGGTCAAACGTTCAGACGGCCTTTGGAAGGCCGTCTGAAAGGTTTAGGCGAAGTCGCCGCCGAAGCTCATGGCACCGGTTTCGGCGCTGCTGGAGAGGCTGCGGAAGCCTGCAAACAATTCGCGGCCGACGCCGTGGGTGTGGGCGCTCAAATCGGGCACGGGGATTTCTCGGGCGTTGAATTCGGCTTCGTCCACCAATACGTTGAGTTCGCCCTTGTCGGCATCGAAGCGCAACATGTCGCCGGTGCGGATTTTGCCGATGGCGCCGCCGAGCAGGGCTTCCGGGCTCATGTGGATGGCGGCGGGCACTTTGCCCGATGCGCCTGACATGCGGCCGTCGGTGACCAGCGCTACTTTGAAGCCGCGGCCTTGCAGGATGCTCAATTGCGGCGTGAGTTTGTGCAATTCGGGCATGCCGTTGGCACGCGGGCCCTGGAAGCGTACCACGGCGATGAAGTCGCGCTCCAGCTCGCCGCGGTCGAAGGCGGCCAACACGTCGCGCTGGTCGTCAAACACGATGGCGGGCGCTTCGATGACGCGGTGGTCGGGCGTGACGGCGGATACTTTGATGACGCTGCGGCCGATGTTGCCTTTCATCAGGCGCAAACCGCCGTCGGCAGAGAATGGGTTGCTGGCGGGGCGCACCACGTTTTCATCGTTGCTTACGGCTACGGCGTCGCGCCATTCGAGTTTGCCGTCGAGCATGAAGGGCTCTTTGGTGTAGGCGCGCATGCCGTGGCCGACCACGGTGTCGACGTCTTCATGCATCAGGCCGGCGTCGAGCAGTTCGCGAATCACGAATGCGAGGCCGCCCGCTGCGGCGAAATGGTTCACATCGGCTTTGCCGTTGGGGTAAACGCGGGTCAGCAGCGGGATAATGGCGGAGATTTCGTCGAAATCGTCCCAATTCACGATAATGCCGGCGGCGCGGGCAAAGGCGACCACGTGCATGGTGTGGTTGGTGGAGCCGCCTGTGGCCATCAGGCCGACAATGGCGTTGACGATGGATTTTTCGGTAATCATTTCGCCCACCGGCAAAATGGCGTCGTTTTTCACGGCTTGCGCCAGATGCGCACCGGCGGCGCGGGTGAGCGCTTCGCGCATCGGCGTATTCGGATTGACGAAGGCGGTGTTGGGCATGTGCAGCCCCATCATTTCCATCATCATCTGGTTGGAATTGGCGGTGCCATAGAAGGTGCAGGTGCCGGGGCTGTGGTATGAGCCCATTTCGCTTTCGAGCAGGGCATCGCGGCCGACTTTGCCTTCGGCAAACAGCTGGCGGGTTTTGGCTTTTTCATCGTTGGCGATGCCGCTGGTCATCGGGCCTGCGGGCACAAACAGGGCGGGCAGGTGGCCGAAACTCAACGCGCCGATTAATAAGCCCGGTACGATTTTGTCGCACACGCCCAAGTAAAAAGCAGCGTCAAACATTTGGTGCGACAGGGCCACGGCGGTGCTCATGGCAATCACGTCGCGCGAAAACAGCGACAATTCCATGCCTTCGTAGCCTTGGGTGATGCCGTCGCACATGGCGGGGGTGCCGCCGGCAAATTGCACGGTGGCGCCGTGTCGGAAGGCTTCCTCTTTAATCCAGGCGGGGAAATCTTGCAGCGGCTGATGGGCGGAAACCATGTCGTTATAGGCCGACACGATGCCGAAATTGGGGGTTTTTTCCTGTTTCAGCTCGATTTTGATGGCGCTGGGCGCGGCGGCAAATGCGTGGGCAAGATTGGTGCAACCGAGCTGGCTGCGCTCGAGGCGGCCTTGGTGGCGGGCGGCACGGATGTGCGCGAGATAAGCGGCGCGGGTGGTTTTGCTGCGTTCGATAATGCGCTGGGTGATGGCGGCGAGGGTGGGGTGGAGTGGGGTGCTCATGTGTTGTTCTGCCTTTCTGGCTCTATGTAAACGGAGGCCGTCTGAACGGCATCTTTTGTCGAATTATAATATAAATTTGTAGTTTAGTTACAATACAACTTTTGAACCAGGTCAAAGTTTGTTTTGTAATTTTGTAACATCATAGCACCGAAAAATGACTGAGTGTTTACCTAAGTCAAATATTTTACGGAAAACAACATAGACAAAAGCTGTAGTGCCGTGTAGGATTGCTACTAATTTAGCAAGAGCTGCAATTGCTGTTTTCGATTATACGGAATTTTTGGTTAAGTATTTGTAACTTATATTAAAATAGAGTCTCATATTTGATTGGCTGCAAGAATTTTTACATCGTATTACAACCTTCTTTGATGAAAGACAATGCAAATGAATACGCAAACAAATTTTGATTTGGTGCTGTTTGGTGCTACCGGCGATTTGGCCATGCGCAAGCTGCTGCCCTGCCTGTATCAGGCGCACGCAGCCGGGCTGCTGCATCCCGAAGGCCGCATTCTGGGCGTGAGCCGCAGCCGGCTCTCTACCGAAGAATTTTTGCAGAAAGTGGCAAGCGACTCCAAAATCCACGTGAAAACCAATTATAGCGGTGAGTTGTGGCAATCCTTCATCAAGCGCATCCATTACCTGACCGTCGACGCTACCGTGCCGGAAAGCTTTATCGCGCTGGGTGAAGCCGTCAACGGCCGCAAAGACACCGATAATGTGGTGGTGTATCTTTCCACCGCGCCGAAATTCTTCACCCCGATTTGCGAAAACCTCGCCGCCATCGGCCTCAATAACGACAAAGTGCGCGTGGTGCTGGAAAAGCCGCTCGGCACCGATCTTGCCTCTTCGCAGGAAATCAATGCCGCCGTGGGCGCGTTTTATAAAGAAGAGCAGATTTACCGCATCGACCACTATCTGGGCAAGGAAGCGCTGCAAAACCTGCTGGCGCTGCGTTTCGCCAACGTGATGTTCGAGCCTTTGTGGAACAGGAAATACGTGAAAAGCGTGCAGCTGACCATCGCCGAACAACTGGGCGTGGAAGAGCGCGGCGAGTTTTACGACATCACCGGCGCGCTGCGCGACATGGTGCAAAACCATCTGATGCAGATGCTGTGCATGACGGCCATGGAAAAACCGGCCAGCCTCAGCGCCGACGATGTGCGCGACGAGAAGCTGAAAGTCATCAAATCGCTCAAGCCGTTTGCCCCGGGCGATGTCGATCTGAACGTGGTGCGCGGCCAATACAGCGCCGGTGAGAAAGACGGCAAAGCGCTCAACGGCTATCTGCAGGAATCGCATGTGCCTGCCGACAGCCACACCGAAACCTATGTAGCCATCAAGGCCGAAATCGACAACGAGCGCTGGGCGGGCGTGCCTTTCTACCTGCGCACCGGCAAACGCATGGCCGGTAAAGTGGCTGAAATCGTGTTGAATTTCCGCGAGCTGGAAAGCCACCTTTACGATTGCAGCAGCGCCGAACCCAACCGCCTGGTCATCGAGCTGCAACCCACCGAATCCATCCGCCTCTACACCCAGGTGAAAACGCCCGGCGCAGGCAATTGCGTCGAAACCACCGCATTGAGCGTAGACATGGGTAAGGCCATCGAAGGCCGTCGCGCCGAAGCTTACGAGCGCCTGCTGCTGGATGTGATCAACGGCAAACTGGCTTTGTTCAACCGCCGCGACGAGCTCGAAGCCGCATGGGAATGGGTGATGCCGATTATGGAAACCTGGGCAAGCTCGCCGATGCCGCCTTATGAATATGCTGCCGACAGCTGGGGGCCGAAAGCCGCGCAAGAACTTTTGGCGCGCAACGGCGACAGATGGCACGAAGAGCAATAAACAGCCGGTGCGATACCGCTATGCTTTCAGACGGCCTTTAAACTGAATCACAGTGATTCAGGCCGTCTGAAAAAAAAGAATACTGTTTCAAGGAACCGATTATGAGCTTTCAATGGCATCTTCATGAAAATGCCGCCGATTCGGCGGCTGCGCTGGCCGATGCGGTGGCCGCGGCGCTGCAAACCGCATTGGACAAAAAAGGCAGCGCCGTGCTGGCCGTGTCCGGCGGCCGCTCGCCCATCGCCTTTTTCGAAGCCCTGTCGCAAAAAGATTTGGACTGGGCAAACATCGGCCTCACGCTGGTAGACGAGCGCATCGTGCCGCTGGAGCATGCCGACAGCAACACCGGCCTCGTGCGCGACCATCTGCTGCAAAACAAGGCGGCGGCGGCAAGCTGGATTCCGATGGTGGAAGAGGGCGCCGCCGAAGCCGATTTGGCGCCCGATGCCGCCGTGGCAAGCGCGCTGAAGCATTTCCGCCAACCCGACGCGCTGGTGCTCGGCATGGGCGGCGACGGCCACACCGCTTCGCTGTTTCCGCAGGCGCCGCAGCTCGACAAAGGACTGGATTTGGCCAATGACGTGCCGCTGCTGCACACCACGCCGGTGACCGCGCCGCATGAGCGCATTTCCATGACGCTGGCGGCGATTTTGAATACGCCTGCCGTGTTTCTGGCGATTCAGGGCGACGAAAAGAAAAAAGTGTTTGACGAAGCCGCCAAAGGTTTCAGCAAAACTTTCCCCGTCAGCTATGTGATTAATCAGCAAAAGGTAAACTGCCATGTCCACTACGCAAAATGAAATCGTCAACTGGCCGCGCCTGGTGGCCGACATCGGCGGCACCAATGCCCGCTTTGCGCTGGAAACCGCGCCCGGCAAAATCGAAAAAGTGGAAGTGCTGCCGTGTAACGACTACGACACCATCGTTGATGCCGCGCGCGAATACTTCAAGCGCGCAGGCGACCCCGAAATCAGCCATGCCGCCATCGCGATTGCCAATCCGATTCTGGGCGACTGGGTGCAGATGACCAACCACCACTGGGCGTTTTCCATCGAAACCACCCGCCAGTCGCTCGGGCTGGAAACGCTGATTCTGCTCAATGATTTCACCGCACAGGCGCTGGCGATTACCCGCATGCCCAAAGAAGAGCTGGTGCAGATCGGCGGCTTCAAAAAAGTGGAAGATGCGCCCAAAGCCGTCATTGGTCCGGGCACCGGCTTGGGCGTAAGCGGCCTGATTCCGAGCAAATCCGGTTGGGTGCCGCTGGCGGGCGAGGGCGGCCATGTCAGCTTTGCGCCGTTTGACGATGCCGAAATCATGATTTGGCAATACGCCAAGAAAAAATACGGCCACGTTTCTGCCGAACGCTTTTTGAGCGGCGCGGGTTTGTCGCTGATTCACGAAGCGCTGTCGGCGCGCGAAGGCATCAAACGGCAGAAGCTTACTCCGGCTGAAATCAGCGATCGTGCGCTCAGCGGCACGTCGCCGCTGTGCCGCCTGACGCTGGACATTTTCTGCGCCATGTTGGGCACGGTGTCTTCCAATCTGGCGCTTACCTTGGGCGCCAGCGGCGGCGTGTATCTTTGCGGCGGCATCATTCCGCGCTTCATCGATTACTTTAAAAGCTCGCCGTTTCGCAACCGCTTTGAAAACAAGGGGCGCTTCGATGCCTATCTGGCAGCGATTCCGGTGTATATCGTATTGAGCAAATATCCCGGCATCAACGGTGCCGCCGTGGCGCTGGAAAACCATTTGGGCGTCCTGCCCGCTCCGGAAGCGGCTGCAGACAGCAAAGCCGCCGCCAAAAGCAAAGCCTGACCGGGAAGCCCGGGAAGGCCCGGGCTTCATACTGCAATCAGAGAATATGGAGACTCTCAGGCTGCAAGCGTTCAGACGGCCTCTCAATCTGAAATATACAGTAGATTAAAGAACGATACGGCATTCGCCCGCCTTGTTCCCTGACTATATTTCAGGCCGTCTGAAAACCATACGCAGCCGTAACCGTTGGTTCGTAAGAACAATACATTAGGGAATGACATGATGTTAAGTAAAATCAGTGAATCTTTAACCAATTTGTCAGGTGCAGAGCGTAAAGTGGCAGAGTGCGCGTTGGCCGAGCCGAAATGGTTTGTACACGCCGCCGTGGCCGAAATCGCCGAGCATGCTTCCGTGAGCCAGCCGACCGTTATCCGTTTCTGCCGCAGCTTGGGTTATAAGGGCTTGCCGGAATTCAAGCTGGCCTTGTCGGCCAGCATCGGCCACGAGGGCATGCCTTATGTGCATGCGGAATTGAACGCCGACGATGACATGGCCAGCGTGACCGAAAAAGTGTTGGGCAACACCGCAGCTTCGATTCTCGGCGCGCGGCGTTATCTGAAAGAAACCGATTTGGAAAACGCCATCGCCATGCTCACCCATGCCCGCCGCATCGAGTTTTACGGCGTCGGCAACTCCGGCATCGTGGCGCAGGACGCGCAACACAAATTTTTCCGCTTCGGTATTTCGACCGTGGCGTATGTGGATACGCATATCCAGCTGATGGCCGCTTCCGTGTTGAGCAATCAAGACGTGTTGGTGGTGATTTCCAATTCCGGCTCCTCCATCGAAGTGCTCGATGCGGTGAGCATCGCCAAGGAAAACGGCGCTTCCGTGATTGCCGTGACCCGCGTAGATTCTCCGTTGGCGCAATTGGCCGACTGCGTGTTGAGCGTGGCGGCGCAGGAAGACAGCGAACTTTACACGCCGATGGTGTCGCGCCTGCTGCAGCTGGTGGTTATCGATATTCTGGCCATCGGCCTGGCTCTGCGCCTGGGGGAAACCGCCAGCCTGCAACTGGAAAAAGGCAAGCGCAGCATCCACAACAAACGCATAGAACATGAAAAGGAGCATGAAGCATGAAGCATTTAGAAGACCTGCCGACCTGGCGCGAGTTGTGGAAGCATTTCGATGCCACCAAAAGCCAGCACATGCGCGAGTTGTTTGAGCAGGATCCCGGCCGCGCCGAGCGCTATTGGGTGGAAGTGGGCGGTCTGAAGCTGGATTATTCCAAAAACCGCATCACCGACGAAACGCTGGCGCTGTTGATGAAGCTGGCGCGCGAAGCCGGCCTGCCCGAGCGCATGAAGCAGATGTTTCGCGGTGAAAAAATCAACACCACCGAAAACCGCGCCGTGTTGCATGTGGCTTTGCGCAACCGCACCAACGCGCCGATTCAGGTCGACGGCGAAGACGTGATGCCCAAAGTGAACCACGTGCTGCACCGTATGGGCGAATTCGCCCACGAAGTGCGCAGCGGCGACTGGCTGGGCTATACCAATCAGGTGATTACCGATGTGGTCAATATCGGCATCGGCGGCTCCGATTTGGGCCCGCTGATGATGTGTACCGCGCTCAAATCATTCGGCCATCCACGCCTGAAAATGCATTTTGTGTCCAACGTCGACGGCTCGCAGCTGCGCGACGTGCTCGACAGCGTGCATCCGGAAACCACGCTGTTTGTGGTGGCTTCGAAAACCTTCACGACCCAAGAAACCCTCACCAACGCCCTGACCGCGCGCGAATGGTTCCTCAAGCATGCCAATGACGAATCGGCGGTGGCCAAACATTTCGTGGCCGTGTCCACCAATAAAAAAGCCGTGGCCGATTTCGGCATCGACACCGCCAACATGTTTGAATTCTGGGACTGGGTCGGCGGCCGCTACAGCCTGTGGTCGGCCATCGGCCTGCCGATTATGCTCTATCTCGGTGAAGAAAACTTTATCGAAATGCTCAACGGCGCCCACCTGATGGACCAGCATTTCATCAATGCGCCGCTGGAAGAAAACCTGCCGGTATTGCTCGGCATGGTGGGCGTGTGGTACATCAACTATTACGGCGGCGGCAGCCACATCATCGCCCCGTATGATCAGCACCTACACCGCCTGCCGAAATTTATCCAGCAGCTGGATATGGAAAGCAACGGTAAGCAGGTCACGCTCGACGGCAAGGCAGTCGAACACGAAACCGCGCCGATTATCTGGGGCGAAACCGGCATCAACGGTCAGCATGCATTTTTCCAACTGCTGCACCAAGGCACCCACATTACCCCGATTGACCTGATTGCCTCGCTGGAAAAACGCAGCAACCTGCCCGGCCACCATGAAATCCTGCTCGCCAATGTGTTTGCCCAGGCCGAAGCTTTCATGCGCGGCAAAACCCCGGATGAAGTGCGCCAGGAATTGCGCGCGCAAAACATGGATGAAGCGCGTATCGAAGAGCTGGTGCCGCACAAAACCTTCTCCGGCAACCGCCCGAGCAACCTGATTCTGATGAACAAAATCAACCCGCGCAACATGGGCAGCCTGATTGCCATGTACGAACACAAAACCTTTGTGCAGGGCGTGATTTGGGACATCAACAGCTTCGACCAATGGGGCGTGGAATTGGGCAAACAGCTGGCGAAAACCATTCTGGCCGAATTGACCGGCGAGATTGAGGTGCAGCAGCACGACAGCTCCACCCAACACCTGATCCGCCTCTACCGCAGCGCCAACTGCGACAAGGGCAAAGACGACGGCTGTTAATAGCGCCGCCAAAGCGGGTGAAACCCGGAGGCCGTCTGAACGCATCATGCATGGAGTGTTCAGACGGCCTTTTTATAGCCGAAGGCCTTTGCAAAAAAATAACCGTCGCGCCCGCGCAGACGGGTGCCCAGTGCAAAGCGTAGCTTTGCTTGTCTGCCCATGTTTCTGATCATATATAGCCGTTCCAATTTAGATTGATACAGTGTTGCTGTGCCTTGCCGTACTATCTGTAACGTGAGTTCGGGATAAGTATTTAAGATATTCTTATTGTTTTCAGAAATATATTTTCCTTGAGGCAGGCAGAATCCGTAAGGATTCGTCATTCCCGCGCAGGCGGGAATCCAGTCGTCGGGTTTCAGAAACCTTGAAAACATTGCGGAAATGTCAGGCTTCTGGATTCCCGCCTGCGCGGGAATGACGAAAATCTGGCGATTTTCTGTCTGTTGGAGTGCATACATTTTTGAAAACAATAAGAATATCTTAAATACTTATCCCGAGCTCACGTTCTGTACTGCCTGCGGCTTGCTGCCTTGTCTCAATCTAAATTGGAACGACTATAGTTGGAGATGTAGCTTCTGCTACGGCGTTGGCTCGCCGCCTTGCATCAGAAGCTACATCTCTGACTATAAAAGCAAACCGGTTGCCGCTTTGTCGGTTTACTGTCAGGAAACTCTGGCAGTAAAGCAGCAGGCTGCGGACGCTGTACCTGCAGCGTTCAGGTTTGCCATTCGGGCCGTCTGAAAAAAACAGGCAAAATTTGTTTATTACCAAACAAATCTGGCCGGACATGGTTTTATCCAATAATCATTGATATAGATAAAACTTGTTTAAAGTTAAAAAGATGCACGAATCCCGAATATGCAGTATCATGCCTCACCTGATTTAACTCATGTTAACTTCAGCCTCAACCTGAAGCTTTTCACAGCTTTACAAGATTATTTTTTAGATGGTTTAAGGACAAATAAAATGTCTACGCAATCACAACAAAACAATACCTCCGCCTTGTCGGTGTTGACCGCGCTGTTTTTCATGATGGGTTTCATTACCTGCATGAACGACATTCTGATTCCCCACCTGAAAGCCATTTTCGACCTGACTTATTTTCAGGCGATGTTGGTTCAGTTCTGCTTCTTTACCGCCTACGCCATCATGTCGATTCCGATGGGCAAAGTGGTGGAAAAATTCGGTTATAAAAACGGCGTCATCGGCGGCTTTCTGCTGACCGCCGTCGGCTGTTTGCTGTTTTATCCGGCCGCGGGCAGCGCTTCTTATCCGATTTTCCTCGGCGCACTGTTTATTCTGGCTTCCGGCGTGACCCTGCTGCAAGTGGCGGGCAACCCGTATGTCACCCTGTTGGCCAAGCCGGGCAAAGAGTCTGCCACGCTGACGCTGGTGCAGGCTTTTAACTCGTTGGGTACCACCGTGGCGCCGCTGTTGGGCTCCGCGCTGATTCTGGCTGATGCCAGCCAGGCGGTGAGCAAGGCCGAGCAGGTGCAGTCGGTGCAGATTCCTTATCTGGGTTTGGCCGGTCTGCTGATTCTGCTGGCGGTATTCGTGAAAATGATCAAGCTGCCGGATGCGCGTAAAATCGCCGAAGCCGAGACCGAACACAACCACGACGGTAAAACCAGCGTGTGGCAATACAAGCATTTGGTGCTGGGTGCGCTGGGCATTTTCTGCTATGTAGGCGCGGAAGTGTCTATCGGCTCGCTGCTGGTGAGCGTGATGGAAGTGACCGCCGGCCTCGACCATGCAACCGGTGCCAAATATCTGGCGCTGTATTGGGGTGGTGCGATGGTGGGGCGCTTCCTCGGCTCTGCTGTCATGAACAAAATCGCACCCAATAAATATCTGGCTTTTAATTCCGTGATGGCCATCGCCCTGATTACCCTGGCCATTCTGGCGGGCGGCGGTGCGGTGACCATGTGGTCGCTGCTGGCCATCGGTTTTTTCAACTCCATCATGTTCCCCACTATTTTCTCGCTGGCGACCAAGGGCTTGGGCAAGTTCACCAGCGCCGCTTCCGGCGTGATTTGTACGGCGATTGTGGGTGGCGCGATTGTGCCGCTGGTGCAGGGCTTTGCCGCCGACAACATCGGTCTGTTGCTGTCGTTTGTGGTATCGGCTCTCTGCTATGTCTACATCCTGTTCTTCGCGGTGAAAGGCCACAAGGCTGATCAGACAGCCTGATAGGATGCCGATTGTTTGCAAGGCCGTCTGAACATCATCTGCTGCAACACAGCAGATGATGTTCAGACGGCCTTTATGTGTTCAG
>JAUNTY010000032.1 GCA_030538415.1 Neisseria sp. | reverse complement strand
GGCGCCATACGGCCATGTTGGGAATCAGGCGCAGGGTGGCGGTTTGCTCGACCGGTTGGTGGGTCGGGCCGTCTTCGCCGAGGCCGATGGAATCGTGGGTAAACACGAAAATCGGGTTGGTTTTCATCAAGGCGGCCATACGCAAGGCGTTGCGGGCGTATTCGCTGAACATCAAAAAGGTCGCGCCGAAAGGCTTCACGCCACCGTGCAGCGCCATGCCGTTCATGATGGCGGCCATGCCGAATTCGCGCACGCCGTAGTGGATGTAGTTGCCGCCGCCCTCGCGGGTGATGGAAACGCTGTTTGACCAGTCGGTGAGGTTCGAGGGGGTGAGGTCGGCCGAGCCGCCGACAAATTCGGGCAACACTTGCGCCAAAACTTCGATGCTGTTTTGGCTGGCTTTACGGGTGGCGATTTTTTCCGCTTTGTCGCAAACTGCTTTCAAGGCCGTCTGAACGTGTTGCTCGAAGTTTTCGGGCAGTTTGCCGTCCATCCGGCGTACGAATTCGGCGGCTTCGGCGGGGAATTTGGCTTGATATTGGGCGAAAACCTCGTTCCATGCGGCTTCCAGTTTCGCGCCTTTTTCCTTGGCATCCCAAGCGGCGTAAACCTCTTGCGGCACTTCAAACGCGCCGTAATTCCAGCCCAGATGTTTGCGGGTGGCTTCGATTTCTTCCGCGCCCAAGGGTGCGCCGTGGGTTTTGTGGCTGCCTTCTTTGGTGGCCGCGCCCTTGCCGATCAAGGTTTTGCAGCAGATGATGGAGGGCTTGCCGGTTTCGGCTTTGGCCGCTTCGATGGCGGCTTTCAGCGCGGCGGTGTCGTGGCCGTTGACATTCGGCACCACATGCCAGCCGTAGCTCTCGAAACGCTGCGGGATGTTTTCGGTAAACCAGCCGTCGACCTTGCCGTCGATGGAAATATTGTTGTCGTCATACAAAACCACCAGTTTGCCCAAGCCCAAGGTGCCCGCCAGCGAGCAGGCTTCGTGCGACACGCCTTCCATCAGGCAGCCGTCGCCGAGGAAAACGTAGGTGTGGTGATCGACGATATTGAGGCCGTCTTTATTGAATTCGGCGGCGAGTTTTTTCTCGGCCAAGGCCATGCCCACCGCATTGGCGATGCCTTGTCCCAACGGGCCGGTGGTGGTTTCCACGCCGTCGGTGTAGCCGTATTCGGGGTGGCCGGGGGTTTTGCTGTGCAACTGGCGGAAGTTTTTCAAATCGTCGATGGAAACGTTGTAGCCGGTGAGGTGCAGCAGGCTGTAGAGAATCATCGAAGCGTGGCCGTTGGACAAGACAAAACGGTCGCGGTTGTAGAATTTCGGATTGGCGGGGTTGTGGTTGAGGAATTGCGTCCACAACACTTCGGCCATTTCGGCCATGCCCATCGGCGCACCGGGGTGGCCGGAATTGGCTTTTTGAACTGCGTCTGCGGAGAGGAAGCGGATGGCGTTTGCCAGTTGGGAGGCCATTGGGAATACCTTTTGTTGTTGGGGTAGAGAATGCCGATTATCGCCCGATTTGCAGGCGGTTTCAAGGCGGAAACGCTTTTTCTCAGCAGCTTGTTAAATTATGTTACGATATGCGGGATAGTCATTATAGATGCCGTCTGAAAGGCTTGTGAAAGCGTTTCAGACGGCCTGATAAAAAACACAAAGGAATATTATGGAACCACGCCCGCGCGCGCCTTTGTCGACACAACAGCGCGAAGCCCTACAACAGCAATTGCGGCAGGAATGGCAGGGGCTGCATTTTCTCACCGAATTATCCGAAATCACGCCGTATGAATGCGATGCGCTGGCGGCGTTTACCCAATTGCCGCTCGGCGTGGTGTTGCCCGAAAACGAAGCCGAAGTGCAAACCGTATTGCGCAGCTGTATGCGCTTAGGCGTGCCGGTGGTGCCGCGCGGCGCGGGCACGGGGCTGGCGGGCAGTGCGATGCCGACGCCCGACGGCATAGTGCTTTCTACCGCCAAATTCAATCAAATCCTGAAAATAGATGTGCAGGCGCGTACGGCGACCGTGCAGCCGGGCGTGCGCAATCTGGCGATTTCCGATGCCGCCGCGCCGCATGATTTGTACTACGCGCCCGATCCTTCCAGCCAGCTTGCTTGCAGCATCGGTGGCAATGTCGGCGAAAATTCCGGCGGCGTGCATTGTTTGAAATACGGCCTTACCGTGAACAATGTGTTGAAAGTGCGTGCGGTGACGATGGACGGCAGCATCGTCGAATTCGGCGGCGAGGGCTACGACGCGCCCGGCCTTGATTTGCTCACTGTGTTTATCGGCAGCGAAGGGATGTTCGGCGTGGTCACCGAAGTGGTGGTGAAGCTCGTGCCCAAGCCGCGCGCGGCGCAGGTGATTATGGCCAGCTTCGACGACATGGGCAAAGCGGGCGATGCGGTGGCGGCGGTGATTGCCGCGGGCATTATTCCCGCCGGACTGGAAATGATGGACGGCCCCGCCACCCGCGCCATCGACAGTTATCTCAATATCGGCTACGACACCCGCGCCGAAGCGATTTTGCTGTGCGAATCCGACGGCACGCCCGAAGAAGTGGCCGAAGAAATCGCCCGCATGATTGCCGTTTTCGAGCAAAGCGGCGCGATTCGGATTCAGGTGTCGCGCAACGAAATCGAGCGGCTGGCATTTTGGTCGGGGCGCAAAAATGCCTTTCCCGCCGCCGCGCAAATGGCACCCGACTATTACTGCATGGACGGCACCATTCCGCGCCGCCACATCAGCAGCCTGTTGGCCTACACCGCCTCGCTGGAAGAAAAATACGGCTTGAAATGCATCAACGTATTCCACGCGGGCGACGGCAATATGCACCCGTTGATTTTGTTTGATTCTTCCGCCGGCGAATGGCCTGCCGCCGAAGCCTTCGGCGCGGACATTCTCGAAGAATGCGTGCGCCTCGGTGGTACCATTACCGGCGAACACGGCGTGGGCGTGGAAAAAATCAACGGCATGTGCGTACAGTTTTCCGAAGCCGAACGCGCCGCCTTTTGGGGCGTGAAATTCGCCTTCGACCCCGCAGGGCTGTTGAACGCCGACAAAGCGATTCCCACCAAAAACCGCTGCGCCGAATACGGCAGAATGCACGTGCCGCGCGGGGTGATGAAGTTTCCGGAGTTGGAACGGTTTTGACGGCATTGAGCCGATGGGTTTTCAGACGGCATCAGAGAGGATTGAGGCCGTCTGAAAAAGTAGGAGCGACTGAAGCAAACGTGCCGTTTGCATAGTTTGCCGCCAAGCAGTATTTTTGATGGCGTATATTTCAAAGAGGTTTCAGACGGCCTTGCGGCAATGTTTACCAAAGGCCGTCTGAAAAGAAAAGTATTGATGCAGATGTTGTTTCAATGAATGGTCTTAGGTATGAAAGCGATTGAATTATGAAACTTAAATTGCTCTTTGCCGTGCTTGGCTTGCTGTCCGCACCGGCATACGCCATGTCGTAGCCGCCGTTTGAAAGTTTTACCGTCATCAACCGCTGCACCCATCCCGTAGAAATCCGCTTCAGCCAACCGAGTAAGCGGCCTTGGCGGGTGATGAGAAGCGAATACGCCGAAATCCCCACCGAATTGGCCGCCGACAGCGAATTTCACCTATCCGCCTCCATGCGCGGCCTGTTCCGTTTCCACAGCAACCGCAAGCCGCGCATAAGCTTTTACCACCAAAACAAGAAAATACCTGCCGGCAAAAATTGGCAGGTGGTTGACCGCCAGATATTACATCAGCAATACCCGAGATTGGAAGGCCACATCGGTGCAGCACGGGCCGTTATTGCCTGCCCCGAATAATATGACGAATGAAGACAAATCCGTTTGGCAGCAAAAATAAATCAGTTTTGTAGCGTGGGCTCCGCCCACGAAATCCGGCTTAAAAAGGTTTCAGACGGCCTTACGGCCATATTTTCCAAAGGCCGTCTGAAAAGAAAAACATCAAATAAAGAATCAATATGGAACAAATCCTTATCCGAATGCGCGAGCAAATCCTGCACGCCACCCACCGCCATATTCCGCTGATTATCCGTGGCGGCGGCACCAAAGATTTTTACGGCGAACCACATCGGCCGCAAAATGCCGACACGCTCGACACCCGCGCCTACAGCGGCATTACCGCTTACGACCCCGAAGAGCTGGTGATTTCCGCCCGCGCGGGCACGCCGTTGGCTCAAATCGAAGCGGCGCTGGCCGAACGCAACCAGATGCTGCCGTTCGAGCCGCCGCATTTCGGCGAAGGCGCGACTTTGGGCGGTGCGGTGGCGGCGGGTTTGGCGGGGCCGCGCAGGGCGCATGCGGGGGCGGTGAAAGATTTTGTGTTGGGCGTGAAAATGCTCAACGGCAAGGGCGAACACTTGGCTTTCGGCGGCACGGTGGTGAAAAACGTGGCGGGCTACGATGTGGCGCGGTTGTTGGCCGGTTCGCTCGGCACGCTCGGCCTGATCACCGATGTGTCGCTTAAAGTATTGCCGAAACCGTTTGCCGAAACCACGCTGCAATTCGAGAGTAGCGCCGCCGAAGCCGTGCCGAAACTGAATGCGCTGATGGGGCAGCCTTTGCCGCTGTCGGCCAGTTTTTGGGCAGACGACATCCTGAGCCTGCGTTTGAGCGGCACCGAAGCGGGCGTGCAAACCGCCGTCGGCTTGCTCGGCGGTGCGGAATTGGATCAAGCCGCCGCCGATGCGCTTTGGCTGGCGGTGCGCGAGCAGACCTTGCCGCTGTTTGAGAGGCCGTCTGAAAAACGCTTGTGGCGTATTTCCGTGCCCGATACCGCGCCCTTGGGCGTTTCAGACGGCCTCATCGGTATGGAATGGGGCGGCGGTTTGCGCTGGTATCTCAGCGATAAAAGCGCGCGCGAAATGCGGGCGTTGGCGCAAAACGCAGGCGGCCACGCCACGCTGTTTCGCGGCGAAGCGGCGGGTGAAACGGTGTTCACGCCGCTGCCCGATGCCGTGCGCGCCATCAACCAGCGTTTGAAACAAAGCTTCGATCCCGCCGGGATTTTCAATCCGGGGCGGATGTATGCGGATATTTGAGGCCGTCTGAAACCCGACTACGCAAACCGTCAGACGAACGCCGTTTTAAGCCGTCTGAAAAACAAAACGAGAGCCATCATTATGCAAACCAATCTGGCCGATTTCATCAAACACACGCCCGAGGGCAAAATCGCCGACGAAATTTTGCGCAATTGCGTGCATTGCGGCTTTTGCACCGCCACTTGTCCGACTTACCAGCTCAGCGGCGACGAGCTCGACGGCCCGCGCGGGCGCATTTACCAAATCAAGCAGCTGCTCGAAGGCATGCCCGCCACGCCCGCGATGCAGCTGCATCTCGACCGCTGCCTCACCTGCCGCAGCTGCGAAACCACCTGCCCGTCCGGCGTGCAATACAGCCGTCTGCTCGACATCGGCCGCCACGAAATCGAAAAGCAAATCGGCCGCCCGCCGGTCGAGCAATTCAAGCGCACCGCCTTGCGCACGCTGATGCTCAACCGGAGGCTGTTTGAAACCACTTACCGCGCGGCGCAAACGCTGCGCCCGCTGCTGCCGCAAAAAATCAACGGTAAAGTGATGGCGCGCCGTGATGCGGGGCGGATTCCGCAAACCGTGCACGGGCGCAAAATGCTGATGCTGGAAGGCTGTGTGCAGCCGGGCATGTCGCCCAATATCAATGCCGCTACCTTGCGCGTGCTCGACCGCTTGGGCATCGAATTGCAGCGCCCGCCAAGCGCAGGTTGCTGCGGCGCGGTGAATCTGCATTTGAGTGCCGAAGCCGCAAGTTTGAACGACATGCGCCGCAACATCGATGCCTGGTGGCCGCTGCTTGAAGCCGGAGCGGAAGCCATATTGATTAATGCATCGGGCTGCGGTGCGATGGTGAAGGAATACGGCTACTACCTGCGAAACGATGCCGATTATGCCGAAAAAGCTACCCAAATCAGCGAATTGGCGAAGGATATTGTGGAAATTCTCGCCGCCGAAACCGCACGCATCCGCGTGAAAATACATGCCGCTCATACAGGAAAAACGCTGGCCTACCATCCGCCTTGCACGCTGCAACACGGCCAAAAGCTCAAAGGCAGTGTAGAAGGCTTGTTCAGCGAATTGGGCATGACTGTTTTACTGCCGAAAGACGCGCATCTCTGTTGCGGCTCGGCGGGCACGTATTCATTTTTCCAGCCCGAATGGTCGCAACAATTGCGCGACAATAAGCTCGGCAACTTGGCGGCGCTCAAGCCCGATGTGATTTTGTCTGCCAACATCGGCTGCATCGGCCATCTGGCGGGCGGCACGGCCACGCCGGTAATGCACTGGATTGAATATCTGGATGAATTGATGACCGTCTGAAACCTGCCGCTTGGCCAAGTTATATAGTCGTTTCAATTTAGATTGAGACAAGGCAACAAGCCGCAGACAGTACAGATAGTACGGCTAGGCGCAACAACGCTGTATCAAACTAACGGAACGACTATAGTCGGAGAAATGAGATTCTGATACAAAGCGGCGAGCCGCAGGCAGTACAGATAGTACGACAAGGCGAGCCAACGCCGTAGCAGAAACTCATTTATTCGACTATATAGTGGCTAAACTTAATATTTGATACAAGGCAGCAAGCTGCAGGCAGTACAGATAGTACGACAAGGTGCAGCAACGCCGTAGCAGATATTAAGTTAGCCACTATATTTTTTGAATGAACACAGCTTCCGCTGTAGGCCGGATTGCGATGCCCGACCGGCTTCTGCTCAGAGAAAGCTTTCAGACGGCCTCGGGTTGTCAGGCACCATTGCCCGCCGACTTACAACCAAAATGATATAGTAAAAAACTTAATTTCTACTACGGCGTTGCTGCGCCTGGCTGTACTACTTGTACTGTCTGCGGCTTGCTGCCTTGTATTAAAAATTAAGTTTTTCCACTATAGGAACGGCGGTTGATACCCATTCAAAAAGTGGCCTAAAAAAGTGACCCAATACCGAGAAAATGAGCGTCCCATTCAAGGCAGCAAGCCGCAGCAGCGCCGTATGCAAAATGAAGTGGCGCGGTCATATATAGTTTGCTTTTGAACCGGCATCGATAGACGGGTATTTTGAACGGACATGATTCCGGCTGTCGGTCTCGCAGGCACAAAAATACCACCCTCAGGTGGTTTGTGATGGTGGTGCCCGAGACCGGAATCGAACCGGTACGCCTGTATTAGAGGCGACGGATTTTAAGTCCGTTGTGTCTACCTATTTCACCACTCGGGCGATACCTTTGCCGGCATGCCGAAAAAGATATGAAACTGGAGGCGGGGGCGCGGATTTCAACCGGCCTGTATAAGGGTTGCACCCCTTATCGCATAAACACTCTGCCACCCCGCCGTGGAAGGCTTTTCTGAAAAATGATGGAGGCGGAAGTCGGAATCGAACCGGCGTACACGGCTTTGCAGGCCGCTGCATAACCACTCTGCCATTCCGCCTTTGGAACCTGTAAAACAAGCCGTTTCAGTGGTGTAAACGGCTTGATGTGTCTGGAGCGGGAAACGAGTCTCGAACTCGCGACCTCAACCTTGGCAAGGTTGCGCTCTACCAACTGAGCTATTCCCGCTTGGACTCAAATGCAGGAGGATGGAGCGGGAAACGAGTCTCGAACTCGCGACCTCAACCTTGGCAAGGTTGCGCTCTACCAACTGAGCTATTCCCGCTTGGACTCAAATGCAGGAGGATGGAGCGGGAAACGAGTCTCGAACTCGCGACCTCAACCTTGGCAAGGTTGCGCTCTACCAACTGAGCTATTCCCGCTTGGGCTTGTTTGCGCATTGCTGTTCAAACAAGAGAACGCTATTATAGTTCCTGTAAATTTACTGTCAAGCCTTTTTATCGGAAAATTATTGCTGGAATTCTTTCCACGCCATTTTCAGATAATAGAACATCGACCAGATGGTGAGCACGGATGCGATAAACATCAAGATGTTACCCACCATAATCAGGTCAAAACCGTGAAAATCGCGCAAACCGGCAAGCAGCAGCAAAATGGCCGCCATTTGCGCCGCCGTTTTGAATTTGCCGATGGTGGCCACGGCCACGCTGTTGCGCTTGCCCATTTGCGCCATCCATTCGCGCAGGGCGGAAATGGTGATTTCGCGGCCGATGATAATCATGGCGAAGATGGCATAGGTGCGCCCCACACTCACCAGCAGAATCAGCGCCACCGCCACCATCAGCTTGTCGGCCACGGGATCCAGAAACGCGCCGAAATCGGAAGTCTGCTTCCAGCGCCGCGCCAGAAAGCCGTCAAACCAATCGGTTATGGCGGCAACGGCAAAGATGGCGGCCGCAATCCAATTGAGGGTTTGCGGATGCAGCCAGTTGTCGGGCAGATAAAACAAGGCGGTAAACACCGGAATCAGCAAGACGCGCATCCAGGTGAGGAAAATCGGAAAATTCCACGGCATAAGGAGCAGACCTTTTTTGCGGGTTTGTGTTTCAGACGGCCTGTAGCAGGCCGTCTGAACGGATGGTGGTTTTGTATTATAACGAATTTGTCACATGGTCAGGAAATGTTTGCACCGAGGCCGTCTGAATGCTTTTCAGACGGCCTCTCTGATAATCAGGCACAGGCACTCAGCCCTGCATCGCGGCTTCAATGGCGGCAACGGTTTTCGGCGCGGCGGCGGTGTAATTGTCGCCACCATTTTCGGTGACCAGCACATTGTCTTCAATCCGGATGCCGATGTTGTGAAACGCGGCCGGAATATCGTCGGCAGCGCTGATGTAGAGACCGGGTTCGATAGTGGTACACATGCCCGGCTGCAGCAACACCGGCTTACCGTCGCGCCAGCGGCCGCCCACATCGTGTACGTCCAACCCGACCCAATGCCCGAGGCCGTGCATATAGAAGCGTTTGTAGGCCTGCGATTCGATATTGCCTCCGACGCTGCCCTGCAACAATTTGAAATCAATCAGACCCTGCGTCAGAATTTCCAGCACCAGCATGTGGATATCCGCCCAGTCCGCGCCGGGTCTGACCGCCCCGATGGCCGCTTCGTTGGCCGCCAGCACCACTTCATACACGTCTTTCTGCACTGCGCTGAATCTGCCGTTGACCGGAAACGTGCGGGTGATGTCGCCTGCGTAGAGCCGGTATTCGGCTCCGGCATCAATCAGCAGCAAATCGCCGTCGCAGAGCGTATCTTTGTTTTCCACATAATGCAGGCAGCAGGCGTTGCGGCCGCCGGCAACAATGCTGTTGTAGGCCGGAAAGCGGGCATTGTGGCGCATGAATTCATGCAATATTTCGGCCTCCACCTGCCATTCGCCCATGCCCGGGCGGGTATTTTGCATGGCGCGGATATGGGCAAGCGCGCTGATGCGGCCTGCTTCCCGAATCAGGCCGGCTTCGTGCGCGTCTTTGACGAGGCGCATCGGATTGAGCACGGCGGCCAAATCGGCCAGGCTGTCGGGGGCGCGGCTGCTTTCCGTAAGCATGCGCTGTCCGGCGCTTTGCTGCACTTGATGCCAATGCTGCATCAGCTGCGCGTCATGCCCGGGATATTGCCCCCAAAGCGCAAACAGGCGGCGCTTGTTGAGAATGGCCTTGCCGATGTGCTGCGGCCATTCGCTGATGCTGCGGGCGGCATCAAAACCGAAGGCTTCCCGCGCGGCCTGCGGGCCGTAGCGAAAGCCGTTCCACACTTCCATCAGCGGGTCTTTGTCGCGGCAATAGAGCGTGCTGCTGCCGCTGGCACCGTCAAGCACGATGACGGCTTCAGGCTCGGGGAAGCCGCTCAGATAATGAAAATAGCTGTCTTGGCGGAAGGGAAATTCCGTGTCGTTGCTGCGGCGCTGTTCCGGCGCGGCAAACAGGACGGCAAGGCCGTCGTTGCCGATTTGCTGCAACACTTTTTCTCTGCGCTCGATATAGGGATTCATGTTTTTCTCTTTGATTGACGGATGCGGGTCACAGGCCGTCTGAACGGCGTCTGGCCTGCGCCACCTGATGTGCCAGCCACAAGGCCGCGCAGGCGCCCAGCAGGTCGGCGGCGCCATCCAGCCAACTGCCCTCACGGGTGCGCGTCAGCACGGCTTGCGCCACTTCGCTGCCTGCTGCCACCAACAGCGCCAACACCAGCAGGCTGCGGTAAGGAATCGCCCGTTTTTCCGCCAGATACGCTTTGGCAATCAGCCAGATTTGTCCGAAGAAAAGCGCAAAATGCGCCACTTTGTCGAAATGCGGAAAAGGCGGCACACCGCCGTCGGCCTCGCGAAACAGCAACGCGTATGTGCCGCCCGCAAACCAGGCCAGCGCAAGCAGGGTAAATTTGTTGAACGGGATATTCATGCCTCTTCATCCAGCCAGCTTTGGCAGATTTGCGCCAGCCGCCCGAATTTGCCGCCGCGCGCGGCCAGAATATCGCGCCAGTGCGCCACTTCAGCAGCGCTCGGCGCTTCGTCTATGCTGCATTCGTAAAGCCAGAAATCCAGCGTTTCGGCAACCACGCCTGCCGGTTCGGTTTGCATGAGATTGAGTAGTTCGGACATATTATGAGGCCGTCTGAAATCGGTGAAGGCCTATTTTAACGTGTTTGCGCAGCCAGATACAGGCGTTTCAGACGGCCTTGAAATATATAGATATAGTCAATCAACACAGAAGAAGGCGGTGTCGATCTGCTCCTGCTCGGGCGGCAAACGGCAGAAAGGTTTCAGGCCGTCTGAAAGTCCAGTCAATCCATTCATAAAAATATATCGAAATCAACATCAAACCGAAGCAAAGCAGCAGACTGCAGGCAGTACGGCAGTATCGCTAAGCGTCGCAACTCTGTATCGGTTTTATAGTGATTTCGCCATAAGCCAACAGCGTTGGCTCATCTTTATGAAACCTTTGCAAAAAAGTAACTGTCGCGCCCGCGCAGACTGAAGCGCAGCTTCCAGAAAAATGGACAGACAAGCAAAGCTACGCTTTGCACCGGGCACCCGCCTGCGCGGGTGCGACGAGCGGGGGATTTTGCAAAGGCCCCTTTATGCATGAATGACTGTAAACCGGTGCAAAAAAAGGGGGCGATACGTTTTACCGTACCGCCCGAAGCTGCTTTGGTTAATGGAGAGAGCAGGAAAAATTCACAATTTATTTGGCGCAGCGGAAGCCCAGGTTGTTCAACACAAATTTCGACTGCAGGCTGGTGCGGATGCCGTAGCGCATAAAGGCGGCGTAGTCGCTCGGGTCGGCGGTACCGACGGCGGCGCCGCTGCAAAACATGTTGGCGTCGGCGCTGCCGGATGCCAGCAGGCTGCTGTTGAAATCTTCGGTCCATTCCCAAATCAGGCCGTGCATGTCGGACACGCCCCAGTAATTGGGGCGGGATTTGCCCACGTCGCGCAGCCCTTTGCTGCTGCCTTCGGCATACCAGTCGAGAATGGTGCGGGTGTAGCCGGGCTCGTTGGTGCCGTTTTTCCGGGTGGCGGAGGCCATGCCGGCATATTCCCATTCGTCAATCGTCGGCAGGCGCTTGCCTTGCGCGGTGCAATAGGCGTTGGCGGCAAACCAGGATACGTTGGTCACCGGCTTGTTTGCATCCGCCGCATTGGGCGCGTAGCCGCTGCCGCTTTTCGCCCAATGGCGCAAATAGCTTTCTTCGGCCTGCTTGCTGCTGATTTTGCCGCGCTGCCATTGCGGGTTTTTGGCTGCAAATTCGGCAAATTCGCGGTTGGTCACCGGCAGTTTGTCGAGCTGGAACGGCTTCACCGCAATCATCGGCGTGTCTTTTTTCAGATACAGCGGGCGGTAGCTGCCGCCGCTGATTTTGGCCATTTCGGCCGCGCCGACGCCCGTGCTGATACAGGCCAGCAGGGCGAATGCGAATAATTTGGTGGTGTCGGTATTCATGGCAGCTCTCTCTCGGGGGCGTTGTCATGGCAGCTTAGGGCTTCCTGACCCCATTATTATTGTTTGTGATGTTGATACAGTTTTCTTTGCAGACCGCCCTCTTCCGTTCGGATAAAGGCTGTCTGAAAAGCAAACTGACGGTTTATCGAAAGGCCGTCTGAACACAGGGAGCAGTTTTCAGACGGCCTATGATATCAATTACTTGGCATTGCGCTCTGCGGCCACTTCGGCAGCCGTCACTTGGGCGCCGCTGTTGCCCCAGCTGTTGAGGATATAGGTCAGCACGTTGGCGGTTTGTTCGTCGTTCAACGCCACCGCAGGCATCACGCTGTTATATTCCTTGCCGTTTACCGTGATTTTGCCGCTTACGCCGCGCAACACGGCGTGGATACCGCGCTTGGTGTCGGCCGCCAGGTAGTCAGATTTGGCCAGCGGCGGGAACGCGCCTTCCACACCTTGGCCGTTGGCTTGGTGGCAGGCCAGGCAGTTGCTGTCATACACCGCTTTGCCGAGCTGGATCTGCTCTTCTTTATTGGTGGCTTTGGCGGGGCCTGCCTCTACCTGCTGCGCCTCGCTGGCGGTCAGCGGTACGGTTTGAATCGCGCCGCCTTCAGGCTGATAAACGGTGTCGCTGATTTTGCCCGAGAAGATTTCCTTGTCTTCAGCGCCTTCCACCACGAGCTGACCCAAGGCGCCTTTGTTGAAGGCACGGAAGATGGAGTGGTCAACCAGCGTGTAGCTGCCCGGAACGTCTACCTTGAAGTCGACAATCGCAGCGCCGCCGGCCGGCACCAACGTGGTTTGAACATTTTTATTAATCAAATCGCCGCCTTCCACATGCACGGTATCGAAGATTTCACCGATAACGTGGAACGAAGACACAAGATTCGGGCCGCCGTTACCCACAAACAGGCGTATTTTTTCACCGACGTTGGCTTTCAGGGCATTGTCACCCGCGATGGCGCCTACGTGGCCGTTGAACACCACATAATCAGGCTGCTCTTTAATCGCTTTTTCCATATCAAAGGGTTGCAGGCCGCGTTCGCCATAATTGCCTCTGGTGTAGAAATCGCCCTGCACCACATAGAATTCTTTATCCACTTTCGGCAAACCTTCTTTCGGCTCGACCAAAATCAGGCCGTACATACCGTTGGCAATGTGCATGCCCACGGGCGCGGTGGCGCAATGGTAGATATAGAGGCCGGGTTGCAGCGCCTTGAAACTGAACGTAGACGTGTGGCCCGGCGCGGTGAACGATGCCGCTGCGCCGCCGCCGGGGCCGGTGGCCGCGTGGAAGTCGATGTTATGCGGCACGGTAGAGTCGGGGCGGTTGGAGAATTGCACTTCCACCTGGTCGCCTTCGCGCACACGGATAAATTGACCCGGCACATCGCCGCCGAATGTCCAATATTTATAGTCGACGCCGTCGGCCATCTGCATCACTTTTTCCACCACCTCGATTTTCACCACCACTTTGGCGGCATGGTCGCGATCGAGCGGCGGCGGCACTTCTGGGGCATGCGTCATCACCGCATCAATCACCGGCAAGTCGCCTTGTTGTTCTTGCGCCTGCGACGGCTGGCTGGCTGCCGGAGCCACAGAAGATTCGGCGGGTTTTTCGGCCGCTTGCTGGCCACAGGCGGCCATGACGAATGCGGAAGCGATGAGTGCAGCTAAGGTTTGGCGTTTCATGGTGGGTTCCTTGCTTTAGGGTTTATGACTCGTTCGAAAAAGTGTTTTACTGTTTTTTACGAATTATGGTGTAACTGCGTGTTGTCGTTTTTGATGCAGGTCAATTTATTCATAAAATATGTATGTTTTGTTAAAAGCTAACTCTTAATAACTAGGAAATCCCATACCAAATAGCTATTATTTCTTCCGTTTTTTACTTCCCCACGCGCCCGAGTCAGAAAATGTAAATGCCAACGCTTCCGCTCCGGTGGCTAGTGTTGCAATTTAGACACACACCAAATAAACACCCTCCATTCCGATAAAAACACCGAAAATTGATGCTTTTCGATGTTTTGTACCACATTTTCCGTTTTATTCGGCAAACACATACTCCCAAGCCGCCAAAAACCAAGCCGCACCGCAATAATTCCCCCAACAAATTTTGTGACACGAATGATTAAGAATATCCTTGGGTAAAAGGCCGTCTGAAACGGTTGCTTTTTTGAAAAGGCGTGCTACAATCTTTAACATTCATATTTAATGAATTTTAAATTTACACAAATCAACCAACAGGAGCACAAAAATGGGACAGTATAAGAAGCTCTGGCTATCATTGGTGGCCGTGCTGATCGTTACCTTCTCCATTCTCGGCTATATGGGCAGCGAGATTTACAAAAAAGCCCCTCCCTATCCCGAGCAATTCGTTTCCGGCAACGGCGAAGTGGTCATCAGCAAACAAGACATCCTCTCCGGCCTTTCTGCCTGGCAAAGCACCGGCGGCATGGAAGTCGGCTCGATTCTGGGTCACGGCGCCTATCAGGCACCCGACTGGACGGCCGATTGGCTGCACCGCGAGCTGGTGGCGTGGATGGACATCACCGCCGAGCAGGAATTCGGCAAGAAATATGAAGAGCTGAACCAGGATCAGAAAGCGGCTGTGAAAGACCGCGCGGTTGAAGAATACCGCAACAAGAGCCGCATTTCCGAAGACGGTACGACTGTTGTGTTGAGCGACACCCGTATCAAGGCGATTCAGGAAATTTCTCCCTACTACATGGGCGTTTACGGCGACGATCCGGCCTACCAGACCACCCGCGAACATTTCGCGATGAAAAACAACACCCTGCCCAGCGAAGAAGCGCGTCAGAAAATGCTCAACTTCTTCTTCTGGACAGCCTGGTCTGCTTCGGCCAACCGCCCCGGCGAAGACTTCACCTACACCAACAACTGGCCGCACGAAAAGCTGATCAACAACGTGCCGACTACCGAAAACTACATGTGGTCGTTTGCCAGCCTGGTGATTCTGCTTGCCGGTATCGGCCTGTTGGTTTGGGGCTTCTCCTTCCTGCGTAAAAAAGACGAAGAAGAACTTACCTTCCCGAAAGAAGACCCCATCAGCAAAGTCAAGCTCACCCCCTCGCAACGCGCGCTGGGTAAATACGTGTTCCTGACCGTAGCGCTGTTTGTGGCACAAGTGCTGCTGGGCGGCCTGACTGCCCACTACACCGTGGAAGGCCAGAATTTCTACGGCCTCAACCTTTCCGAATGGCTGCCCTACTCGCTGGCGCGCACCTGGCACATCCAGTCGGCCATTTTCTGGATTGCCACCGGCTTCCTCACCGCGGGTCTGTTTCTCGCTCCGATTGTCAACGGCGGCGAAGATCCCAAGTTCCAACGTTTGGGCGTCAACGCATTGTTTGTGGCGCTGCTGATTGTGGTGGTGGGCTCATACGCGGGTAACTTCTTTGCCCTGTCGCACATCATTCCGCCGCAATACAACTTCTGGTTCGGCCACCAAGGTTACGAATACCTCGACCTCGGCCGCTTCTGGCAGCTGTTGCTCTTCGTCGGCCTGGTATTGTGGCTGTATCTGATGGTACGCTGCACCATCCGCGCCTTCAAAGAAAAAGGCACCGACAAAAACCTGCTGGCCATCTTCGTGGCCTCCATGGTCGGCGTGGGTCTCTTCTACGGCCCGGGTCTCTTCTACACCGAGCATTCGCCGATTGCCGTGATGGAATACTGGCGCTGGTGGGTGGTGCATCTGTGGGTGGAAGGCTTCTTCGAAGTATTCGCCACCGCATCGCTGGCCTTCATCTTCTTCAGCATGGGCTTGGTCAGCCGCCGCACCGCCACCGTCGCCACCTTGGTCTCTGCCAGCCTCTTCATGGTCGGCGGCGTGCCGGGCACCCTGCACCACCTGTATTTCGCAGGCTCGACCTCAGGCTCGATGGCCATCGGTGCATCGTTCTCCGCGCTGGAAGTGGTGCCGCTGATCCTGCTCGGCCGTGAAGCTTACGAACACTGGTCTTACCAAAATGCCGCACCGTGGGCGAAACGCCTGCGCTGGCCGCTGATGTGCTTCGTGGCCGTGGCTTTCTGGAACATGATCGGCGCCGGCGTATTCGGCTTCCTGATCAACCCGCCGATTTCGCTCTACTACCTGCAAGGCCTCAACACCACTCCGGTACACGCCCACTCCGCCCTCTTCGGCGTATACGGCTTCCTCGCCCTCGGTTTCGTGTTGCTGGTTGCCCGCTACATCAAACCCGAAGCCCAGTTTGACGACAAACTGATGACCTGGGGCTTCTGGCTGCTGAACATCGGCCTCGTCGGCATGATTGCCATCAGCCTGCTGCCCGTCGGCATCATCCAGGCACACGCCAGCATTTCCGAAGGCCTGTGGTATGCCCGCAGTGAAGGCTTCATGCAACAAGAGCTGCTCGACACCCTGCGTTGGGTACGCACCGCAGCCGACCTGGTCTTCATCGGCGGCGCCTGCTGCGTGGCCTGGCAGGCAACCAAAATCGTATTCAGCCGCAAGAAAGCATAATGCGCTGATTGATTAAAACCAAAGGCCGTCTGAAACTTCAGACGGCCTTTTATAGTGAAAAAACTTACTCTGCTACCGCGTTGCTGCGCCTGACCGTACTACCGTACTGTCTGCGGCTTGCTGCCTTGTATTAAAGTAAATTTTTCCACTATAGTTTGCCGATTGGCTCAAGCCGTCTGAAAACAAACGCTGCCGCCAACTCGCTGCGACTCCGGCGTAGCACGGGCTTTGCCCGCGAGAAACCACAGGCGAGGCTTTGCAAAATGCACCGCTCGTCGCACCCGCGCAGGCGGGTGCCCAGTGCAAAGCGTAGCTTTGCTTGCCTGTCCATTTTTCTGATTCTAAAAAATCAATTTGAATCATAAGGGTTGCTTATTCTCAAGGTTGATAATTTTAAGTTGAGGCCGTGCTTCAGACTGGGCACCCGCCTGCGCGGGCGCGACGGTTATTTTTTTGCAAAGGTTTCAGACCATCTGAAAGCTGCTGGATACAACGCAAAAAACGTGGGTAGAGCCCACGCTACGTTTACTGAAAACCGCAATATCACAACAACGCCGTCTGAAAGATTTCAGACGGCGTTTTATCGTCAAGCAAAACAGCTCGAACAGCAAACCAATTTTTGCCGATACGCGACGTAGCAATGCAGCGTGGGATCCGCCCGCGAAAACCTTCAAGCAAAACAAGCAAAGGGAGAACGCCACGGCTGCCGTGCAGGTTTGCCGCCTTGCATGAATTGTGTGATTCGGCTATAACATCGTTATCTAAACGTGTCGGCGCACCCAGCCAATCAGCTTTACCTTGTATTGCCCTCTGCCTGTGTTACCCAACTGTATAAAAAAAGGCCGTCTGAAAAGCATTCTGCGTTCAGACGGCCTTGATTCAGGAGCTGAAAGATGAAGATTCGAAGCCTGATAGCGGGTCTCTCCCTCGCAACCGCAATATGGATTGGACTCAAAATGAGTATTCCCGGAGACGCACTAGAAATCAAACCGTGTATTGAGAGTGAGGCTTCCCGAATGCAAAATGCACTCAGCGCAATTTTCCCCTCGGCACAGTTTGGCACACCGCTGCGCAGCTTCTGCGAATACCCCGGCGCAATGGGCGTCGATACCGCCGGCGTTCTGGTTTTTGGCGGCGACACCGATGTGTCTGCTTTAACATTCGGTCCACTGGATAATGTTCCCGAGGGGATGCCTGTTGACAGGTTTGACCGATTATATTCAGATGCCGGTCTGGCCGCATCGCCGTCGGATTACCTGGTGGCCTATGGATTTAATCGCAAGTACAATGCAAACGCTTACGTCGTTAGGCGCCTGGATGGCAAAGAGCCTATTATGATTATGGTGGCCGACATGATATAAGCCGGATATTTCAACCCGCGTAGCGCGGGCTTTGCCTGCGAAAAACCACAGGCCGCCTGAAAGCCGCTGGATACAACGCAAAAACGTGGGCAGAGCCCACGCTACGTTTACTACGTTTACTGCGCACAGAAGATTGAATAAAAAACACACGCTCCCCAAAAAATGAAAGCTAACCAGAGATAATTATACTGACGCATTTTCCAAAACCGAAGTTTGCCAATACACTGATTATTCAGCTTTTGCCGCAATAATTCTTTCTCAGCACCTTCCGCCGCCTGTTCAATTTCCTCTCTTAATAATTGAATGGCCTTCAAAATAGTAACATTCCAGGCATCAAAGTAGATTTTTTTATTGCCATTGGCATCACGAAAAACATCTAATGACAAAAGCACATAAAAAACAAAAACCATTATATATGCCAATATCTGCAATGGCCGTTGCCCTTGCAATCCCGCACAACCAATAGTAGCCAGCAGTAACCAGCTGCCTTGTTTATTGAGTGCACTATGATAAGAAACAATCTGCATCTCCAGTTGATTAATTGCGTATTCCAGATTTTTTGAACTCATTTCATTACCTTCCGTTTCAAATGTTATATACCAAACAGATAAAATTAAAGAGGCCGTCTGAAAGCAAAAGTTTCAGACGGCCTCTCTATCAACATCAAATCAAACACTACACCACATAAAAATACACGCACACAAATTGCGCCAGACTGCCGCCCAAAACAAACAAATGCCAGATGCCGTGGCCGTGTTTGATTTTCTCGTCATTGATAAACCAGTAAATACCGCTGCTGTACAGCACGCCGCCGAGCACCAGCCAGAAAAGCCCCCACAACGGCAGCGTTTTCAGCAGCGGGTAAATCGCCACCACCACCAGCCAGCCCATCACCACATATAAAATCATCGACAACAACCGCCGCTCGCTTTTGCGGCCTATCGTCAGCTCCTGCGCAATCCCGAACGCCGCCAATCCCCACGACACGCCAAACAGCGACCAGCCCCAGGCGCCGTGCAGCGTTACCAGCGTAAACGGCGTATAGCTGCCCGCAATCAAGAGGTAAATCGCGCAATGGTCGAGCTTCTGCAGCACCCCTTTCGCCCCCGGATGGCGGATGCTGTGGTAAATCGTCGAGCCGACATACAGCACAATCAAACATGTGCCATACGCCGCCGAACTGATGATTTTATACACCTCCTGCGTTTGCGCCGCCTTCACCAGCAGCAACACCGTGCCGGCCACCGCCAATATCGCGCCAATCAAGTGGCTGTAAGCATTAAAACGCTCACCCTGATACATAAACTTTCCTGTTCAAAAACGATTCTCATCCCAAGCAGCAGAGTGTACTCCTTTTTGATTGAGAAAGGCCGTCTGAAACATAAAATCCGGTTAGGGTCTGTTTGCCAAAACGGCGGAGAATACCGATTCAACTCAATCACCCGATAACGCCATTCGCCAGCAAGCGGGTTAACCCGATTACCGGAGATTCGGTGCAATTGTAGCGTAGGTCAAGCCCACGAAAACACAACAGGCCGTCTGAACACTGCTGATACAACGCAAAAACGTGAGCGGGAGTCCACGCTATACGGGCTGAGACCTTTGCAAAAATAACCGTCGCACCCGCGCAGGCGGGTGCCCAGTGCAAAGCGCGGCTTTGCTTGTCCGCCCATCTTCCTGATTCCAAAAACTCAAAATGAATCACTGGGTTGCATATTACCAAGGCTGACAAGTTTAAGCTGAAGCTGCGTTTCAGACTGGGCACCCGCCTGCGCGGGTGCGACGGGCAGGGGAATTTTGCAAAAGCCCCGGG
The DNA here is from genome assembly GCA_030538415.1 of Neisseria sp. Classification (GTDB taxonomy): domain Bacteria; phylum Pseudomonadota; class Gammaproteobacteria; order Burkholderiales; family Neisseriaceae; genus Neisseria. The sequence goes on along the minus strand of JAUNTY010000032.1, from coordinate 14,847 downwards.
CTGAGTTGATTCCGTTATTTCATTCGGCCATCAGCTTCTGCACAACACCATCCCAAAGCAAACGCCGTCTGAAGGTTTCAGACGGCGTTTATGACGGTAATCCCGCATCAGCTGAACTGCTGGTTCAAACGCTCCTGACAGCCGCCGAGGTGGCGGCGCATCATTTTGCACACACGCGCCCGTTTGCCTTCGCTGAGCAAATCGAGGATTTCCTTGTGCTCTTCATACGAGCCGTTGTTGCGCACCGGCTTATCGAACACGGCAATCATCAACGACGAACGCGCGCACAGCGAGTTCATCAGCTCCAGCAGCACCGCGTTATCCAGCAGGCGCACCAGCTCGACGTGGAACGCGTTCACCAAACGCACCCAAGTCACGCGGTCGCCCTGCTCGAAAGCGGTTTTTTCTTTCTCAATCATCTCATACAGCGGTTGCAGGCGCGCGGGCAAATCCGGCAGCGCCAGCAGCATGTCCATCACCATTTCTTCCAAAGCGATGCGCAGCTCATACACATCCTTGGTTTCTTTCGCATCCGGCACGTGCACAAACGCGCCGCGGTTGGGCTCCAAATCGACAATCCTGTCGTGCGCCAGCAGCGACAAGGCGCTGCGCACGGTGCTGCGCGAGCAGTGCATCTGGCGGCACAGCGCCGATTCGGTCAATTTTTTGCCGGGCTGCAGGATGCGGTCGGTAATCGCATCCAAAATCGCGGCATACACGCGAAACAGCTCGGAATCGTGGCGCTCTTCGCCAATCATGGAAGAAGCGGTCGGCGCTTCGCTCAAGCTGTTGTCTACAATATTTTCCATAGCCACTATCGCCGTCTGAACGGCATCTTTGTCATTTACACCCATTCCGAAACCGCCCGGCCGCGCTACCGCGCCTTGGCCGCCGTTTTCGAATCGGCATGGTTTGTTATCAAAGCGCGGCCGCATCGTTTGCACCATGCCAGCCGCCGCATCTTGTCCTGCCCGCGTATTATAGCCGATTATGCGCGCCGTGGCCGACATTTCGCCGCTGATGGTTATCCGTCAAACAAAAAGCGGCACCCGCTCAAGAGACCGCTTCCGGATTCGCCGCAAGCAGCGCTTTACGCCGCCGCCACTTCAAAGCTGTGCGTCACCTTGGCGGCCTTGCCGAGCATAATCGAGGCCGAGCAGTATTTTTCCGCCGACATCTGCACCGCTTTTTCAATCGCACTTTCCTTCAAATCATGGCCGATAACCTTGAAATGGATGTGGATTTCGGTGAACACGCGCGGCGTTTCGTCGGCGCGTTTGGCGGTCACCGTGGCCTGGCAGTCGACCACTTTTTGGCGTTGTTTCTCGGCAATCAGCACCACATCGATGCTGGAGCAGCCCGCCACGCCCAACAGCAGCATTTCCATCGGGCTGGGGCCGCGCTTTACACTGCCCTCCACCGCCGAGCCTTCCATCACCACGCTGTGGCCGGATTCGGTGGTAGCCACGAAACACATATTATCCAGCCATTTTGAAGTAACTTGCATGTTTAATCCTTGTTTTCAATCGGTTGCGGCGACACCAACACGCCGTCGGCATCGCTGTAGAGATAATGGCCGGGCACGAAATCGACGCCGCCGAAGGTTACCACCGCATCCACTTCGCCCGCGCCGGTTTTGCCGCTTTTGCGCGGATTGCTGCCGAGCGCTTTCACGCCGAAATCCATGCTGTTGATGGCTTCGCTGTCGCGAATCACGCCGTAAATCACCGCGCCTGCCCAGCCGTTGGCCGCGCCTGCACCCGCAATCAAATCGCCCATCAGTGCGCTATAGAGCGAACCGCCGCCGTCGATGACCAACACTTCGCCATCGGAATGGCTGTTCATCAGTTGTTTAATCAGGCCGTTGTCACGCTCGCATTTCACCGTGCGGATTTTGCCGCAAAACCGCTGGCGGCGGCCGAAGCGGCGGAACTGCACCTCGCACGAAGGCGTGTCGGGGGCGATGTCGATTAAATCGGCGGTGGCAAATTCGTATTTCTCACTCATGATGCGCTCCTTTTTTGGTTTTGAGTTTCAGACGGCCTTTCGGACTTCAGGCCGTCTGAACGGGAAACAGCAAAGATGATGAAGCGTATGTTTTTATTTTATGATTGTGTTTTCAGACGGCATTTACCAATCAGGCCGTCTGAAACGATTATAAGGCCATTTAAAGATTGTTCAACATCCAGTGCACATAACGGCTCACGCCTTCGTCTACATCAAAGAAACGGCCTTCGTAACCGGCGGCACGCAGGCGCGAGATATCGGCTTCGGTGAAGCTCTGGTATTTGCCCTTGAGCGCGTCGGGGAAGGGAATGTAGCGAATCAGCTCTTCTTTCACCAATTCTTGCAGCGTCATCGCCGATTTGCCTTCGGCCACGCGGCAGGCGTTGACGGTGGCGGCGGCCAGGTCGTTAAACGGCTGGCTTTTGCCGGTGCCGAGGTTGAAGATGCCCGATTGTTCGGGGTGGTCGAAGAAAAACAGATTCACTTTGACCACGTCTTCGACGCTGACGAAATCGCGGGTTTGCTCGCCGTTGCCGTAGCCGTCGTTGGCACCGAAAAGATTCACATAGCCGTTTTCGCGATACTGGTTGAAATGATGGAAAGCCACCGAAGCCATGCGGCCTTTGTGCTGCTCTTGCGGGCCGTAAACGTTGAAATAGCGGAAACCGGCCACTTGCGCGGTGAGGCCTTTTTCCATGCGGCGGCGCACCACCTGGTCAAACAGGAATTTGGAATAGCCGTACACATTCAACGGCGCTTCCAGCTCGCGCTCTTCGCGGAAAATCTCGCCCTTGCCGTACACCGCCGCGCTGGAGGCATAAAGATAGGGAATGCGCTCATCTTGGCACCAATCGAGCAAATCGAGGCTGTATTGATAGTTGTTGTCCATCATATAGAGGCCGTTGTGCTCCATGGTGTCGGAGCAGGCGCCGTCGTGGAACACCGCGCGGATGTTGTCATACGGCAGCACATGCTCGCGCACCTGGCGGATGAATTCGTGTTTGTCGAGATAATGGCTGATTTCGCAATTCACCAGATTGCGGAACTTGTCGCCGCGGGTGAGGTTGTCCACCGCCACGATGTCGGTGATGCCGCGCTCGTTGAGGCCTTTGACGATGTTGCTGCCGATAAAGCCGGCCGCGCCGGTTACGATGATGGTCATGATTTTTTTTCCTTTTCTTGCCAAGGCCGTCTGAAAGGCTTTCAGACGGCCTTTAATGTTTGGATTACCTGTGCCGCCCAAGTTGGAAGTTTATCAACTTGCGGGTAAATAGCGCCTGCGGCAATATACAATACCAATGTCGGGCTATTGCTTGAATTATCATAAATGTAAGTTTCATCAGCCAACAACCGCAGATGCCAAATTTGCCTGACTCTCAACAAAACGCCTGCGGATGACCTGCTCGCCAACAGGATGGCCGCCGCTGCGGATGCGGGCGCGAACCCGTTCGACGTGCAAATCGGCAGACAATAATCCGATATAATTCAAAATAATATGAAAACCCGCTGCCCTGGCCTTTTCCATTCTCTTCAATACAGAAACGCCCGACAGTGCAGATTCCATCGAAAACGAGATGCCGCTGTTTATGGCCGTCTGAAAAAGCTGCAAAGCCCGTCTTCCTGCTTCCATGTCCGCACCACGCGGATTTTGAGGGTTGATTTCTACTGCGATGTGGTCAGAATCAATTACAACAGAAACCGCATCATGATTCAGGCCGCGCAAAGTCGTTTTGCCTGCGCCATTGGTGCCGCAATAAAACACAGCCCTAGCCTGCTTCGGCTTCATACACAATCTCCGTATGCCCATCGGGATAATGTCGCACTACATTGCCTTTTTCATCTGCAAAAGCCAGGATTTCATACTTCGCTTTTTCCGCAATCCATGCGCGGTAAGCGGCTTCCAATTCACCCTGTTTGCGGCGGATTTGTTCCAAATCGGGTTGTTGCATAGCTTTTCCCTCCGAGGCCGTCTGAAAGCCATTCGATATAGTGGAAAAACTTACTTTAATACAAGGCAGCAAGCCGAAGACAGTACAAGTAGTACGGGGCGGCGGACTTGCTGCTTCAGTAGCTTAGTCAAGCCCCCTCTTTGAGCAGGGCGCAGCAACGCGGTAGTAGAGTAAGTTTTTTCACTATATTTTCAGACGGCCTTGAATTATTGTTCGGCCAATGCGGCATCCAATTCATCAAAACGGCACACCGCCGTACCCAATTTCGCCACCACCACGCCGGCGGCGGTGTTGGCCAGGTGCATGGCGTCGGTCATGCCGAAGCCTGCCGCCAAGGCTAAGCCCATGCTGGCGATGACGGTGTCGCCCGCGCCGGATACGTCATACACTTCCTGCGCGCGCGTGGGCTGGTGGTCGATTTGTTCGTGGCGGAACAGGCTCATGCCCTCTTCGCTGCGGGTCAGCAGCAAGGCGTCCATTTCGAGGCGGCGGCGCAGCGATTGAGCTTTTTCGGTGAGCTCGGCTTCGTTTTTCCAGCTGCCGACCACTTCTTTCAATTCGGCGCGGTTGGGCGTGAGCAGGGTCGCGCCGGTGTATTTTTCGTAATCGTCGCCTTTGGGGTCGATGAGCACGGCTTTTCCGGCTTCACGCGCCCAGTCTATCATGCTGGAAACATGCAGCAGCCCGCCTTTACCGTAGTCGGACAAAATCACCACGTCGTAATCGGCCAGCAATTGGCGGTAGGTTTCTTTGGCGCTGTCGAGAATTTCGCGGTGCGGCGTTTCTTCGAAATCGAGACGAATCAGCTGCTGGTTGCGGGCGACCACGCGCAGTTTGACCGTGGTGGCGATTTCGGCGTCGCGCAACAAATGCGAGGCCACGCCGTCTTGCCGCATCAAGTCATCAAGCGCATCGGCGGCTTCATCGTCGCCGGTAACCGACAGCAGCGCAACCTGTCCGCCCAAAGAGGCGATATTGCGCGCCACGTTGGCCGCCCCGCCCGCGCGCTGGTCGACTTTGCCGATTTTTGCCACCGGCACCGGCGCTTCGGGCGAAATGCGCGACACATCGCCAAACCAGTAGCGGTCAAGCATCACATCGCCCACCACCAACACGCGGGCTTGGGCGAAACGTTGTTTGAGTTGTTCGGTATCGCTGTTGAAAACCATAGTTTGTTCCATTGTTGGTTATTTGCTTTCAGACGGCCTTGAATAACAGAGGCCGTCTGAAAGGCTTGACAAGGCGGATGCGGTCGATGAGGGATGGGCGCCCGCTGCAAATTTTTTGGCCGACAGGCAAACCCGTTTCCATTTTAACTCGATGCCGCCATATAGTCGGAGAAATTAGATTCTGATACAAGGCGGCGAGCCGCAGACAGTACAGATAGTACGACAAGGCGAGCCAACGCCGTAGCAGAAACTCATTTCTTCGACTATATTATTCCGGCTGTTTGCGCCAACGGTTGGGCAGCACGGGCGCTTTTTCCGCATAGCCCGATTGCCGTGCCAACTGCCGAATCGCGGCGATTCTCATCTGCGGATGCGGATGGCTGGCAAACCAGCGCCAGTCTTGCGCCGCTATCTGCTTTTCCTGCTCAGCGAGGGTTTCCAGCATCTGCACCGCGCCGCCGATATGCCGGTAATGTATGGCGGAAAAACGTACTGCCTCCGCATCGGCGGCTTCTTCCAGTGTGCGGCTGTAGCGCAGGTTTTCCAGATAACCCATGTTGTTGAAATAATCTCCGCCGAACACCAGCGAAACCGCCGCGCCCATCAGCAGGCTGCGCGACATGCCGCGCAAAGGGTCGCGGGCGCGGATGTGGCCGATTTCATGCGCCAGCACCGCCGCCACGGCTTCTTCGCTGGGCAACACATCCAACAGCCCCTGCATCATGACCACATGACCGCCAAACGTAGCAAAGGCGTTCACCGTATCGTCGTCAGCGATGTGTACGCGCACGCTGCCCGGCGGCAACTGCATCGAAGCGGCGATTTTGTCGGCCAAGGCCTGCATCGGCGCATCTTCGCGTGCATGTTCAAGCAGCGGCGCGGCCAGCGGCGCCAGCCAGCGGTTTTCGTTGTGCAGCGAAACGGCATGAGGCAGCATGCGCACCAGCAGCCCCACAGCCAGCCAGACGGCGGCGGCCAACACCGCCAGCCACACGCCCAGGCGCAGCAGCTCTTTCAGGGGATGTTCGTGTGTAATATTCGGGTTGAGCCGCTCGTCGAAGCGGTGGTTTTCAAACTTCATCGGCCAGCGTTCCGGCGGTGCCGTATGCCAGCACCTCTACCGTGCCCACCGCGCCGGAGCCTTTGTCGACCTGCGACAGCGACGAAGTGTCGATTTTCACATTAAACACCGCATTCGCCCCCTGTGCCGCCGCCTGCGCCTTCATGCGCAGCAGGGCTTCGCGGCGGCCGCGGTCGAGCAGGCTTTCGTAGCTTCTGATATTGCCGCCGAAAATCTGCCGGAATGCGGCCAGCATGCGGCGGAAATAATCGCTCGACACCACCGCACTGCCTTTGACCAGAAACTGGCCGCCGAATTCATCCGGCGGGAAGCGCGACGCCACCACCACGATATGGTGCAACTCGGCCTCGCGCCGCAAAATATCGGCATAATGGCGCTTTTCCAGAATATTGCCGACCACAAACGCCACCGGCAGCAGCAACAGCGGCCAGACGGTTTTCAGCAAAACTATCCACGCGGCATCCATCAGGCGCCTCCGTTCACACTTCGTTTTCCAGCACCACTGCGGTGCCGTAGGCAAAAATTTCCGCTGCGCCCGCGGCCACCGAAGAGGTGGAAAAACGCACGTTCAACACCGCATTTGCACCGGCCTGGCGCGCCTGCTCGGTCATCCGCGCCAGCGCTTCTTCGCGTGATTCGTTCAAGAGCTCGGTATAGCCTTTGAGCTCGCCGCCCACCATGTTTTTCAAACCGGCCATGAAATCGCGCCCCAAATGCTTGGCACGCACGGTCGAGCCCTGCACCAGCCCCAGATGTTTGACCACTTTGCGGTCGGGAATAAATTCAAGATTGGAAATCAACATGCTGTTCTCCGCATGATTGGTATATTGATTGGTATATATAGTCGGAGAGTAAGTTTTAATACAAGGCGGCGAGCCGCAGACAGTACAGGTAGTACGGCAAGGCGAGACAACGCCGTAGTAAAACTTACTCTCTGATTATAGATAGAAAATGTTCCGGCTGTTTTTCAGACGGCCTGTATCAGGCGGTTTTCCCCGCCACGGCATTCACTTCGCGCAACACCGCCACCGGGTCGGCCGCCTGCGTGACCGGGCGCCCCATCACCAGATAGCTGGCACCGGCTGCCAAAGCCTGCGCGGGCGTCATGATGCGGCGTTGGTCATCGCTGTTGCCCGCCACGTCCAAACGGATGCCGGGCGTTACCAATACAAAATCTTCGCCTCGCTCGGCGCGCAACCCTGCCGCTTCATGGGCGGAACACACCACGCCGTCAAGCCCGCTCTGCTGCGCCAGCGCCGCCAATGCGGAAACCTGTTCGGCAATGCTGCGGTTAACGCCGGTTTCGGCGAAGTCTTGCTCGTCCATGCTGGTAAGCACGGTCACGCCGATGAGCAGCGGCTTCGCCGCATGGTTGGCGACGGCTTCGGCGGCGGCTTCCATCATGCGGCGGCCGCCCGAAGCGTGCATATCCACCATCCACACGCCCATATCGGCGGCCACTTTGCAGGCGGCGGCAACGGTATTGGGAATATCATGGTATTTCAAATCGAGAAAGAGCTTGAAGCCTTGGTGAATCAGGCTTTCAGCAAGGCTGCGGCCGGTGGCGGTAAACAGCTCCTTGCCGATTTTAAGCTGGCAGAGCGAAGGATCAAGCCTGCGCACAAAGGCCAACGTGTCTTTTTCGTTGGCAAAATCCAGCGCCACAATCACGGGCGTGCGGGTATCGTTGGTCTGAAAATCGGTGATTAAGGGGTTCATAAAAGAGATTCCGTGATATTTCTTTCAGACGGCCTTTTACGTAAAAACAGGCCGTCTGAACAATATGAATGCGTTGATTCTAGCAGTTTTCCCAACATTTCTGACAATTTATTTACACCCCTGCGGGAGCCGTAAAAAAATCATCAATAGCCGTCTGAAACGCCTTCTTCCCATACATTGGCTTTTTCCACTTCACGCCAGGCTTCGAGAATCAGGCTGCCGTCGTTGTCTTTCAAGAGCGCCGCATCGGAAAGCATGCGCCGCCACACGCGGGCGTTTTTAAGGCCGTGCATCAGGCCGAGATAATGGCGCACGGCGTGGCGCAGAATGGTGCCGCGCCCGGCCTGGATTTGCGTTTGGCTGTAATGGTAAAGCCGCTGCACCAAATCGGCATAGCCTATCGGCACGTGGTCGTCGCCGTAAAACAGGCGGTCCCAATCGCGCATGATCATCGGATTGTGATAAGCCTCGCGCCCCACCATCACGCCGTCAACGTGTTGCAGGTGTTCGGCGATTTGCGCGTTGGTGGTGATGCCGCCGTTGATGATGATTTCCAGCGCGGGAAAATCTTGCTTCAGCTTGTAAACGTATTCGTATTTCAGTGGCGGCACTTCGCGGTTTTCTTTCGGCGACAAGCCGTCGAGCCAGGCATTGCGCGCGTGTACGATATAGGTTTGGCAATGGGTTTTTTCTGCCAATGTACCGACGAAATCGCGCACCACGGCGTATTCGCTTTGGCGGTCGACACCGATGCGGTGTTTGACGGTGACGGGAATCTGCACCGCATCCTGCATAGCGTTGAGGCAGTCGGCCACCAGGCTTGTTTCGTTCATCAAACAGGCGCCGAACGCGCCTTTCTGCACGCGCGGGCTCGGGCAGCCACAATTGAGGTTGACTTCATCATAGCCCCACTCTGCAACCTCTTTGGCGGCTTTGGCCAAATCGGCGGGATCGCTGCCGCCCAATTGCAACGCCACCGGGTTTTCGCATTCGTCTTTCCGCAAAAAGCGCCCGACGTCGCCGTAAACGATGGCTCCGGCGTTGATCATTTCGGTGTAGAGCCAGGTATGGCGGGTAATTTGGCGTGCCATGTAGCGGTAATGGCTGTCGGTCCAGTCGAGCATGGGCGCGACGGAGAGGCGGCGCGGCGGCAGGGTTTCAGACGGCATGGTCGGGTTTCGGCTTTCTTTGTGAATCAGGCGGCATTATAGCAAATGCGCAGCGGATGCCGCGATTTGCAGAAAAAGGTGCCCCTACAGCAAACGCAACACATATTTTGACCTGACGCAACAAGCAGCGATATTTCACATAAATCCGGCCACGCGTTATTTATACATATGTTAACATTCTCCAAAATTTTCAAACCTTATGGATATTTTTATACTGCTGTTAAAGAATATTTGGTATCCATTCTTATTCATTTATATATTTTCAATCTTTTAAGGAACCGTTATGAAACAGCTGAAAACGTTTCTGCTCTGGGCTCTAGTGGTATTGGTCGGCGTTGCCGCCTTTTCCACCCTGGCTCTGCACCGTGGCGAGCACGTCAACGCGGTTTGGATGATTGTGGCCGCCGTGTCCGTGTATTGCATCGCCTACCGCTTCTACAGCCTCTACATCGCCAAAACCATTCTCGAGCTCGACGCCAACCGCATGACGCCCGCCGAGCGCCACAACAACGGCGTTGATTACGTGCCCACCCGCAAAGGCGTGTTGTTCGGCCACCACTTCGCCGCCATCGCGGGCGCGGGCCCGCTGGTCGGCCCCGTATTGGCCGCGCAGATGGGCTATCTGCCCGGCACTTTGTGGATTATCTTCGGCGTGGTATTCGCAGGCGCCGTGCAGGATATGATGGTGCTGTTTGTTTCCATGCGCCGCGACGGCAAATCGCTCGGCGATATTGTCAAACAAGAGCTGGGCACCACCGCCGGCATCATCGCCTCCATCGGTATTCTGATGATTATGATCATCATCACCTCTGTCTTGGCATTGATTGTGGTCAAAGCGCTCACCCACAGCCCGTGGGGCACGTTTACCATCGTGGTCACCGTGCCGATTGCGCTCTTCATGGGCGTATACAGCCGCTATATCCGCCCCGGCAGAATCGGCGAAATCGCCATTTTCGGCTTTATCGCGCTGATGCTGGCGGTGATTTACGGCGACGTGGTGGCGCAAAGCCCCATCGGCCACTGGTTTGACCTCAACGGGGTGCAGCTGGCCATCTTTATCATGGCTTACGGCACCATCTCTTCCCTCTTGCCGGTGTGGCTTTTGATGACGCCGCGCGATTTTCTCTCCACTTTCCTGAAAATCGGCACCATCATGGCGCTGGCCTTCGGCATCATCGTGGTCGGCCCCGAATTGCGCATGCCTGCGGTCACCCACTTTATCGACGGCTCGGGGCCGGTATTCTCCGGCAAGCTGTTTCCCTTCCTGTTTATCACCATTGCCTGCGGCGCGGTATCGGGCTTCCACGCGCTGATTGCTTCGGGCACCACCCCGAAAATGATTGACAATGAAGTGAACGTGCGCATGATAGGCTACGGCGGCATGCTGATGGAAAGCTTCGTGGCGATTATGGCGTTGGCCGCCGCAGCCTGCCTCGACCCCGGCGTATACTTCGCCATGAACAGCCCCGCCGCGCTCATCGGCACCGACCCTGCCACCGCCGCACAAGCCATCACCACCCACCTGCAAATCCCGGTTGACGCCGCCACGCTGGCCAACACCGCCAAAGAAGTGGGCGAACACACCATTCTTTCCCGTGCGGGCGGCGCGCCCACCCTCGCCGTCGGCATGGCGCACATCATGAGCCGTCTGATTCCGGGCGAAGCGATGATGGCTTTCTGGTATCACTTCGCGCTGTTGTTTGAAGCCTTGTTCATCCTCACCGCCGTCGATGCGGGCACCCGCGTATCGCGCTTTATGTATCAGGATTTGCTCGGTATCTTCATCAAACCGCTGGGCAATTCGGGCAGCATTCCCGCCAACCTGGTGGCCACCGTATTGGCCGTCGGCTCGTGGGGCTATTTCCTCTACACCGGCGTCACCGACCCTTTGGGCGGCATCAACTCGCTGTGGCCGCTGTTTGGCATCGGCAACCAGATGCTCGCCGGCATTGCGCTGATTATGGTCAGCGTGGTGCTCGTGAAAATGAAAAAAGAGCGTTTTGTGTGGGTGCCGCTTGTGCCCGCGCTGGGTCTTTTGGTAGTCACCACCGTGGCCTGCCTGCAAAAACTGTTTGATGCCGACGAGCGCGTGAGTTTCCTTGCCCACGCCGCCAAATACCGCGAAGCCGCCGCCACAGGCAAAATTCTGGCTCCGGCCAAGGATTTGGCGCAGATGAGCCAGATTGTGCTGAATGATTATGTCAACTCGGGCTTGGCGCTGGCTTTCCTCGCCGTGGTGATTTTCATCGCGATTTACGGCCTGCAAGTGGCATTGAAAGCGCGCAAAATCGCCTGGCCGACTTCCAAAGAAGTGCCTGCGGTTTATCGTAGCAAGGTGCAAACCCATGAAGCCAAATCATGATTGGAAAGGCCGTCTGAAAGCCGTTTTGAAAAACGCCCGCATTTTTGCCTACTATCTGGCAGGCATTCCGGATTACGACAATTACGTGGCGCAACAGCGCAAACACAATGCCGGTGCGCCGGTGATGACCCGGCTGGAATTTCTGGATTACTGCCACAAGCGCCGCAACGGCAACGGCCGCTGCTGCTGAGCGGCAACACAACACCCTGCCCCGCGCAGGGTGTTTTTATATATAGTGGCTAAACTTAATATTTGATACAAGGCAGCAAGCCGCAGGCAGTACAGATAGTACGACAAGGTGCAGCAACGCCGTAGCAGATATTAAATTTAGCCACTATAGTCGAAGAAATGAGTTTCTGCTACGGCCTTGGCTCGCCTTGTATCAGAATCTCATTTCTCCGACTATATCCATTCAGAAAAGCCAAACCATAACCGAACAGCATTTTTTTCATATAGAGGGAAAACTTACTCTAATACAAGGCAGCAAGCCGCAGACAGTACAGATAGTACGGCCAGACGCAGCAACGCCGCAGTAGGAATTAAGTTTTCCCTCTATAGCATACACATTGACACCGCCGGCTTATTCTGATGAACGGGCATTGCACATGTTTGATTTGCCCCGCGCCCGCTTTCAGACGGCCTGTGTTGCGATAAAGCCGCATCCGCCGGCACCCGCCTGTTTTTTACAAACTGCAATAATCACATTAAAAAATCAACAGCCTGCCCGGCTTTCCTTTCAGACGGCCTTCCCACAGCCGTATTCATCTTTTGACCTGACTCAAAACTGCTGCAATTCTCCTTATTGAGCCGTTACCCTTGATTGTGTAAATATGTTAATCTTGCGCTGAATTTTGCAAACGTTACACCCTGCTACATTAAAACATTAATAAAAAGAATACGGCTTACACACAGCAACCAAGCTTATAAGCATTCAGCATTTTCCGTATTTTTATCAACCTCAACAACCCATTAAGGATTAACCATGAAACACATAAAAACGTTTCTGATCTGGGGCATCGTTGTGTTGGTCGGCCTGGCCGCCTTCACCACGCTGGCCATGAGCAGAGGCGAGCAAGTGAGTGCGGTATGGATGGTGGTGGCTGCCATCTCCGTATACTGCATCGCCTACCGCTTCTACAGCCTCTTCATCGCCAAACAAGTGATGGAGCTCGATGCCAACCGCCTCACCCCCGCCGAGCGCCATAACGACGGCCTCGATTACGTGCCGACGCACAAAGGCGTGTTGTTCGGCCACCACTTCGCCGCCATCGCAGGCGCAGGCCCCCTGGTCGGCCCCGTGCTGGCCGCGCAAATGGGCTATCTGCCGGGCACCTTGTGGATTATCTTCGGCGTGGTCTTCGCAGGCGCCGTGCAGGATATGATGGTGTTGTTTGTTTCCATGCGCCGCGACGGCCGTTCTCTGGGCGACATCGTCAAGCAGGAGCTGGGCACCACCGCCGGCGTGATTGCCTCCATCGGCATTTTGATGATTATGATCATCATCATGGCGGTGTTGGCGCTGATTGTGGTCAAAGCGCTGACCCACAGCCCGTGGGGCACGTTCACCATCGCCGCCACCATGCCGATTGCGCTCTTCATGGGTATCTACACCCGCTACATCCGCCCCGGCAAAATCGGCGAGATTTCCATCGTCGGCTTTATTTTGCTGATGCTGGCGATTGTGTATGGTGAAAACGTGGCGCAAAGCTCGTATGCGCACTGGTTTGACCTCACCGGCGTGCAGCTCACCTGGGCCATCATGATTTACGGCTTTGTCGCCGCGGTGTTGCCGGTGTGGCTGTTGCTCACTCCGCGCGACTATCTCTCCACTTTCCTGAAAATCGGCACCATCATTGGCCTGGCCATCGGCATCATCGTGGTCAGCCCGGCGCTGGAAATGCCCGCCATCACCAAATTTGTCGACGGCACAGGCCCCGTATTTTCAGGCAACCTCTTCCCCTTCCTCTTCATCACCATCGCCTGCGGTGCGGTATCAGGCTTCCACGCGCTGATTTCTTCCGGCACCACACCGAAAATGATTGAAAACGAAACCCACGTGCGCATGATCGGCTACGGCGGCATGCTGATGGAAAGCTTTGTGGCGATTATGGCGCTGGCTGCCGCCGCCGTGCTCGACCCCGGCATCTATTTCGCCATGAACAGCCCGGCCGCGCTCATCGGCACCGACGCCGCGCAAGCCGCCCAAGTGGTTACCCAAATGGGCTTCCCCATTGATGCGGCCACGCTGTTGCACACCGCAGACGCTGTCGGCGAAAACACCATTCTCTCCCGCGCAGGCGGCGCGCCCACCTTGGCCGTCGGCATGGCGCACATCATGAGCCAGCTGATTCCCGGTGAAGCGATGATGGCTTTCTGGTATCACTTCGCGCTCCTGTTCGAAGCCCTGTTCATTCTCACCGCCGTCGATGCGGGCACCCGCGTCGCCCGCTTCATGATTCAGGATTTGGGCGGCATTTTCGTGAAATCATTCAGCAACACCGATTCGCTGCCCGCCAACATCATTGCCACCTTCTTCGCCGTCGGTCTGTGGGGCTACTTCCTCTACACCGGCGTGACCGACCCCTTGGGCGGCATCAATTCGCTGTGGCCGCTCTTCGGTATCGGCAACCAGATGCTCGCGGGCGTGGCGCTGATTATGGTCAGCGTGATTCTGGTGAAGATGAAAAAAGAACGCTATGTGTGGGTGTCGCTCACCCCCGCCCTGCTGCTGCTCTTCGTCACCTGCTACGCCAGCCTGCAAAAACTCTTCCACAGCAATCCGTCTATCGGCTTTTTGGCACACGCGGCCAAATTCAAAGATGCGGCCGCCCGTGGTGAGATTCTGGCACCGGCCAAAGACATTGCCCAAATGCACAAAATCGCGTTCAACGATTACGTCAACTCCGGTCTGACCATTCTTTTCCTGTCGGTGGTGGTGATTGTGGCCTTCTACGGCTTGCGCGTGGCGCTGAAAGCCCGTAAAGTGGCTTGGCCGACCGCCAAAGAAGTACCTGCGGTTTACCGTAACGAGGTGAAAGCCAATGAGCAATAAAATAATGCAACGCATCAAGCGCGCGTGGAAAACCGCCCGCCTGACCGCCAATCTGATGGTAGGCGTACCCGATTATGAAAACTACGTTGCCCAGCAACGCAAACATAACCCCAACGCGCCCGTAATGACTGAATTGCAGTTTCAAGATTACTGCCGCAGGCGCCGCTGCGGTGCCAACGGCGGGCGTTGCTGCTAGATTATTGCTTTAAATAAACAGAGGCCGTCTGAAACATTCAGACGGCCTCTGTTTATTTACCCTGCGCCATATTCCCATTTCGGCCAATCTGAGACCTTTGCAAAATACTTTTTTCTTGGAAATATCCATTACATCCGTCATTA